>CAZTOR010000001.1:0-57681 GCA_964615505.1 Candidatus Woesearchaeota archaeon
TTTTTTCATTTAACTATATTTATAGAGATCAAGGAAAGTCTTTATTTCTGAATGGTATTCCCATGAAACGCCCCATAATTCCTCCTCTATTCGTTTTTTAGTTGAACGATATATGTATCTTTCAAAAAATTCCTTGAATAATGATCTTAATCCTTGGGCCCATTTTCCTTCAATATCTGACTCAACATAAGCACTGAGATCCATTGACATTGATCCCTTTTGTAATTTGATTTTCTTTCGGTTAATTGTGGCTTCAACATCTGTTACACCGTACATATTCCAGATTATTTTGAAAACTTGTTTAGAATAATCATCAATGTCTTTTTCACAAAGCCAATGAATTTCATAGTCTTTGCCGTTTGGAGTAACTTTCTCAACATATTTACTTTCTATTAATCCAAAACCTCTCCATTTTATCCAATCTCCTGCATGAGTATAGAATTCTTGAAAATCGAACACGAAACCGTTTTTTGAGATAGTCACATTGTTGATTAGATTTCGAGTTTGTCCCATGAAGTTATTATACTGACTTTATAATATAAACATTTCCCGTTTCCTGAAAAAACTGGGTGAAAAGTTTATATAGTGGAGAAGATATTATGAAATATGCGAACTGTGGATCAAGAGAATTTCATTGAAAAAGGCTTACTTGGGATTCTTGCAGTATGGATTCTTGCAGTTCTATATTTAGTTAATCAAGCTGCAACTGCAGAACTGAATGTTTTGAGCTGGGTTTCTTTAACAACTTTCTTTAGTGGATTCTCAAGTGTTGCACTGTTAGTGGTTGCGATCCTATTAGCTAGAATCGGGAGAAACTTAAAATGAGACGAAAAATGAATAAGAAAGGAGTAACTCCGATTATTGCAGTAATACTTTTGATGATGATGACAGTTGCTGCAGCAGGAGCTGCATTCTTCTGGATCCTTAGAGTACAATCTTCATTTACTGGTGGATCCGAACAGCATGCTGAATCATTATATGAACATGTTAATTCTCAACTATTAGTAAATCATATTGAATATCAACCAGAATCTACAACATACGGTAACTTAACATTAGTTTTAGCAAATGTGGGAACTCAACCTGTTCCATTAACATCAAGTGCTACTTCCCCTACCACAACGCTTATTTTGAAAGATAAGGATCAACGAATAATTTGTGCCCCTTCTTCTCTTAACGCAGCACCGGCGCAATGTATTTCAGGTTGTGGATCTACTGACTTAGGTGCAGGAAGTACTGCAACATTAACAATTAATTTATCAGCTGGTTGTTTAATCGCAGTCGATGCTACTTATCCGAACGGTAGTCTATTCTATGCAAATTTAGATTTCTCCGGTCAAGTAGGAACTCAAGCAAGCTTCGTTAAATAATTATACTTGATCTGGTAATTCTGGTTTAGAAGGTCTTGATGCAATTATATCATCAATTCGTAAAAGCATGATAGCTACGTCACTAGAAGAAGATATAGCTTGTGTTTTAATTTTTGCAGGTTCTATTACTCCTTTCTTCCACATATCTTCAACTTTTCCTGTATATACATTTAATCCTGCCCAAACCTCTCCAGAATCATGTTTTGATTTAAGTTCAGCAAGTGTATTTATTGGATCCAATCCTGCGTTCTCTGCAAGAGTTATTGGAATTACCTCCAAACTATCTGCAAAAGCAGATATTGCTAGTTGTTCTCTGCCTGAAAACGAATCTGCATAATTTCTAATATTTCTTGAAAGCTCTAATTCAATAGATGATCCGCCAGCGATTATTTTCTTTGTTGAAACTGACGCAGCTAAATCGCCGATTGCATCAGTTAGTGCTCGCTCAACTTCTGAAACTACGTGTTCGGTTCCACCTCTAACTAATAATGTAACTGCTTTAGCAGACTTGCATTTTTCAACGAATATCATGTGTTCTCCTGATATTTTTCTTTCTTCGACTCTTCCAGCGTGTCCTAAATCTGATTTAGATATATCTTTTAGACTTGTTACTATGTTTCCACCGGTTGCTTTTGCCAATCTCTTCATATCTGATTCTTTCATTCTTCGAGTTGCAAAAATACCGTGTTTAGCTAAATAATGTTGAGCAACATCATCTATTCCTTTTTGACAAAAAACTGCATTTGCACCAGTCGAAGCAATTTTTTCAACCATTTCTTTGAGCATCTTTTCTTCCTGTTCAACAAATTCTTGCATTTGGATTGGAGAAGTGATTTGTATTTTTGCATCAATTTCTGTTTCGGTGATTTCAATTGGTGCATCTAAAAGTAAAACCTTTGACATATTTACTAATCTAGGCATTGATGAATGAACACGCTCTTTATCTATGACAATCCCTTCAATTAATTCAGAGTTTTCTGTATCGTCTCCTGCCTTTTTTTCAATTTTAATGTCATTTAAATCTATTATTAACTGAGTTTTTGTTTCTTCAATTACGTTTGTTACTGCTTTAACTGCTAACTTTGAAAGTTTCTTCTTAGTTTCATATTCGACGTTCTTTCCGGTCATTGCAGTCGTTGCAATTTGTTCTAGCGTTTTCTTGTCTTTCAGAGTTATATTCTTAGATAATTTTGATAAAATTTCTTGAGATTTTCGTGCTGCCAGTTCGTATCCTTTTGCAATTACAGTTGGGTGAATGTTCTTATCAAGCAATTTTTCTGCGTTACTTAGTAATTCTCCTGCCAAAATTACGGCAGTTGTAGTTCCATCGCCCACTTCAGATTCTTGTACCTTTGCAACTTCCACCAACATCTTTGCTGCTGGATGTTCTACTTCCATTTCATCCAGAATAGTTACTCCGTCGTTTGTTATTGTGACGTGTCCAGATGAACTAACTATCATTTTGTCCATGCCTTTGGGACCTAACGTTGTTCTAACGGTATCTGCAAGTGCTTTTGCTGCTGCAATATTTGATTTTTGTGCATTTTTACCTTGGTTTCGAGTAGAACCTTCAGGTAAAATATAAATAGGTTGAACTGGATTCATATTTCTTCTTCAGAAGAAAACTTTTAAGGCTTCTTTTTGGCGGAATGTTTATTATTAAACGCAACATAATGAAGTTATGTCTGATGAATTTGAATTAGTACCTTCTAAAAAGTTGAAGGAATTGGAATCTGAATTAAAGAAAATTAAATCGTTAGATAAGAAATCAAAGAATTCACCTAAAGAATATACTAATATTTTGAATTCAGTTCAGAAAATTGAAACTAAATTCGAATTAACTGTGAAGAATTTGAATAAGTTAACTAATAAGTTGGACAATCTCCTAAAAATATTCTCGGGAGATATTGATGAAACAAGTGAAGAGGTTGATCAATTAGGCGAAATTTTATCAAGATTGGAAAAATTGGAAGGTTCACATGAATCTCTACGTCAGGAAACTCAAAATTTGCATTCTTCCATAAAACGTAAATCTTACTTTAACGAGCGTTTCCCGCGTGGTCTGAAAGTTAAATATAAACGGACAAAAAATCTGTAAGGTTTTTATATAAATAAGCAATATCTAATTCATGTCAAAAGGATTAACTCCAGTTGTTGCTATGATTTTGTTATTGATGATGACAGTTGCTGCAGCAGGAGCTAGTTTTTATTGGTTAATTAAAATACAGGGGGAGCTTCAGGGCGGAACGCAACAATTTCAGGAACAGACTTTTGAAAGAATGACTTCAAATGTGGCTTGGCAAGATGCGAATTTTGATAGATCAACGAGAAATTTGACTATAAATCTATTGAATACAGGAACTACTAAGATACCTATTGCTAACCAGAGTTCTTCACCAAAAGCTCAATGGACGCTTTTAGATAGTGAACAAGATATAATCTGTACTTCAGATTGGAACGGTACGGTAATTTCTTCAGATAATATACATTGTTGGAGCGGTTGCGATAGCGAATTAGGTTTGAAAGAATTAAGACTTATTAAATTAGAATTGAGAGACGGAGGAGATTGTGATATTGATGCTAAAGCAAATGATTCATTGATTTATGCAAAAATTTCATTTAGTGGTAAAACTACTGCTTCAGGAACCTTTAGAAAATGAGACGAAAAATGAATAAGAAGGGAATAACGCCAGTTATTGCGGTAATACTTTTGATGATGATGACAGTTGCTGCAGCAGGAGCTGCATTCTTCTGGTTCGTTAGAATACAAGGAGAACTTCAATCAGGTGGAGAAAATTATGCGTCAGAGTTAGGAGAAACTATAAACTCTAATGTTTATATTCAAGTCGCAGATCATGTTTCCGGAGATTTAGAAATATATGTTAAAAATACCGGAGGAGTAGATATACCTGTAAATATTGGAGCAGATTCACCAACAACTTCATTTGTATTACAACAAGGAGATGGAACAGTAATATGTCAAACATATCTCGGTAGTGCCGCCGCGGATTGTACTTCTGGATGTGGAAATGATATACTCGTTGGTGAGACGCAAAAATTAGATATTGATTTGGCAGGTGATTGTTCTTTAAATTCTTATTCTGAAGATACTTCCATACATTTTACATTGGACTTTTCCGGTAAATCTGCAACAGGCGCCACTTTTGAAATATAAGATAATTATTTAACTAAAAATAAGCTTGGATATCTATGAAGCGCGGTTTGTCTAATCTTATTGCATTTGTACTTGTAATCTTGATGACTTTGACAGTTGCTACTGCATTTTACTATTGGTTTACTGGAGTGCACTCTGATGCAATGAGTGCTTCTGAAACTTTTACTGGAGACATACAAAGTCAAGTAATAACTCAATCTACTTCCTTAATTGATCAATATTATAAAACAGATAACGAAAAAAATATGAATAATTTTGGTGAGATTACTCAAACAATTTGTGCCGAAGATAAAGGGATTAGTTTATCTGAAGATGATATTAGTTTTGAATTATATGAAGGTTATGGATCGAATCAAGAATTGATTTGCTCAGAATTTGGTGTGGATTGTAAATGTGACCAGTTAAATACAGCCATTGTTGGTGTATTAGGCGGGAATAATACACAAAACGGTATCACTTTAATCTCTTCAACAGATGGTGAAAACTGGACTGAAAAAGTAGTAACTACTGATTTTGGAAATTATGATGAATTTGATTTTAGTTCAATCTCTACTTTTGTGGAAGGTGGGAATAATTGTACTAGCCCAATAAATATAATTTTGCACGGGTCTGCAAGACTTGATGTGGATGGCGGGTTGGGTGAAATTCCTGATAATAAACCCAAATATATTGGATTGGTAGTTAACTCCTCTTTAGACGGCGTATCATATGATACAGCAGGAGTCGATTTGGAAAATGTGACTAAATATTTTGACATTACGCAAAGTCCACTTGAATCCGATGATACGTTAGAGCATCTGTTTAAAGGCGGAACTTTATTTTCTCCAACTCTTGGAACAAATCTAGAAGCAATTATAACTCATCAGTTTTCGATTTACGATCGTCAAACACGACTTCCGGCTTTTGGAACGAACGGTCGGAGCATTAGTAATAGTGCAGTAACTGCAATTCAAAGAATTATTAGAAATGGGGAAAATCAATTATTGATTGGAGTTACATTAAATGATTCTAGCGGAGGATCATATATTGATGAAACTATAGACATAGCATCAGGTATGGAAAAGAATTATCCGAGTGAATGTCCTTATGAGGTTACTAGTTTTGATGCGTGCGGTTATGATCCAACTCAGGCAGCTGCCTGTACCATTCAAATTGACCAAGTTGCAGATATATTTTATGCCGATCAATTTGATGCTATGGTTTCATTAGAAAATTCAAAACCTGTGTTTATAGGTGTGCGTGGAAGGGATAAGGCAGGAAGAGGAGTAAATTCATTACTATATACCGGATATAATATGACCGAAACTGTAATTTACTGTCTAGATCTTAATGCTTTTGGAGCAGGATATGATTATAG
The DNA here is from genome assembly GCA_964615505.1 of Candidatus Woesearchaeota archaeon. Lineage (GTDB taxonomy): Archaea > Nanobdellota > Nanobdellia > UBA10117 > ARS21 > ARS21. The sequence goes on from CAZTOR010000001.1 coordinate 5,903, forward strand.
ATTAAATGTAACAGATATAAAATATTTTGATAATTTGGGTACAGTTGCAGCATTCATAACTAGTGAAGAAGGTATTGCAAAAACTCAAGTTATAATGATAAGACAAGAAGGTGAAAATTTGGTGCCTGTTCTGACGGATATACCTACTACTGTTTCCATTAAAACTTTTGCACAAATGGGAGACTATCTTTATGGAGGCGGTACTGATTACAGTGATGGTTTAATTTTTAGATATAAACTGGATGAAGAAGGCACTATTATAGATATAACGCAAGTTTACCAAAACACAGATTATCTTGAAGTTCAAAAACTTGAAACCATTAAATATTGTGCTGATCGAAACGTTTACTGTGTGGATGGATGTAACAAAGTCTTGAAAAGAGGTGAATGTTCTGACCTTACTCTTTCATTAGAAAATTCTGATTGCGATATTTCAAAATACAGTTATGAAACAGATTTTACTTCCAGATTAAATGTAGGTAATGATTTACAAATATTAAATGTTTTCACTAAAAAACAGAAAAGTAGTAAGGAGATAAACAGTACATTAATATGAAAACTGGGCAAGCACAAATAGTTGGTTTTACTTTAGCAACGTTAATCATGTTGTCTGTGACCGCAGTAGTATTTATCTGGGCAAATCCTTTAATTCAAAATTCTAAAGATGTTAATGATTTGGACAGAATTGAGAATAGAATGATTCTATTAGATAGTGCGATTAAAGAAGTGGCTACACAAAAATCTCAGAGAACTGTTGATTTTGAAATAAAGTCAGGAGATTTATTGATGGAGAGTGGCAGTAAACTAGTTTATTATACAAATATTGATTTACCGATTTCAAGTGGGGAAAAAATTGTTGTTCGAGGAGGGAATAAAACAGCAGGCGGTGCTTGCCTAAATACTTCAACAAATGGTTCGATTGGAACAGATAGTTCGAGTTGTTTGATTCTTCAAGGCAGTGCGATTTATGAATTATATTATCCTGTATTGAAGGATAGTGTTAGTTGCTTTGCAATTAGGTTGAAGGCAGGTAATAATGCGGGAGTTGGTAAAGGTAAACATAAAATAAAATTAAAATATGATCACACAAACACAACTGCGGAAAATGGTTGTGGAACTATAACTAAACCAACTGTTGAGATAGATATAGAATGAAGGGACAAGTAAGTATAGTTTATTTAGGTATATTGACAGTAATAAGTTTGGCAATATTTGGCGTAATATTAGTATGGAATTTATCAATTAAAGATGCAAATACTGATTTGATTGTTGAGACTGAGATTAATAGTATACTTGAAAAAGTTGAGGCCGATATTTACTATATTGAAAGTTTGAATAAAAGTGGAGAATTTAAGATATATCGTTCTCTGCCTAACCGACTTGGTGAAGATTTCTATACTATAACGCTACGCGCAGACGGGACAAGCAATTCTAAGGGCGGCTATTTGAATAATGACCAAATTATAATAACAAAAGATGCTAAACAAAGATTTACTTTATCTAAAACTTATTTCAGTAAAGATATTTATACAGACCTATACATAATTCCTTCTTCAGTATCAGGTGGTGAATACACTCTGACTTCGAATAGCTCGGGCATAAAAATTAACTAAAAACATATATAATCTTGCCGACTATATTCGACATGGTCAATTCTAAAGCTCTTCGAATGCTTAAGAAAATTAAACAGAAGAATACCTCACTCGTTGATTCTAATAAAATGGAGCATAAACTCAAAGTTGATGAAAAAATTGAAAAAACACTTAGAATTAAATTGCCCTCCGAACATTTGGACCATAAAGAGAGTTCTGAAAATGTTTCAGAAGAATTGAAAAAGGTTGATGAAACTTATCCTCTGATTAGTACTTCTATCGGAGAAAAACAGATTAGCTTGGCTTATACAAATATAAAATTTGATATTGAAAATCATACTTTAGTTTATACTCTAACTGAACCAATGTTAAATGAATATTCGCAAGAATTAGTTAATAAAACTGTTGAAGAACTTCATGAAAATTTAGACCTGGAATTCGGAAAGCTTACAGATAAATTAAAGATTCATGCTTATTTGAATAAAAAGATTGATGAAATTTGGGCAAAAATGGGTGTTGTTCCTGCAATCGATCATGCAATTAAAATGAAATATTATGTTTTTAGGCAAACACTGGGCCTAGAAAAAATTGATGCGCTAATGATGGACCCAAATATTGAAGATATTAGCTGTGATGGAGTAGATTTGCCAATTTTTATCTTTCATCGTAACCCTTTATATGGCGAAATGGCCACAAATGTCAAATTTGATTCAAAGGAAGAATTAGATTCTTTTTGTATGCGATTGGCCCAAAAGGCAAATCGTTCTATCTCTGTCGCAAATCCGCTTATGGATGGTGCTCTTGAAGACGGTTCAAGAGTTCAAATAACTTATGGTACAGATATAGCTAGACGTGGAAGCAATTTTACAATAAGAAAGTTCTTCAAGACGCCATTGAGCCCAGTAGATTTGATGAAATTTGGAACTGTAGATGCTATAACTTTGGCTTACTTGTGGTTTACTATTGAAAGAGAAAAATCGATATTAATTGCAGGTTCAACAGCGACAGGTAAAACTACTTTTCTGAATGCAGTTTCATTATTTATACGTCCAAATGATAAAATTGTATCTATAGAAGATACTTCAGAATTACAATTACCTCATACAAATTGGTTGCCTCAAGTTACTCGAGCAGGTTTTGGTCCAAATAAATACGGTGAAATAGATATGCACCAATTATTGAAATCCTCCATGCGACAAAGACCAGATTATCTAATTGTAGGGGAAGTCAGAGGTGTTGAAGCAGAAGTACTATTTCAGGCGATGGCAACAGGACATCCAGGATTATCCACAATTCATGCAGATACAACCGAGGCGGTTATCGATAGATTATCTAACCCTCCGATTGAGTTACCTCTTTCGGTTTTACAGAATCTAGATATTATTATTTTCCTAGAAAAAATAAAGCGTGAAGGGAAATTCTTTAGAAAATTGGCAAAACTAGTAGAAGTTGAAGGTTTTGACTCAAAAGAAAAGGAATTGAAAGTTAATGATGCAATAATATGGAATCCAGGAACTGATGAATTTGAAAAGAACGAGAGTTTTATTTTATCTCAAATTTCGAAGACTCATGCTGCTGAATCTTCAGCAATTTTAGAAGAAGTTATGCGTAGGGCAAATATTCTAAAATGGATGAGTGAATCTGAAATTACAAGATTTGACGAGGTATCTAAAATTATCAAAATGTACTATGTTCATCCAAATTCTGTATTCGATTTGATGAAGAAATGAAGATATATCAGCGTGCAAATGAATTGTTTGGAAGCATAGTCAAAAATAATAATAAATATTTTAAAAAAATTGGTCCAAAATTAAAAATTGCAAGATTAGGAGTTCCAATTGAGGCATACGGTTCATTGATTATATTCTTGTCATTAGCGAGCTTCGGATTATCTTTTTTATTTTTAGAATTGATTGGACTTTTGACAATGGGTTTCAGTTTAATTGGTTTGGCAGTAAACTTTTTTGTTGCTTTATTTATTGGGTTAATAGTAGGAGGTTTTGTTTATCTTTACCCTTCTTTTGTAATTAGTGAAAAAAAGGATAAAATTGAGAATTCATTAGCTTTTGTTTCAATCTACATGTCAACCCTATCTAAATCAGGGTTTGAACCTCAGAAAATATTTGGATTATTGAGTAAATTCAAAGACTATCCGGCTGCTGCAGAAGAATCTAGAAAAATAGATCATGAAGTTAATAAATTGGGTATGGATTTGCGGACATCATTAGATAGAGCTATTGCTCGTTCGCCATCTCCTGAATGGACAGAGTTTTTGGCTGGAATAAAAAATAGTATTGAAGTCGGAGGTGATCTAAATAAATATTTAGATGAAAAGGCAAAGGGTTTTGTTCATGAATATAAACGAAAACTTCAATCTTTTGGTAAAACTTTGACTTTGTTAATGAATTTATACATTACAATAATTATCGTTGGTACAATATTTTTCATTGTGGTTTCTTCGTTAATGGGTGCAGTTGGAGGGATATCAATATCTACGATTAAAGCATTTCACTATCTAACTGTGTTTGCAGGATTACCGTTAATAACTACCGCATTGATATTACTAATTAAGAATTCATCACCATGGGCAGAATAAAAGAGTTAATGAGAAATAAGAAATTGTTTTACACAGCTCTTGCTCTTCCTGCTCCCTTTATTCTGGCACTGGCTGCGTTTTTAATGGGCGCAAGTAGTACCACCATTATTGCTTTACTTTCAATCGGTCTAATTATCGTAGTTCTACCTTCCATTTGGATATCCTTCAAAGAATTTTCTGAAATAAAGTCTGCCGAAGATCAATTTCCACACTTTCTAGAAGACTTGTCTCAATCTGCATCTGCAGGAATGACTCTCCCTCAAGCAATATCTGTGGCGAGTAAAACACATTACGGTAAATTAACGAGTCATATCAAACAACTTAATATCTGGTTGTCGTGGAGTCAAGCTTTTCCAAAAGCCTGGGAAAAATTTACAAAACGTTTAGCTGCGAGTCAGTTAATCCGTAGAGTTAATGCAATTATTCTTGAAGCATTCCATAGCGGAGGAGATGTTAAAAAAACACTTGGTTCTCTTGCTGAAGATGTTAACATAATAAAAGATATGGAATCTGAACGAAAATCAATAATGCATCAACAGATTATAATTATGTATATAATCTTTTTTGTATTTGTTGGAGTAATAATTGCGCTTTACAAAATCTTGTCTCCGATTCTATATGTTCAGCAAATTGGTTCATTCTCAGGAATTGGTATACAAGAAGGTGGCGCTAAACTAACAATTGAATATTTCCGAAATTTATTTTTCCTTATGACCTTAGTTGAAGCAATTTGTGCAGGCCTAATTGCAGGTCAAATTGCTGAAGAAAGATTAGTTGCAGGAATTAAGCATGTAGTGATTATGGTTTCAGCAAGCGTTTTTGTATTCTTTGTATTTGTATTTCCGGCAGAACTATCTGTCGAAATTTCTGTATTCCCAACAGAGGCACCAATAGATAGCAAAATTACAGTTGTAGGTAAGGTCTTCTCCGAGGGAGCTCCAGTTTCAGGAGCAGATGTAATAATTACGGATAGTTCAGGGCTTCCTAAGCAAATCTTTACGGATAATTCAGGAGAATTTAGGTACTTTTGGGCAACTCCTGAACAAGCCGGAGAATATAATATTCATATAACTATTGAAGATGAAAAAGGTACGAAAAATTTCGTTCGAACAGTTAGAGTAATTAGCTAATGAAAAAAGGATATGTTGTAGGAGAGTATATTATTGTAACATTTTTTTTCCTAATCTTATTTGTAGGCATTGTAGATAGAGTTGTTTTAATTACTTCGGAAGAAGTAGATTTAGCACAAGATTATGAATCTTGTGCAAATTCAGAGAGAATTTTTAAGGAGCTGGTAGATAATGAGGTTGAGGTTGCGAAATACGGTATAAGTTCTGACACGGGTACAGTAAATTATGATTCAATTAAATATATTTATGACAACAAAAATCTATCTAACTATAATAATGATACAAATAAAAGCGATTCATTTAAGTTGGCGTATGAAATAAAGGGTTTTGATGTTCAGTCTGCTTATTCTACACCGAGAGAAGATATTAGTCAATCAGGTAGAGATTCACCTGTAGCCCAAATTTGGTTAAATCACACTAATGGCTCTAATTCTTCACTTGTTCAAAATGTAATTGGAATAGGCTCTGCTAAAAATACCTCTGGAGCAAGTGACGTATATCTAACTATTGAGATGGTGATTCCAAATGCTACTTTGATTAATAGTTATACTGACTCAGGATATTGTTCGCATCTAGGTGCAGGTGATACAGTGACATATACTCAAAAATCATATGGGCTTTTAGTAAATTATAATTCTAAGATTAACAATGGTTGCGACCATAGATATATTGCTTATACGACCAACAAAACTACGCTTTCTGATTGGGATGAACATTGGACTAGGTATGGTCCAAATTTCGGTCCAATTCAAGATATTCAACGAAATAATAATTTAATTTTTATCAGAGATATTTCGTTTAGGAGTAAAACATTGGATAAAGATTATCCCGTCTATCTCGGTAATGATACTTTAGCTAAACTTGAATGGGGTGCACCTTCAGCAAATGGTTGTGAATACAAACGACTTTACAAAATTAAAGATGATGATTCATTTTTAATAAATCAGAGTATATTTGATGAAGAGCATGAAGTGAATATATCTCGAAATTTTATGGGGGAAATTAAAGTAACTTCAATATGAACAAGCGCGGTTATGTATATTTCATTGAAATAATATTTGCAGTAGTTTTGGCATTTTCCTTATTTACTTCTCTACAAGTCACTTCACTTCAACAAGATAGGAATATTGAAATTAATTCGTTGATTGCCTATGATTTACTTCGAGAGCTGAATGGACATGATATAATTTCTGATGAAGAACCATATAATTCCGAATTTGTTGAAGATTATGTGGACGCGTATTTGCCAGATACTTTTGGGTTTTACCTTACTAATGGAACAGTTAACCTTCCAATAAGTAATTATGATTTAAGTTATGCAGAATATACCTATAAAGATTCAACCGGAGGATGGTCTACACTTAAATTATATATATGGAGTAAACTATGAAAGGACAATTCTTTATCTCAGGTGTTGTAGTAATTGCAGTTATCTTACTCGTTTCTATGACTTATGCAAATAGTGCTGAAGAGCTTCGGATTTATGGCGGAAATGATTTGGCTTTTGAAAATTATAAGAATGCTTATGAAGACGCAGTGCCCGATGATTGGATTGATACTCACTACGATAGCAGAAAAGTAATTGGTATTTGTGTGGATGATCCTACTTCATCAGCTTATTTTAATACAACAGTTCAATTTTCTGTTAGTACAGATTGTAAAAAGGAATTATATTCGACAACCCCTTTTTTAATTGAATATGTTGGCGGTGGTTTAACTTCTTGCAATATTGTAATTCAGCCGTCTTCATTAAGTCTTAATTCCAAAAATTGTACATCCTTGTATATATACTACAACGGAAGTATGAGTAACGATATTCCAAATGTTGGTGATACTGCAGGAGATGTAAATGGTTCTTTAATTGATTTTATATCAATCTCAACAAGTCCTCATAGCGAGTTAGTTACTAATTATCGCGAGAAAAATATTTTAGTTAGTGAGACTTCAAGTACAAATAAAATATATAATGTAAGTTACAAATCAAATAGAATTGATTATACCGGTCAACTTTAGATTGATTATTAAACTTACTTAAGAATTAATAGTATGTTAGTTTCAAAAATTAAAGATAAGTTACCGTTAAAATTTTATGAATCTTTGGAGTTTGAAAAATTTCGTCCAAGTCAAGAAAAAGCAATACATGCTGGACTATTAGATGGGAAGAATATGTTAGTTTGCTCTCCCACCGCCTCAGGTAAAACTTTTGTTGCAGAATTAGCAGGAATAAAACGGATTTTAGAAGAAGGTGGAAAGATGGTTTATATTGTTCCGTTAAAGTCTCTGGCTTCTGAAAAGGCAGATGAATTTAAAGAAAAATATGGTGATTTTGGTATTCAAACTGCATTGTCTATTGGAGATCCTGATTCAAGAGAAGGGTGGCTATCAAAATATGATATAATTGTTTGTACAAGTGAAAAATTTGATTCGTTATTAAGACATAATATTAATTGGCTCAAAGATGTTAAAACCGTAGTTTTTGATGAGATACATTTATTGAATGATTCGAAGCGAGGTCCAACTTTGGAAATTATAATAACTTTGTTGAAACGAATTTTGAAAAAAGTTCAGATTATTGGTTTGAGTGCCACGATCGGCAATCCTGCAGAATTTGCAAAATGGTTGGATGCCGAATTAGTTGAAGATAAATGGAGACCTGTCGAATTACATCAAGGAATTTTTCATGAAGATGAATTGAAGTTTTTTGATTTTAAAAAAAATAAAGAAATTGCTAAATCAGTAAGTGATGATGTTCTTCGTTTGGCAATTGATACAATTAAATTAAAAAAACAGGCTCTGATTTTCTGTCCAACTAAAAGATCTGCTGAATCAACGGCAGAAAAAATTTCAAATCTGATTGAAATGGAAGGAAATGAAGAAATATCTGGCAAGATTTTAGGTTCTGCGGGTTCTGCAACCCGACAATGTATTAGATTATCTAAGTGTGTTAGAAGAAGCGTAGCATTTCACCATGCAGGATTGATGAGTAAACAAAAAAAGATTGTTGAAAATGGATTTAGAAATGATAATATCAAAATCATATGTTGTACTCCTACTTTGGCCATGGGGGTTAACCTTCCCGCATTCAGAGTAATAATGAAGAGTTTGAAACGATTTACAGGAAGAGGGATGAATTGGATTCCCGTTTTAGAATATCATCAGATGACTGGTCGTGCAGGCCGGCCAACTTTTGGAGATGATTTTGGTGAAGCCATAACTTTGGCCGGAACTGAAAAAGAGCTTAATTTCATAAGAGAAAAATATGTTAATGGTAGTTCAGAAGAGATTACATCCAAACTTTCGGTTGAACCGGTATTAAGATCTGCAGTTTTGAGTTTAGTGGCAAGTGGATTTGTAATAAAATTAGAAGATTTGGTTGAATTTTTTAAAGAAACATTCTACGGAACACAATTTGGAGATGATTTTGGATTCAGATTAAAAATTGAAGATGCGGTAGATTCCTTAATAGATTTCGGATTTATTAAGAAAACGGACAATAATATTTTACCGACAAAAATTGGCCGGAGGGTTTCAGAACTATATATCTATCCTGATGCTGCTCATGATTTGATTGAAGGCCTTAATTCATTAAACACTAATTTTGAAAATATTGCGCTTATTCACTTGATTGCATCTAACTGGGAAATGTATCCGTGGACAAATATTCAAAAGAAAGATTATGAATGGATTGAAACTTCAGTTGATGAAATTCTACCGAAAATTGTAGGAGAACCTCCAAAAGAGTGGGATTGGACTTATTCAGAATTTTTGAAAAAATCAAAAACTTGCTTCTTAATGAATGAATGGATTCATGAAAGTAATGAAGAATTTATCTTAGATGAATACAACGTGCCTCCGGGAGAATTGAGAAATGTTATTTCCAAGGCAGATTGGTTGCTTTACGGAGCATCAGAATTATGTAAACTGACAGATAATCTTGAGAAAGTAAATCAAATTAACAAAATTAAATTGAGAATAAAGAATGGGATTAAAGAAGAATTAATTCCATTAGTTAGGCTACGCGGAATTGGTCGTGTTCGGGCTCGGCGTCTGTATAATGCAGGTCTGAAAAATGTTTTGAAATTGAGAGCTGCCAAATTAGATGAATTATCCAGAATTTTAGGTAAAGCAACTGCTGAAAAAGTTAAGGAGCAAGTTAGTAAAAAGGTTATTAGAGAATCCTAGAAAATATTAGGAAAGCAGTGTGTCCGATTGAATGTGATTTTGGTCTTGAGATTCTTCCTTTGAAGGTCCACTCACGTTCTTGGATTTCAACTACTCTTTCAATCAAAATATTATTATCGCTACAGAAATTTACGTATTCTTGAACTTGAGAAATTTGTGGTAAATAGGTAATAACATAACCACCGGGTTTGATATTTTTCTTAATTGTTGATACTCGCCAGGGTTCAGCCAAATCTAAAATCATTGCATCAAAATTTTTTTCTTTAATGTCAGAATATGCGTCTCCGTGTTTCGCTCGGACATTTTTTAGTCCCAATTCTTCGAAATTTTCTTTTGCGAGTTTATGGTTTGCTTTTGATTTTTCATAAGTTACAACTTTACCCTTGGATCCAACAACTCGAGATAAAAATGAAACCATCCATCCTGTACCTGTGCCTGCATCTATAACTTTTGAGCTCTCTCCAATTCCGGTTTCAGTAATTATTAAACCTGCATCTTTTGGTAAAATTATTTGAGGTCCCCGTTTAAATTTCTTCATTAAATCAAATCTACTTGGCTCAACTACTGTGAAAATTGATCCTTTTGCACTATTGACTCTATCTCCGAACTTCTTTATTTGAGTTAAATCGATTGCACCTTCTTTAGTGTGGAATTTTTCTTTTCTATATTTTATCAAATACCTGGATTCAGTTCCTAGTAAAAGAATTCGGGTTCCTTTTCGCATATTAAATCTGTTTAGTTAGGAATATAAATATATTGACAAGCTTTAAAACATTGGTAGAGTAAGAATTCTTATGAGTTTCAAAACTTCTTATAATAAAAACTGGAAGAAACTAATGATACTTCCTGTATTGATTTTAGTTATTTCTCTAACTATTTTAGGAAATAATTATTCTAGTTTTGGAGATTTTATTGAAAAGGATGTTTCTTTGAAAGGAGGGTATTCAATCACTGTTGAGACAGAAAAGGAGTTCTCAACTTCAGAGCTTGAGCAAAGTTTGGGCGATGATGTTTCCATTAAAAAATTGAAATCTATTGCCACAGGTGGGGCACTAGGTTATACTATTGATTATGGCGGAGATGACATTGAAAATTTCTTGAGTCAAATTGAATCTCTTTTTGGAGTTTATGAATATAGTATAGAAGAAATATCTCCTGCAATTAGTCAAAGATTTTGGGAAGGAACACTAAAAGCAGTTAGCTTAGCAATTATTGCAATGTCATTTGTAGTGTTTTTATATTTTAGAAAGATTGTTCCAGCAGCGGCAATTGTTTTGTCAGGCGTTTCAAATATTATTGGCACCCTTGCTGCAATGAGTCTAATCGGAGTTAGCTTATCTGCATCAGGTATTGCGGCAATTTTGATGTTATTAGGATATTCAATTGATTCCAACATTGTTTTGACCGCACGAGTTATGAAAAATAAGAAAGATAGTCTAGAAGATAGAATTACTTCTGCTGTAAAAACCGGACTTACTATGTCTGTAACTTCGATTGCAGCTTTGACAGTCCTATACTTAACTAGTACTGCGGAGATTTTGAAAATTATATCTTTAACTTTGATTATTGGTTTGATTTTGGATATCCTGAATACTTGGGTCCAGAATGCAGGAATATTAAGATTTTACTTAGGTGATAAAAAATGAAATGGTTGAAAGTGCTTTCTACCGGCAGAGTAATGTTACTATTATCTTTTATCCTGATGTCTTTCGTAGCAATTTCTCCTGATCCGTGGGCAAGTGGATTTGAAGTTAAAGGAATTGAAGACGGGTCTAGTGCAAAACTTAATGGTTTAGCTCAAGGAAATGTAATTTATTCCATTGGCGGTAAATCAATAGATACTCTTGATGAATTATTTATCGAATTAGATTCATATTCTTCGGGAGAAATTGTATCTTTAGAAACAGATACCGGCCAAGTTAGTTTCGTGAAAGAAGCCGCCAACGGATTTACATTAAAGGAAGTTGGAACTTCAAATTTGAAGAAAGGATTAGACTTAGTTGGTGGTGTTAGAGTTGTTCTTCGACCCACAGTAGATTTGGCAGAGTCAGAGATTATAGATATGATTGACTTACTTGAGAAGAGATTGAATGTCTTCGGAGTTAGTGATATGTCTATACGAAATTCAAAGGACTTGGAAGGTACGAATTACATAATAATTGAAATTGCTGGTGCTTCTAAAGAAGAAATTGTTGACTTAGTTTCCAAACAAGGAAAATTTGAAGCAAAAATTGGAGATGAAGTTGTTTTCCGTGGCGGAAAGGATATCAAAAGCGTTTGTAGGTCTCCTGAGTGTTCCGGGATTTCTTACCAAAATGGTTGCTATCCTATAGAAAGCGGAGAATGGCAGTGTAGACATCAATTTAGTGTCGGAGTAAGTCAAGAATCTGCAGAAAAACATTCAGATATTACTTCAAAACTTAGAATTGAAGGCGGATATTTATCTGAGAAACTGGATCTATACTTAGATGATGAGTTAGTTAGTAGTTTGTTTATTTCAGAAGGGCTTCAAGGGATTGTTGCAACAACATTTAGCATTTCTGGATCAGCAAATGGTATCACTGAAGAATCAGCAGCCCAGAATGCAATAGCAGATATGAAAGAGATGCAAACTTTATTGATTTCAGGTTCATTACCTTATTCTGTTGAAGTAGAAAGAGTAGATGTAATCTCAGCATCACTTGGAGAAAAATTCTTTGGTGAGGCACTTCTATCAATTGTTCTGGCAATATTCGCAGTCGGAGGAGTTATTTTTGCAAGATATCGAAACTTGAATATCGCACTTCCTATGATATTTACAGGATTGAGTGAAGTAGTCATAATACTTGGTTTCGCCGCATTAATTAGGTGGAATTTGGATTTGGCAGCCATTGCAGGAATAATTGCTGCAGTAGGTACGGGTGTGGATGATCAAATTGTTATCACTGACGAAGTTATGCGAGGTAAAAATGCTGATGAATCTTGGATTGATAGAATGAAACGGGCCTTCTTCATAATCTTTGCAGCATATTTCACTATGTTAGTTGCAATGCTACCACTTTGGTTCATTGGTGCAGGTGTTCTTAAGGGATTTGCACTGACTACAATTATCGGAGTAACAATTGGAGTATTTATTACTCGACCAGCTTTTGCTAAGATGATTGAGAAATTATTAGAGTGAGCAAGATTTTTATTGAAAGACTTCGTTCCTAAGAAATGGTATTGGAGTCCCTCGGTCGACCGGTTAGACTTGAAAAGAAACCAAGTGAATTATTCTTCTTGACATTTAGTTATTGCGTAATTGCTATTCTTCTTTCGATCTGGGTATTTCCCCAATATGCCGGACTAACAATGGTATTCTTTACAGTTATGGCTGCAATTCCAATGATGCTAAAAATGATAATGTTTGAGGAAAGGAAGCTTCTCGCTAGACCCAAAACTGAACATCATAAAGACACGTTGATGTTTTTTATTTCATTGTTCATGGGGATGGTTTCAGCATATACTTTATTCTTTGTTCTAATGCCTGAAGAAACAGTGAAATCTTTGTTCAATATTCAATTAGAAACTATATCTGGAGTAAATAATCAAATTGCTGAAATGGTTTCAGGAAATTTCTTCGGGAAAATATTTCCTATAATCGTTATCAACAATTTGAAAGTTATGATTTTCGCACTTCTTTTCTCATTCATTTATGGATCTGGGGCAATATTTATACTAACTTGGAATGCATCAGTTATTGCCGTTGCAATTGGATCAGTTATTCGAGAAATAATTGCTAGTGCCGCATTAAGTGTCGGTGCAGTAAGTATTGGTACTTATTTTACTGCAATTTCTGCGGGAATGGCACGTTACTTAATTCACGGTATACCTGAAATTGGTGCATTTTTCATTGCCGGTTTAGCAGGAGGATTAATTTCAATAGGGATGCTTAGATATGAACTATTTGATGATAATTTTGGATTGATTATGAAAGATGCTTTATTCCTGACTTTTGTTGCAGTAATATTGATTGTTTTGTCAGCCGCTATTGAAGTTTCAATTTCTCCGTTAATTTATTCATAGTGTTTTTAAATTTGATTAACATCATTAATTAATGAGTAAGCAATCCGAATATATTGATTTTAGTGAAATTTTAAACTTATTGAAAAAGAGTTACTTGAAAGTTAGAAATTTTAAATATCTTGAACATTCCTTGTTTGGTTTGATTGCAGTTTTAGCTTTATTTTTGAGGACTAGGAATATATCTCTGTTAAAGGGTAAATATTTAGTTGGTCTTGATCCCTATTATTATTTTAGACAAGCAAAAGAAATTATTAATCAAGGATTCTTAACATCACCAGATCTATTTAGGAATCCGCCAATTGGACATGAGCCTTCGCTTGATTTTTTCCCTTATTTTATGGCCTACTGGTCTAAATTTCTTAGTTTATTTGGATTGAATCAAGAAATGGCGCATATAATTTACCCTCCTGCCATAATGTTGATTTCATTAATTCCATTTTACTTATTTGTAAAAAATGTTTTTGGTAAAAAAATTGGTTTAATTTCGGCATTACTTCTTTCCATAATACCAGGATATATTTTTCGAACAGGTTCTGGATTTGCAGATCACGAATCGTTAGCAATGTTATTTGTATTTAGTGCACTTTATTTCTTTAGCAGAGGTTTGGATTTTAAATCAAATAAAAAATACGTATATGGAATTGCCGCAGGTTTATTCACTTGGTTAATGGCAATGTCTTGGAGCGCATATCCTTTCTTAGTAATTACGATCTCATTATTTTATCTTTTCAAGTTCTTCTTCTCTAAAATAGATTTGAGATATTATCTTACGTGGGTATTAACGTTCTCGATATTATTAATTCTATTTGGAAAATTCGATATTAGCAATTACGGTATTCTTATTGCTCTTGCGACGCTATTTATTTTAGTTATTAATCGAGTTATTTCTGATTTTGATTTTAAGATGCCTAATCAAGTATCTTCTGTAATTATTGCAATTTTTGTAGGTATTACTATTAATTATATTTTCAAAATTATTGATTTGACATCTTTAGTCTTTAATTTACTGAATGCAGGAGGTTCATCAAAAGTAGATTTCACTACTTCCGAAGTCAGTCGAGCTTTTGTTATGAGCGGGAATAGTTATTTTTCCAATTACGGTTATCTAATTTTTATTTCCATATTAGGCCTATTCTTACTTTCTTCAGTAATATTTGGTAAATTAAAAAAGAGTAATAGGCTGATATTGACAAGTCTCACTGTAGGTTCGGTGACCTTGGTTATGTTAGGTAACTGGAGTTATTCAATTAGTATAATGCAGGATTTATATCTACAATTCTTAGCATCAGTTGGAATTATATTCATACTCTATTATTCTTACTTATATCAATCTAATCAAATCGAAAAAGTTCAGAATCTGGCAAATCCTAAACTTTTGTTGATATTATCGCTATTTATAACATCTGGCCTTCTTGCAAGAACGGCTACTCGATTTTTGTTTCTTTTTGGGCCTGCCGTAGTAATATTGGCAGCATATGCATTAAATGAACTCTATATTCACTCTAAAAAATTGAAGTTTGGACCAATTGTAGCAATAATTGTATTTGCAATATTATCTTTTAATCTTGCAGAAATTAGTTATAATCAAAATAGTAGAACTGGCTCAGGTCTTCCTGGTCAATGGGAGAGTTCGATGATGTTTCTAGATTCTAGTACTTCTGAAGATTCAATAATTGCTCATTGGTGGGACTACGGTTATTGGACACAATCTGTCGGAAATAGGGCATCGGTACAAGACGGAGGTAAACCAGGCGGAGGGTTTATGATATATACTCTTGCGCGTTATGGTATGACTCATACTGATCCAGTTGAATCATTAGAGTACTTTAAGGCTCACGGTACAACTCATTTATTATACTCTTCAGAAGAAATTGGTAAGTATGGTGCCTTTTCATATCTTGGTTCAGATAAAAATGATGATCGTAAGTCAATGATCGGTATGTTTGGTCTTTCAGCGATTAACGAAGTTAGATCAGGGAATAAATTAACTTATCAAGGCAATTGGCAACTAGATGATACGTTAATTGATGGTAAAAAAATAATTCTTCCAGGACAAGGATATATTTCAGAAATAAATGTTTATGTGGATGACGTTGGAGTTTATGCTCCTGCTACTGTAAAGATTATTGCATCAAATTATGTTAATGAATTTGAAATTGGATGTATATATTTACATGACACAAAATTCATATTTGAAGAAAATGAATTAAATTCATGTGTAAAGGTAATTCCGAATAGTAACGGCGGAAATAGGAACGATTTGGGCGGTGCATTATACTTATCTGAAAAAGTTAAGGACGGTCTATTTGCAAAACTCTATATTCATTCTGAACAAATTGAAGGGTATTCTCAAATATATTATGATAATATTCCGCTATCTTTCTTTAAAGGTAGGTTGATGGGACCAATAAAGATCTGGAAACTTGATTATCCGAATAACTTAAATAATGTTGATAGATTTTTAGATGAGGCTAAATTGCCCGAATTTAAAGAAAATTATATCTTATGAAAACAACAATTGTGATCCCTGCATTTAATGAGGGAAAGAGAATTGGTAAAGTTCTTTCTAAGTTGGATAAGTACTCTTACAAAATAATTGTAATTAATGACGGTTCATCAGATGATACAGAAAATGTTGTTAAACAATTTAAACGAGTTAAGTTAATCAACCATAAAAATAATTCTGGGCAAGGTGCAGCATTAAGAACAGGGATTCGTGCAGCGCTAAAAGATAAATCAGATATTATTGTTACTTTTGATGCAGACGGTCAACATAAAGCAAGCGATATAAAGAAATTTATTACTAAAATTAATGAAGGTTATGAAGTAGTATTGGGTTCTCGTTTTATTAAAAAAACAAAACTGCCGCTAAAGCGTAAATTTTTGTTGAAAGGCAGTATCCTTGTTGAACGTTTGTTTATTGGCATTAAACTTACTGATGCACATAATGGTTTTAGAGCTTTTTCTTCTAAAGCTGCACGCAGAATAAAGATTAAAGAAAATGGGATGGCTCATGCATCTGAAATAGTATATAGAATTAAAGAAAACAAGCTTAAGTATGCTGAAATTCCTATCAGCATTAAATATACTCGTGATACTCTTTCAAAGGGCGGGAACACCGTACCTCGAGCAATGAAAATACTATATAAACTAATAAAATTAAGATTTCGTGTTCAAACATAATACATATAAATTGAATCTGAAAGGAGTTTTTAATGGATATTGATAAAATAATCAAACAAAGCATTGATGTTAAGACTAGTTTGTTAGATGCGGACTTTATCTCAGAATTAGAGAAGGTTGGACAAGTATGTGTCGATGTATTGAAAAAAGGGAATAAAATACTTGCTGCAGGTAATGGCGGAAGTTCATCCCAAGCAAGCCACTTTATTGGAGAATTGCTTGGTAGATTTGAATTGGATAGATCTGCACTTCCCGGAGTTTGCCTATCTTCTGATTTAACTAACTTAACTGCAATTTCAAATGATTATGGTTATGACCACGTTTTCTCTAAACAAGTAGAAGGACTTGGAAAAGAGGGCGATATTTTTGTCGGTCTAACTACTTCAGGAAATTCTGAAAATATTATTAGAGCTTTAGAAAAAGCGAAAAAAAATGGACTACAAACCATTGTTTTGAATGGTAGAGATGGAGGCATCCTGAAAAATTCAGACTTAGTTGATTTCAATCTTATTGTAAAGGATGAAAATACTGCCAGAATTCAGGAAAGCCATATCTTGATAATTCATATTATTTGTAAATATATTGAAGATGGATTATTCAAAAATTCTTGATTTTGTTAAGAATAATAGTTTCAGCGAAAGGAATATTTTAGTAATTGGAGACATAATGCTTGATGAATTCTGTTATGGTTTTGCAAATAGAATTAGTCCTGAGGCACCTGTTCCTGTTTTTGAACCAAATAATTCAAAATATATGTTGGGTGGTGCAGGGAATTCAGCATTGAATCTTAAGACTCTCGGATCAAATGTTGAAATAATTGGGATAATTGGTGAAGATGATAGTGCTGATAAAATTAGTGAACTATTGCGTAATTTTAAAATAAAAAACCGGTTGATATCGGATAAATTTTCTACTACTCACAAAAAAAGATTTGTTGCATCAAATACTCACTTATTAAGAAAAGATGTTGAAAAAATTAGGGATATTAACGGTAGTGAAACAGAAAAAAAGATAATCAATGTAATTGATTCAATTCAGAATATTGATGCTATAATAATATCGGATTATGCAAAAGGCGTGATAACCAAAGACATCGTTGATCAATTGAAAAATAAAGGTGTGCCGATTTATGTTGATTCTAAACCTGAAAGATATGATTTATTCGACGAAGTATATTTATTAAAACCGAATTTGCGACAGGCCATGATGGCATTAGGAATTCGGAGAGATGAATTAAGAGTTGAAGAAATTGCATTAAATCTATCTAAGAAATATAATTCAAATATTTTTCTTACGCTAGGTGACCAAGGTTCACTAATACATGAATTGGACTCTGAAAAAAGTAATTTGATTCAAATATTTGATAAGAAAAAATTGAAAGATGTTAGTGGTGCAGGAGATACTGCATTATCTGCCTTTGTATTAGCTAGTCTAGAAAAAGATTTAGTTTTCTCTGCAGAATTTGCGAATATATGTTCAGGAATGGTTGTATCAAAATCCGGTACTTCGAGTACCTCTTTAGATGAAATAGAGGTTGAACTAACTAATGGAAAATAAAAAGATAATTGATGAAATAATTGGTAAATTTAATTTTGTACTTAATTTGATTCCAGTTAAGGATTTTCCTAGAGGTAAAAGAGTCATAATCATAAGACTTTGGTCAATGGGTGAGAGTATACTAACCTTGCCTTTAATGTCTCAGCTCAAGAAGAGAGGATATAAAATAGACGTATTATGTAGCAAATTTAATAAAGACATATTCTACGGTCAATCTTTCATAAACAAATTGGAAATACTTGAATTAAATCCTTTTAAAGATTTTAGAAAAATTTTGAATTTGAGGAATCGTTATGATATTGTTATTGATACTGAGCCTTTTGTAAATATATCTTTGTGGATATCCAAATTTATCGGGAGTTACTCTATTGGATTTAATACTTGTTTACGTAAAAAATTATGGGATGCAAATATAATTTATAATGATAAGCAACACGTTGTTTTGACTTTCCTTGATTTAATGAAACCAATTGTAAATTCTTTGGTTCCGAAAAAGTTGGTGAAACTTAAATATAACTTAATATCTGAAAAGAAAATTAGAGGTTTATTTAGAAGTATTGGTAATAAGAAAAAAATAGTTATACATGGTGGTGTTGGTTCAACTAATAAAAATAGGTGTTGGTCACCATTCAATTTTTCAAAAGTTATGAAAAAATTGGATCGTAAGGATGTTTGTTTCATTTTAACAGGATATTCTAATTCAGAGATCGAAAATGATAGATTAATACTTAAAAATGCGGATTTAAAAAATGCGAAGGCAATAATAACTGAAGGTAAATTAAAAAATAAAGATTTATTTTGTTTGATTTCTAAATCAAACTTAGTTATTTCAAATGATACTGGTCCTATGCATGTTGGTGCCGCTCAAGGAACACCAACAATTGGTCTATTTGGACCCAATACGCCTGTTAGATTTGGACCATATGGTTCAAATAATTATTCGATATATAAGGTAAAGAGTAAGCCTTTGATTAATGTTCATTTAAAAGAGTTTAAAGAAGATGGAGGTCAAAGAATAAATCGTATTAGTCCGACAGAAGTGGTGCGTTTAGCTAAAAAAATATTATGGGTAAAATAATTGATATATCTAATCTAGAAGAACTTGTGAAGAAATTGAGAACTAAATCGAGAAAAATTGTGACTACTAATGGTGCATTTGATATGTTGCACGTAGGTCATTTAGCAAATTTAGAATTTGCAAAAAATCAGGGAGATGTATTAATTGTTGGTTTAAATTCTGATTCATCAATTAAAAAATATAAATCCAAAGATAGACCTATAGTAAATGAGAAAAATCGTGTTAAATTAATTGCAGCATTATCTTGTGTAGATTATGCTTTTATTTTTGAAGATGAAACTCCTTTGAATTGGTTAAATATAATTAAACCGGATATTCATGTTAAGGGGAACGAATATTTGAATAATCTTTTGGAGCAGGAAACTGTTGAGCGATACGGAGGGAAAATATTATTTAGCGGAGATAAAATTGAATCGACGACTAATTTAATTTCTGAATTAGAAAAATGAAAATCTGTATGATGATTGATGCGTGGAAACCACAGTGGGGTGGTGGTCAAATACATACGTTTGATTTATCTAGAACACTGGAAGAGCAAGGACATACTGTTGATCTATTTACTATGAATCTAGACGGTAAACCTACTATTTCTAAAGATACGGGTTTCAGAGTAATACGTGTCGGTAAACCGAAAGTTAAATTTAATGTAATTAATCGATTAAAATGGTGTATTCAAGTTTGTAGCGCAATTTATAGAATGAATAAGTTTGAAAAATATGATCTAATTCATGCGCATGCGAATCTTTCCGGATTACCTGGAAAGATTATGAGTAAATACTTAGGAATTCCGATAGTTTATACGGTACACGGTAGCGGAATAAAATCAATTTTTCAGATGTATGGATTAAATCCGTTTTCACTAGCATTAGGTCTCTTTGAAAGATTTTTACAAACAGCAATTATTTATGATACTGAAATTAGCGTAGATAGTAATTTTTTCAAGATGAGAAATTTGAATAAGAGAGTAAAGGTTATTCATAGTGCAATTGATGTCAATAAGTTTAAAGGTGTTAAGGATAAAAAAGGTAAAACTTTCAGATTCTTATTTGTTGGTAGATTGCATCCTCAAAAAGGTGTTTCAATTTTACTTGAATCATTGAGTAAAATTAAAAATGAATTAAATGGTGTTGAATTTGTTATTGTGGGCGGTGGTCCTGATGAAGTTAAATTGAAGTCTGAATCAAAAAAATTGGGTTTAAATAAATTTGTTAAGTTTACTGGTCGAATTTCAGATAATAAATTGAAAAATTATTATTCTTCTTCGGATTGTTTCATATTACCGTCTTTATTTGAAGGACTGCCTTTAACACTATTAGAAGCTTGGTCTGCAAAATTGCCAGTTTTAGTAACAGATGTAGGCGAGCATAAATTATTAATCTCTCAAGGTAAAGAAGGTTTTGTTATTGAACCCAATAATATTGATGAATTGAGTGATACTATTATTAAAGTAGCGAATATGAAAAAAAGTAATTTGAAAAAGATGGGTATGAATGGATATAAAAAAGTGAATAAAAATCATACGCTCAAAGTAATGGTAAATAAAGTACTAAGGGTTTACAAAGAGGTGTTAATAAAATGAGTACTAAATCTTATTCCAAGGGATATTATAATAAAATTAAACATAAAAAAATGAGTGGTTTCAAAAAGGCTTTATTTAAACTTATATCTTCAACACCTTTCGTGTCCAGATATTATTTTGTGTTAAATAAGCTTATATTGAGTTTGAATCCTAGATTTGATAAAAAAATAAAAGTCTTAGATATAGGGTGTGCACAAGGCGGATTTTTAAATTTTTTAAAAAATATTAGACCTGATTTTGAATTATATGGAATGGATATTTCAGACATGAAGAAACTTCTTCCGAAAAATGTTAAATTTATCAACAAAAATATAATTACGGATAAGTTACCCAAAGATAAATTTGATTTAATAGTATCACTACATTTAATTGAACATATTAATGTTTCCGATGTTCCAATATTCTTTGAAAGAGCCAAAAAATTACTAAATAAAAATGGAGTTTTGTTTGTTCTTGTACCCAGACTTTCTCAAGAATTTTATAATGATCCTACTCACATAAGACCTTACAACAAAGAGTCTCTAGAACGATTATTTAAGATGGCGGAATTTAAAACATTTAAAACATTTAATAATGATGAGTTTAACTTTCCGTTTAATAAACTACTAAATTCTATGAAATTGTGTTTTGGATTTGGAATAAAATGAAAGTTGTTATCTGGAATAGCCGAGGTAGAATTGTCGGAGATACGATTCGAGAAACATCGATATTAAAATCGATTGAAGGTAAGATAGATATTATAGGTAGCTCAATAATAAAAGATTGTTATTCAGGTAATCCTTATGTTAATAAATTAATTGTAGATAAAAGATTAGACATTCTGACAAAGAATGTTTCAATTTTCAGAAAGATTGAAGCGTATACCTGCAGCGTTTTATATTCATTAAACAAAATAAAAAGGTATGATTTATGCATTATTACTCAAAAAAATAAGTTTTTATTTTCAGTATTGTCTAGAGTAGTAGGAACTCCTTTTTTACTTAAAGACGATATTAAACCCAATTTAGATATTGCAAAATTTTATTTTAGTAGATCTGAATTGGATAAATTAGATAAATTTATCAAGAAAAATAAAAAGAAAAAAATTGGTATAAATATTGAATCTAGATCTAAAAAAAGAGCTTGGCCTATTGAAAAATATATTAAATTGATTCAAGTTTTAATTGATTCTAACTTTGAAGTATATCTTATGGGTTATGATACAAAGTATAATTCAAAGATCGTATCTAAATTTGGAAATAAAATTAATAATTTGGTAAAAAATAAATTATCAATACGGGAATCTGCAGCAATATTATCTAAATTAAATTGGTATATTGGAAATGATTCAGGATTTGCACATGTTGCAGTCGCTAGTGGTACAAATAGTTTAGTAATATTTTTGGATAGTAATGCTAAGATATTGAATCGAAATGACGTTATTGTTAAAAAACTTAGAAATCCATCAATAAATAAGGTGATTAAATTAATAAAATGAGTTTGAAGAAAAGGCTGATAACAGGTGGACTTTGGATAAGTGGAGCTACAGTAATTGCTGCAGCACTTGCATTTGCATATAGATTATTATTAATTCAAAATTTGACAGTTTATGAATATGGTCTATTTTATTCAATTGTTACTTTCTTTCTGATTGCAACTACCTTTATCGATATGGGTATCTCTCCAGCTTTTCAGAAATTTGGGTCTGAATTTTTAGCCAAAGGTAAAAGTGGGAAGTTTAATTCGCTGATAGAATATTTGTTAAAATATAAAATTAGAAATGGTTTATTATTTCTGATTTTAGTGGTTATTTCGTCTAAATTTTTAGCAACATATTATTTTAGAGATATTACTGCTTTTTCATTATTTATTGCATTAGGGCTAGTTTATTTCTTTATAGATATATTCTTTAATTTCATTAACACGCTTTTACAAACATTTCAAGACCAAAAATTATATTCTTTATATGAAGTAATTAAGATCGCTTCTCAAGTTTTGTTGCTTTATCTATTTATTTTGATGGGATTCGGAATATGGAGTCCGGTATTTGCAATGTTTTTGGGAAATGCATTACCTAGTTTAGTATTCTACTTTTTAGTTAGAACTAAACATCTAGTAAAACTTGGTTCTAAACTTGACCGATTATCTTCAGATTATGTTCGAATTAAAAAATTTGCAATATTAAATGTGTTATTTATTTTCGGAGTTTATGTATTGAATTATACGGATACGCTAATGCTTACCGGTCTTAGAACCATAGAGGAAGTCGGATTGTATAATGTTGCGGTACCTACGGCCAAACTAATACTTTTCTTTTCAGGAGCATTTACATTAATATTAATTCCTTTGACTTCAGCACTTTATTCTGAGAAAAAATTTGATGTTTTGAATAAACTGATAAATATATTGTATAAATTAAATATTGTATTCTTATTACCGATCGCAATGATACTGATTATCTATCCTGATATTGTAATTAGAGTTCTATTCTCTGAAAAGTATTTACCGGCAGCAAAGGCGTTGTCAATTCTAAGTGTTTCCGCTGTATTGTCTGTATTCTTTTTAATCAATTCACATATTCTTAATGGTTTAGAAAAAGCTAAAGCAAACTTTAGAATAACTTCAATTGGAGCCATATTCAATATATTTTTGAATTTGATTTTAATTCCGATTTACGGTTTAGTTGGTGCAGCAATATCGACTTTAGGCGGATACTCGTTGATGAGTATTTTGAGTTTTGGTGCCCTTTCTAATAAATTTAATGACTTTAAATTGGATTTCAAAGGAATTATGATGCCAAGCATAGCTGGTTTGATATTTCTAATTTCATTGAGTTTTATGAAATCGAATATATCTTTCCAAAATATTTGGATTGAGACTATAGCGGTTGTTGGAGTGTCCGGAGTGATCTATATTGTATCTTTATTCGCACTGAAAGTTGTTTCGATAAAGCAAATAACTGAACTTATAAATTTATATAAATTAAGGAATTAAAATGAAAACGTTCTTTGTTCAAAATGTTCCAAAATCGCACCGATCGCATCTGGTTTTTGCTAAAAGTGTTGATGCTGAACTTTTAGTTGTATCTCCGAAATTATTGCCGATTATATTAATACCAATTATTTCTTTTTTTAGATTACCTTATCTTTATTTCAAATATCCTTCGGGAAATTTTATTTGTGAAGGGATGGCGGGACTTTATTTTTCAAGTATATTGAAATTAGTACGGCCTAACATAAATATAATTTATCATGATGCTGACCTACTCTTCCTCAGAGATTATTCTAAAATTAGCGGTATTAAAAAGAGATATTTAGATTTTTTCTTAGATAAAATAGATTCATGTATATCTGATTCCAAATTATCAGCCATTGCATTTAAAAAACACCTAAAAATTGATTTAGAAATTGTTTATCCTTCTGTGGAGATAAATAAATTTGAATTTAAACCTAATCTTAATTCTAAACAAATAATTCATGTTGGTAGAATTGCACCTGAAAAGAATTTGGAAAGATTAGTTAGAGCATTTGCCAAAATTAATAAGAAAATTCCTGAAAGTAAGTTAGTTTTTGTGGGCTCAGGAGACAGCTACAACTTAAGACGTCTTGCTTCAAAATTGGGTGTTGAAATTGAAGTTAAAGGTTTTGTTGAAGATCTAGATAGTGAATTAAATAATAGTTTAATCGGCTACAATGTTTCGAGCTTTGAGCCATTTGGATGTAATGGACTAGAATATGCTTTGAGCGGATTAATTCCAATAATTGGTGGAAAGAATGGTAATGCTGAAGTTTTGAAAGAAAATATGATTATATGTAATGAGCGCGATGTAAATGATATTTCAAATAAGATTATTGAGTTGATGGAGTTAAGTAAGTTTAAAAAATTGAAGTTGATTAATTCGCTTAAAAATAAATCTATAAAAATTAATGATGAAGCACAATCAGCAAAGTTTAAGAAGGCGTTTGGTAAATTAAAAAAATGAAAAATAAAACTTTGATTTTCTTTTTGGATGCAGTTCGTCCAGATTATATTGGTCGAAATACACCGTTTATGAATTCATTGAAAAAGAGTGGATCATTCTTGAAGTTGGATACTTTGCTAGGTTACTCTTCAGGAATATGGCCAAGCATATGGACTTCAACATACCAAGATCAACATAATAAGTTTTTAGTTTATCAATACGATCCTGCGGGTTCCAAATTTAAATGGTTTAGTTGGTTTAAATTTATGCCTGCTAAATTGAGACAATATTTTTTTGCAGGTTTGAAAGTCCCATATTATTTTATGCCTAAGATCAGGAAATATTTGCCAAAAATATATCATGAAAGATTGTTAGATTTGCCTCCTACCATTAATCCGACTCTAGCAAAATACTTCTCAGTAGATAAATCTAGCTATAGCGGATATAATTTGATGAAAGATATTGAAAAAAAGTATAGTATAGATTATACGGGCGATCATATCAATCTACCTACTTTCAAAAAGGCTGCGCCTGTTGAAGAATGGAAATTAAGCAATAACGATATTGATTTCTTCTTCACATACGATACGGACGGATTCGGTCACACATATGGTCCAAAATCTAAAGAGATTAAAGACTTGATGAATCGAATAGATAAATCCATTAAGCGACTTTATCGAGAAGCAGATAAAAAATATGATGATGTTAATTTATTTATATTTTCAGACCACGGTATGTGTGAGGTAAATAAATTTTTAGATGTTCAACAAGAGTTGATTAAATTGCCTTACAAGATGCCCGAAGATTATTTGGCATTTTTTGATGCGTCTATGGTTCGATTCTGGGTTAAGGACAAAAAGGTGAGAAAGGAAATAATAAAACTGATAAAATCTGTTCCCGAATTAACTTATTTGAGTGAAAGTTTGAGAGATAAATATGGTTTGAACTTCAAAGATAGAAGATTTGGTGATTTGATGTGTATTGTTGAGCCAGAGACACGAATTTTTCCCGATTATTTTGCACCAGTTAAATCTGCAATAAAAGGATTGCACGGATACGATCCTAATTTTGAGCATTCAAAGGGAGTATGGTTAAGTAATCATAAATCTAAACGGAAAAAAATGCATATAATAGATATAATACCGTCTATTGCAGATAAATTGAAAGTTAAACTTAGTAAAAAAGTTCAAGGTAAAACAATATACTAATCTTTTCGCCAAAACCGAGGAGCAGTTTTCCAAGATAAACATATTTCTGAACGTAATTTGGAATATTTTCTTGGATTTGATAAATATTGTTGAGTAAGTAAAATTTCGCGAACATAGGGGTTTCTGAATGAAAATTTTAATTTATTATTGAATCGGAGATTATTGAAAGTATAGAAAATGATGTTTCCTAGGTTGATGAATAAATTTGGTTTGATTTTTTTTAATTCATTAATTGCGTCAATATAATTTCTATCGAAATAAATCTCCATTATTTGTTTCCAAGCTAATCTCAAGAAATGGTTTCCGTTGGAAATTAATTTGGATTTATTTTCTCCAAACGATTTATCCTTATATCTAAAATTGTATGCTTTATTGTGTTCAGAAATAAATCCAGGTATTTTTTTGGCCAGATTATTGGATATTACTCTATTTGATCGCTTATGATTATCTGCGATATATTCTCCACTGATTAACAATAGTGCTTCACCTATTCCTAGAATTAATTTAGAATATTCGTAATCTATATTCCGATTAGAGTGTGCATTTAGAAAAGGTCCCCCTCTGTATGTTAAAATTTGCATTGATTCCCATTTAGGAATTTGGGATATTTTAGCCTTTTTTCTTAATTTTCCATATAATACTTTTCCAGATGAACTAAATTCAAAGTACATTAAATCTGGTTTTTTGTAAATTTTTGGTGAGAAAATTAATAGCTCCACATCTACGGGTAAATTATTAAATAATTTTACGAATTTGTTTCTAATCCAAATAGATTTTAAGGGCGATAATTTTGAAGTTATGCAATAAAAATCGATATCTGATCCCTTGTGTGTTGCTTGGCCTCGGGCAGCAGGCCCAGTTATTCCAAAAACCTCAATAAATTTACTTAGATCGGGACTGTTTTTTATATCTTTAATAAAGGTATTAGTTCGAGCTAATATTTCCTTCTCCAATTCAGGTCTCTTTTTGTAGAAAAACATATTAATTTCTACTATATTTATTTTAAAAAACTTAGTAATCAACAAAAAAGCTTAGTTACACTATGTCTTCTTCACTAACTATTACAAAATCTCCGGTCGAAATAACTGCTGAAAAAGGTATTAGATGTTTACTTGATTTGTCTTTCTCTAAATCTAAACCCATGCAATATGCGGTAGGATTCTTTACTGCTAAATAAATTAATTCGCCAGTTCTAGATTCAAAAACCAAATCACCGAGCAGTCCAAATTTTTTGCCAGATTTTGATACAACAGTCTTACCTAAAAGGTCGCCAGATTTTGATTTAGTCATACGATTTTTAATAAAATTTGAATTAAATACTTTTCTATACTCTGCGTGTCATTCATAACCGAAACTTAGCGACTCACGTTTTTGTTTTTCAACGTAATCGATACCTAATTTAGACAAAAAATAACGTTTTGGTCTTCCTGGAATTGTAGATATATAGTTTAAATGTTCTAATTCCGCAAGTTTATTTCTAATTGTTCGCTCAGATTTCTGAATATTGTATGCAGTTTTTAGTTGTATTGCAGTTACAGCGTAATTTGGTGTTGTTGCTTGCCCTTCGGATAACAGAACGAGTAATTGAAAATCGCTTACTGCAAAATTTGATGCTAAAGGTTTGGAAATTGGTGTTTTTTGTTTGGAATTTCCATTAATTTCCAGCATCTTCTCTAATAAAAACTGATACTTATTACTTAAGTTAGATAGATCATTACGAGTTATGCTTAAATCGGACTTAAGTTTCTCGATTTCAGACTTATGAGAATTTAAAATTTTGCGATAATCTATGGAAGACATGAGTTTAATATGTTAAGGTCTAATAAAAGAATTCGTTTTTTCCACCAAATTCCACTATTGACCCCTTTATTTCCGATGGAATTCCTTTAAGTGGGCACATTATCTTATTTTTTTACCAATAATTTCCAATATTGACCCCTTTATTTCCGATGGAATTACTTAAATTTCCTTGTCTCTACCGAAACAAATATCTTTGAAATCGCAATAATTGCAGATATATGATTCTTCTCTGCTCGGAGGAGTTAGTGTTTTTAAGGACTGTGCTAGTACTGAACCTCTGGCCTCTAAATAATTTAGAGTATTTATTTTAGGAACTTCGTATGTTTTTATTTTATTTAAGGAAAAATAAACGATACATAATTTTTTAATTTTAGACTGATTTTCAGGTTTCATCATAGAATAATAGGATTGTATTTGCATAATGTGTTCTATTTTAGGTTTTTCAGGGATACGTTCAGTCGTTTTGAACTCATACATCACATCATCAGACAATACATCCACGTAACCAATTGCATCGAATAATCCGAAATCCTGCGACAAAAATATTTCGTTTTCGTGTTCTTCGAGGTGTTCTTGAAAAAAATTGTGGATTGCATGTCCTCTAGAAAAAATCCATAATTTATCTAATGAAATAGGTACTTCTTCGATAAGATCATAATATGAGCGTCTTAAACAAGGTCCGGTTAATCTGGTGACTCCGAATCGTGGTTTCTTATTTGAGTCTCTTTTCTTTCTTTTATCGCGCCCAGCAACAAGTGCTCGGATAACTACGGGTGGGAAGTGCTCATACTCTGCCTCATAAATATCTTTTACACTTCTTTCTTCACCGTCTGGGCAAATTATTTTAACCATCCATGAAGCCCCCTAAACCAATTTGCTTGGTTGGTTCTCGTCCGAAAACTGAATCTATACGTTTTTCTAGAAGTTTAATCGTATCATGAACATACGGTGATACGCCCTCTACTTCGATCAAATCGAGTGTTTTATCTAAATACTTCTTTATCGAACCTTCACTAATAGTATATATTACTCTGTCACTTTTACATGCACTACATTTTCCTGAGAGTGGCATCCGTCTAAATTTTTCATTACATTTAACGCACCTAAATTTTTGCATAGTAAATTTTCTTAAATTTCCCTTTGTATCTCTGATAAAATGGCCGTTGATAACTAATTCAGCAACTTTTTCTTTATCTACTGCACGTATTTTGGTTGCCAAATCCATTTGACCTTCTAGTTTTTCATTCATAGTAGGTAGATATTTGTAAGAAGATACTAGTACTCCTTTATTCATATCCGAAACAGGGTGTGTCCATCCGTGATTTTCATACTGTTCTTTGGAATCAATTGTGTCCTTTATTGATTTTAAAGTTATGTCCCACGGATTTTTGAAATCGAGGGCACCAGTATATAACTCCAAAGGTAGATTCCAATCTATATTTAAATCATAGACCTCATCATCCACTTCTTTAGAATTTAATATGGTTGATATTACAAGTGGTGCATCCATGCTCCGTGTACCTCTTTGATCAGGCAAGAAATCTCGGGAGAAATTTAAGAATGCTTCAAGAGTTAGCATTATACTTGTTTCTTCACCATCCAAATCTCTTCGTTGTGCAGCATGCCAATAAGGGTGTGCGAATAATGCTGAAACGTTTGAGAATCCGATTATTCGTCCAATGATTCCTGCAGAAGTGTGTGGTGCAAGTCCAATTACTAAGTGTCCTATTAAATCGGCTTTTGTTGCGATATTATAAAAAGCATTTTTTTTGTAAAGTGTTGTTAATTCTTCATCGACAAAATGCGCGGTATTTATCAATATATTTGTTGCAGATTCCGGACCCAAATGCTCGGAATCAGGTATAATTATATCTTGAGGTAGTATCTCCACAATCTGATTTTCATTTATTAATTTAGATCCATCTTTGTCAAATAAATATCCTAACTCATGTGCTTTTTTTATAGATAAGCCAATTTCTTTAGGAATAAAGTGTGTTATTCCTAGTTCAGTTCCATCATATCTAATTGTTCCATCTTTATTTACTCTTAATCCGTACTTTGCACGGATTAAACCTTTGAGTGGGTGTTCGACATATCTATATTTGTTCCTAGTTGATCGTACGCCCTTTATCAGTGAAGGTATTTCACCAGACCAATTTGAATTTATTTTTTGGAATAGTTTGGAAATTTCATATTTTCGATATTCGTAGTTTTTGTATTTTCCATGTTTTGGAGGTTCATCCATTTTCCTTTTTGATAAGTTACAAATTACTTGTTGTTTAGTGTTTAGTGAATCGCAGTGTTCACATTTTTTGAATATGGTTTGTTTGTTGCAGTCATTGCAATGAATTATAGGTAGTTCAGAAGTAACGTATCCTTTAGTTATTACATCTCTAAAGTTTCTTAGGCGACCGCCTTCGTTCCCCACAGGAAATAAGAAATTCGGTGAACCTTTTAGGTCTCGCATTTTAGATTTTTCCGGTCGACCCATTCTGGCACCAATTGCAGTACCGTTTTTATCTCTGATTTTAAAATTTGAAAGTTCATTTAAGAATTTGAAAGTTTCGTTTGATGTTGGAATATCTATTTTGCTTAGGTTTAAGTTTAATTCGAGGTTTTCAAAATCGGAGATTGATATCCGAATTTTATTATTTAGTTGGCTGTGGTTACAGCCGATTATCTCTAAATATTTTTTGGGTTCAGAATTATCTAATTCGATATATTCTGAATTTTTATTTCCTGAGTTTAGCCAATCTCTTAGCTTTTTTATTTTATCGATATTCAACTCCTTCCAAAAAAAGGTTAATTCGGGGTGAAGTGGAATTTTTTCGTTTTTTGAAATAGTGATTAATTTATCCTTAGGTAATTTTTCAGGTATAAATTTTTTAAAAAAAGTATTTGGTAGATTGTATTTTTTAATGAATTCTTCTTTATTTTGTATTTTTTCCTTTATTTCGAGTAGCCACCATTCAGGACAGTATCCTGCGGGAACCAAAATATGTCCATTTTCAATAAATTCTCCTGGTGAAATTAAAATATCGCCAAGAAATAAAATCTCTGATATGTTTTGAGAATAGTTTTTTGCCTCTTCTTCAGTTTGTGGAGTTACGACTGATCCGTCTTTTAATTTTAAAATTGGTCCATTTATTGAGTCGCAAGATGTTAATGAGGTTGATTTTCCGGGACGCTCCACTCTTAATTGTGTTCCGATAGCAAGATAATCATTGAGAACTCGCATAGTTATCGGTGATATTGCCCATGAACCGTGGCCAGTTAACCTAGATCTACCGTATCTTAATCTGAATCCACCTTGACGAAGCGGGTGAGTAAATACCGGTCTACCCGCCACAATTTCTGAAATATAATTATAATTTGGTTTTAATTTATTTTCAGCTCCAGTTTCATCTTTCTTATTTGAATGAATTTTTGATTTTAGTGATATAAATTCTTCTAACCAAATCCAATTTTCTAGACCGAAGTCTCGCCCCCATTCTTTTAATTTTTTCCAAACTTTTGTTCCTTTTAATGGTAAACAATCAGTTAACATTAAAGCCATACCTCCACGTATTCGATCTGTTTCTACTCGCGGTAGACCTTTATGATTTGATACTGTTAGTTCAGAAGTAGGGTCTCCATTTAATTCAATAGTTAAGTTTGAAATTATGAATTCGATTTCTTTTTCTGTTGGTCTATATTGTTTACGTTCAACCCGATCATAATAATCTATGACTTCAGTATGATACCTCTTTATTTCACTAGGTGTTGGATCATATTTGGCGATGTTTTGTTTTATTCTTACATAATCCGCAATTACAGTTGTTACTGCAGAAGCTGTTGCACCACCTCCACGTATAGGTCCCGCATAATACATGGCAAGATAATTTTGACCATCTTTTCTTTTTTTGAATTTGATATCAATGAGTCCTTCCAATGGAGCCGATACTGTTCCTTGAGTAATGTATGCAAATCCAGTTCTAATTCCGATATTTATTCCTTCAATATTACTTTCAAATTCGCAAAATTTTTGTTTTGATATTTCTTCAGCTAAAACTAATGCAACTCTCCAATCACCGAAACCGTATGTTTTTTCTAATTCCCCGATTCGTTGTGAAACTCCGCTTCCAATTAAATTAGGAGATATGGATCCCATAATTGCTTCGACTCTTTCTGCGACAGATGCAGCAATAGGTATGTCTGACTTTAATTGTGGGTCTATTCCTGTCTTTTTCGAACTATTGGCCAGATTATGGAGATCGAGTGTTTCTGATTTTAGATTTTGAAAATAAGATTGTATTTGTTTAGATGCGACAATATCCATATTTATTTGAATTTTAGCAGTTTTTAAATAACATTATGGGAAATTAAACATATGCCTAGAGGTAGACCTGCATTTAGTCCAATTAGAGATAATTTGGTAGAATTGATTTTTTACTACGGTAACGGTTATGGTTATGAATTATATAAAAAATATATTGAAGTTTTTCATAAAACAACAATGCGTTCAATATATTATCATTTGAATAAAGGCGTTAGTTTAGGTGTTTTTAAAATAGATAAAGTTGAGCAAGTTAAGGGAGATTATAGTTGGGGAACGGGTGTTCGGAGAGTTGTTTTCTCATTAGGACCTAATGCTAAACCTAAAAAGGATATTAGGGTTCTTAAAAGATTAAAAAAATAGAGCCATACCCCTACATTTCCACTGTAATAATTTAATTTTAAATTCATTTTTTTTCTTTCTTTTCTTTTCTATATTGATAATAAATAATATAAATTATTTTAATAATAATAATAATAAATATTTTCCATCAGAAATGATAGGGTATAGGGTAAAGCTTCTTATAAAAAAAATTATAAAATCAGTATACACAAATACATAAAATACAATACTATATTTTTGTGAGAATAAAATATTATAAGGAGTAGTTCTTATGGAAATATATGTCTGATGAATTAGATAGCTTATTCGATAATTTTTTAGAAAAACAATCTGTATTCAATAATAAAGAAGTTTTATTACTCAGGCATTTCCCAAACAATATACCACATAGATCTAATCAAATAAAGAAACTGGGATTAATTTTAGCACCTGCACTCAGAAACAACAAACCTTCAAATATTTTTATATATGGTAAAACTGGAACAGGTAAGACTTTATGCACTCAATATACTTTAAATAAATTAAAAGAAAAAGCAAAATTAGCCGGAACTGACTTAAATTGCGCATACTTAAATTGTAAATTAAAAAAGGTTGCAGATACAGAATACAGAGTAATTGCAAGTTTAGCAAAAGCATTGGGTGAAAAAGTTCCAATTACTGGTCTACCTACTGATGAAGTATACAACATTTTCATAAATAAAATAGATGAAAAAGATCAAATCATTATATTAGTATTGGATGAAATCGATAGATTAGTTAAGAAAACAGGCGATGAAATTCTATATTCTTTAACTCGCCTAAATGCTGAACTAAAAAATGCCAAATTATGTTTAATTGGAATATCGAACGATGTTAGATTTATCGAAGATATTGATCCAAGAGTAAAAAGTTCATTAGGTGAGGAAGAAATAATTTTCCCACCATATAATGCTTTGGAATTAAAAGATATACTTGAAGCCCGTGCAAAAAACGCCTTCTCTGAAGATACAATCGATTCAGCTGTTCTTGCTAAATGCGCAGCATATGCTGCCAAAGAGCACGGAGATGCAAGAAGAGCACTTGACTTACTACGAGTCGCAGGAGAAGTTGCAGAGCGTGAAGATAGTGAAATAGTATTAATGGAGCATATAAAGTTGGCTGAAGAAAAGATTGAAATTAATCGAATTTCGGAATTAGTAAAGACTCTACCAACACAATCAAAATTATTAATATATTCAATTTTTCAATTAATTGAAAAAACAAAATCTAAACTTGAAACTGGAGAAATTTATGAGAAATATAAAGATCTATGTAATATAAATAATACTTCTATTTTAACTCAACGTCGTATATCTGATTTAATTTCCGAATTAGATATGTTGGGCTTAATCAATGCAAGACTAATTAGTAAAGGTAGGCACGGTAGAACAAGAGAGATTTACTCAACAATACCTAATGATTTGGCAGATAAATTAAAGGAAGAAATTAGATACGAATTAATGCTATGAACTCAGAAAAAATAAACGATTTAATAAAAAAAGGAATTTTACCAACTCCTGAAACACTAAATAAAGAAGTAGTTGTAGTAAAATCTAAAAATAAAGATCTAAAACCAAATTTGAAAGTTGTAAAGGAGTTCGACTACAAACCTAAAAAAGTAGAACCAAAAGATTTCACCGAACATTATCGAGAGAGATATAAATTCATGAGAAATGTTCTATTTTCTAGACCTGAAGCATCAAACGCAGTATCTATTGAGCGTATTAAATCAGGATATTCTCAAGAAGATCAAAGTATAATTGCAATGGTTTCTGATGTAATCCGGCTATCTACAGGAACACTCAAATTGACCGTGGAAGATTTAACTGGACACATAGACTTAATAATATCATCAAAAAATGAAGAATTAATCGAAAAGGCACAATTCTTAACGTTAGATGAAACTTTAATTTTCAAAGGACGTCCGTCCAAAGATATTATGTTTGTTTCAGAAATAATTTGGCCAGATATTCCTACAACAACACCAACATATTCTCCTGAAGAAGTATACGCCGTTTTCTCAGGAGACATACACGTCGGTTCCAAAAATTTTTTACCCAAACAATTCAAAACATTCATTGATTGGTTTAATGGCAAAGTCGGAAATGATAGACAAAAAGAAATAGCAAACAAAACAAAATACTTCTTTATACCCGGAGACTTAGTCGACGGCGTCGGTATTTATCCTTCTCAAGAAAAAGAATTGAACATCAAAGATCTGCGCGAACAATATAATGAATTAGCAAAATATATACAACAAATTCCTGATGATAAGGAAATAATAATTTGTCCTGGAAATCACGATACTGCAGTTCGGTTAGAAGAGCCGCAACCAAAAATGTACGAGTTCGCAGAAGCTTTAAGCGAATTACCAAATGTAACCATGGTTACAAATCCGTCTTACACAAATATACATTCTCAAGATGATTATCAAGGTCAAGATGTTTTAATGTATCACGGATACTCATTTGATCAACTAATTGATCAAGTAGAAGGACTAAGGGCAGCAGGTGGTTATGAAAAAGCCGAAGAAATTCATAAGTTTTTATTGAAACGTAGACATTTATCACCAACACACAATCTAAACTTAACTCTTCCTATGAAAAAAGACCCACACGTAATTGAAAAAATTCCAGATATAATGGTATCTGGACATATCCACAAGGCCAGAATTGGAAAATACAAAAACACGATAAGCATTTCAGGTAGTTGTTGGCAATCCACAACTGCATTCCAAGAAAAAGTTGGTCATAAACCTGATCCAGGAATGATTCCTATTTTAAATTTAAAAACCAGAAAAGCAAATATGCTAAGTTTCAAATAAATTTTATATATGAATTTAATCTAAGTAATATATGTTATTCGGATTTATTCTACATCTAATTTCTTTTTCAATTTTACAATTCACTGCAATTTGGTTGGCACTAGAAAAATTAAATTACGAACCAATATATTATCAACTTTCAACCAACATCTTTTTACTAACATTATTTATTGCAACAATATCATTATTTTTAATTCTAAAATTATCAAAAAGAATAAACATAATCAGATATTTATTTTACATAATTTTAATATTTGGTTCAAAATCTGTTTTTGAAATATTCTACTCTAATTTATCTGCATCAGTAATTTCTCTTTTAATTTTAATTTTATATATTTATAGAAGAAATCTTTTTTTACACAATTTAGTTTTGGGATTAGCAATACTGGGTATATCTACAAATCTAGGTTCATCTCTGAAACCAATAACTGTAATATTATTAATGTCCGTATTTGCAATATATGACATTCTGGCAGTTTATGCTTCAAAATATATGGTTAAGTTATTCAAAAATTTCGCAAATCGCGGAGCAACTTTGGCATTTATTTATCCAAAAAAATATGGTAAAATTACTGCCAAAAATTTATTTATTTTGGGAACAGGAGATGTAGCTTTTCCAATGTTACTTATTAGTTCATTAACCAAATATTCAATAGAATTGGCAACTTTGGCAGCAGCAGGATCAATTTTCGGAGCCGCAACCGTATTTTATCTATTAAGCATACAAAAAAATAAACGACCGATGCCCGCATTACCACCAATAGCATTTTTTACAATATTACCGGTTATCGTAAAATTAATGTTCACCTTCTAAATCAAGAACATCTCTAATCAATTTATATTTCTTTGGACCTAATTTCTCGATAGTTAACATATCTTCTTCACTTGCTTTAAGAATATTTGACGGAGATCTGAACGCCTGAAGTAAAGATTTTGCAAGCTTTGGACCAACTAATGGTAAACCTTCAATTAAAAATTGCTGCTTATCTTCCAATGTCCAAACTCGTTTAGAACCACGAAGACCCACGCTCCTATTTCCTTCCCTTTGTTCCCTTTTAACTAAAGATGATAAAATATTTGCAGTTTCATTTTCCGAATGCGAAAACAAAAACGGAATTTGATAATCTAACAGAAGCGAAATCATTGCAGCACGAATTGCATTTGGATGAACATTCCTAACTTCAAATAAATCAGTTACGTCACCCTCAATAATATAAATTGGTTTAACAAAATTTTCTTTCAATTCATTTGCTTGAGAAAACAATCTACCATCTATTAACGAATTAACAAAATCTGAAACTTTCTTCAATTCAACAACAACATCTTCCGAAATAATAAAATCCCCAATCTCTAATGTTTGAGTATCAACTTTCAAACCAAGATCATAAAGTTTTCTAGGCAAAGTTCCTCGGGCTTCACGGTGGTCAATAATTATTTTCATTTTGTAACAATTCTTTCATCCTCTTTTCCTTATGATAAGAAACCCAATAGTATTTCTCATCAATTGTGTTTTTAGTGATTAATAAATAAATCTTTCCAATATTCATTCTACCAATTCTACCTCTTCTTTGTATTGTTCGAAGTGCAGAGGGAACAGGTTCATAGAAAATACCGATATCTGCATTTTCTATATGAATTCCTTCTTCAGAGACGCTTGTTGCAACCAATACATTAAATTTACCGGATTTATATTCTTCCAAAACTTCAATCTGCTTTTTTTGCGAAAGTCCACCTCGTTGACCAACAAAAGCCTTAGCTTTTGCGGGAGAATTTGAATTTATAAATTCGACTAATTCATCAACCGTATTTCTATATTGTGAAAAAATAATTACTTTTGAAGAATCATCAATTAGTTCTATGATTTTCTTCATCTTTTCGTGATACAATGCTTTTGATTTTTCAGATAATAATTTAACACGAGAATATCTCCAATCTTCAACAATTTTCTTAGACGCCTTAACTTTCAAAACTTGAGATTCAATTTTTAACAAAGCTTCCTTAAATGATCTAATCGATTGCGTTTCCAACATTTCAATTAAATGTAATAACTTTATGCACATCGTTATATTAGAAATAAGGAAATAAGTCTCAATTTCTTTATTTTCTCGTGCGAACAAACTTTTTTGAAGCAATAATAATTTTGATTTTCTAATTTTACTCGAGTCAGCAGATTTTACTAAATTGTTAGAATAAAGAATTTGAACACCATCTTTCAATATACTTTTTAACAATTTAGATATTTCTTTTTGTGTATCGTTCAATTCAACAAATATTTTTTCTTGAGTTTTATCCTTAACAAAATCCTTCATCGAAGATTCATCCTTAAATTCAAAGTGTTTAATATACAGGTTTTTTTGAATTTCATTCAATCGTTCCTTTGTTGATGCTGGGCTAGCACTCATTGCTAAAATTTGAGAAGAATCACAAAACTTATCTGCTAACCAAGTATAAGCATAATCTCCGACCGCTCGATGCGCTTCATCAAAAATTACTAATGAAAAATCCCGGGGATCTAGATAACGTTTAATTAAGTCTGATTCAACTGTTTGTGGAGTGGCACAAATTATTTTTGATTTGTTCCACAATTCTTTTCGGGAAGCCGGATCAACTGCTCCCGTCAAAACAACAATTTCATCAGATTCATAAAAATATTCATCAAAACTAGATTTATGCTGAACAACTAATGGTTTTGTCGGTGCTAACATCAAAATTTTTCCAGTCTTTATTTTTAAACCTGAAAGCGCAATTGCTACAATTGTTTTACCTGCTCCTGTAGGTAGAACTAAAAACGAATTTTTATCATAAATTTTACCTAAAACTGCTTCTTGATAATTTCTCAAATTCAATTTTTCATTCAGAAAATGCATTATAATTTCGAGACAAATTTCTTTAAACTACTTTTGTGTCCTGCACCAACGATAACTAGTATTTTCGATTCAGGAAACTTATCCGTAATCATTTTTACTTGTTTTTGCATGTATTTATCTCGATCTGATACCAATGCCTTATAAAAATAAGGAAATTTATGTTTCATCTCGCTAACTAATGTTTTAACAACAGAATCCTTGGGAACACTCTTCAAGTCAAATTTTACTCGTTTCTTACTAATAAATCCTCCAAACAAAACATAGGCAAAAAGTTTTAATTTTTCAGTAAATGGAACTCGTTTTGATAAATTTCTCAACGTAATTGAAATATCTTGATCAATTAATGCAACTTTAGCACCATGTTTTTTAGCTTCAACAATTGCGGAGCGCATATCTATACCTGGCTTCGAACCCGCACGCCGTCCCAAAACTTTTTGAGAAATAGATCCAAGCAAATAAAAGAAAAATCCGAACAATCCTAATTTAGTAATATGCGATAATTTAATTTTTCCTCGACTTTTCTGAAACAATGATTTATATCTATTAATGTCTAACTCAACACAAACTATGTCTGGCTCAAATTCTTTAATAGAGCGTTTAATTTCAGTTACACTATCTTTTGATATATGCGAAGTACCAATAATTTTTATTTCCATATGCTAATGACTAGAAACATTTAAATTTAAAAAAGCTATTTCAAGACTATGTTAGTTACTAAAAATCTAAATAGCGTAAATGGAATAGATGTTTATACTGATTCTGGAGAATATTTTGGAAAAATTGAAGAAGCAATTTTACATTCAAATAAGATCGATTCTTGGAGAGTTAGAGCAACATCCAGATCATATTTATCGAAAGCAATGCCTGGTGCTAAAGGAGTTATTTTACCACACCATCACGTAAAAGCAATCGGAGATATCATGTTAGTATCACGTGCAGCAGCACCGGCATATCAAGAATAAATATGTCGATTTGATAACTTTAAAAATTTTTACCAACGCATTTCTAAATGAGTTTTAAAGATACGTCTTCCTTAAACATACCTCTAGATCTAGTAAATAAGATAATTGGTCAAACTCGAGCCGTATCACTAATTAAAAAAGCTGCCAAGCAACGTAGACATATATTACTAATTGGTGAGCCAGGAACGGGAAAATCAATGTTGGGACAAGCATTATCTTATCTGGTTCCAAAAGAGGCGCTAAAAGATATTTTAATTTTACCAAACTCTTCAGATGAGAATACTCCGTTAGTGCGCCCAATACTTTCAGGCAGAGGCAAGGAATTATTATCTCGTGCCAGAGATAATTTATCTGTTTCTACAAGAAGACAATCAGTTATGTTTGCAATTTTAGCAATAGTTGCATTAATGTTGCCGTGGTGGTTACGGGGAATTTATGGAGATATAATGGCCGCAGCATCTCTAATTTCAGGAATGATGTTCTTAATGATTTACGCAGTTTCAATAAATATGGTTTCAAAAAAGAAAAAGACTAACGAACCAAAATTATTAATTGATACAAGCAAAAAGCAAAATGCACCATTCATCGATGCTACAGGTGCACACGCAGGCGCTCTTTTCGGAGATGTAAGACACGATCCATTCCAATCAGGTGGTCTTGGAACACCTGCACATCTACGAGTTGAACCAGGAATGATTCATCGTGCAAATAAAGGAGTTCTATTTATAGATGAAGTCGCAACATTAAACCCAATTACTCAACAAGATTTATTGACTGCCATGCAAGAGAAGAAATATTCAATTACCGGAAAATCGGAAAGATCTGCTGGTGCAATGGTTAGAACTGAACCAGTACCTTGTGATTTTATTTTAGTGGCGGCAGGAAATGTAGATACAATAAAAAATATGCATCCTGCGCTAAGATCAAGAATTCGAGGATATGGTTATGAAATTGTTATGGAGAATGACATCGCAGATACTAAGAAAAACCGCGAATTTTATTATCAATTTATTGCACAAGAAGTTTCAAAAGACGGCAAAATACCTCACTTTTCTAAACCGGCATGTAATGAAATTATCAGAGTTGCTAGAAAGATGTCCGGTAAAAAGAAGAAATTAACTTTAAAATTCAGAGAGTTAGGCGGATTAGTGAGGGCAGCAGGAGATTTGGCAAAAGAAGATAAATCTAAATTAGTTGAATTAAAACATGTCAAGTCCGCGGAATTAATTTCTAAAACACTGGAACAACAACTTGCAGACAAACACATTACTCATGTCAGCGATTATAGAGTGGTTAGAAGAGAAGGAGAAGAAATCGGACGAGTAAATGGTTTGGCAGTTATTGGTCAATCTGGAATAGTATTACCTATTGAGGCAGAAGTAACTTCCGGTGGAAAGAAAAAAGAAATAATTGCAACAGGACAATTGGGCAAAATCGCTAAAGAGGCAATAGAAAATGTTTCGGCCATTGTTATGAAATCATTTGGTAAAGATATTAAAGAGAAATATGATATTTATGTGCAATTTATACAAACGTATGAGGGCGTTGAAGGAGATTCCGCTTCAGTATCTGTTGCAACAGCAATCATTTCAGCATTAAGCGGAATTCCGGTTCGGCAAGATGTAGCGATGACAGGAAGTTTATCTATCCGCGGCGAAGTATTACCTGTCGGCGGGATTACACCCAAGATTGAGGCAGCAATTAATTCGGGAATCGAAGAAATAATTATTCCTGAAGCAAATTCTGAAGATATAGTTTTAGATGCCAAACAACTTTCAAAAATCAAAATTCATAAAGCCGCTCGAATTGAAGATGTACTTAAAGTATCATTAAATAAAAGAAAAAGTAAAAAAATATTATCTAAATTCTAACTATGGTAAAAATTGATGAGCTTAAGGTTGAACGCATTAACAAAGTTTTGAATAAATCTAATTTCAAAGATCTCGATTCGTTTGTAAATCATGCT
This sequence comes from Candidatus Woesearchaeota archaeon, assembly GCA_964615505.1. Taxonomy (GTDB): domain Archaea; phylum Nanobdellota; class Nanobdellia; order UBA10117; family ARS21; genus ARS21. Next base: position 47,086 of record CAZTOR010000001.1, read on the forward strand.
ATAGAATTACTACTTTTTGCAGAAGAGAACAAAGATAAGTTCAATGAATTAACTCGTTCGTAATCCTTAAAAGTATTCAACTTGAAAATTTTAGATGCTTGACATAAAATTATTTCGAGATAATTCATCGTTAATTAAAGAATCTGAAAAGAGACGATTCAAGGACCCGAAGCTCGTTGACGAAGTTTTGAAATATGACGAATTGTGGAGAAAAGAAATTGCAAAATTATCGCAACTGAGATCTATGCGTAATACTGTTTCTAAAGAAATCAATCAATTGAAAAAGGAAGGAAAATCAGCAAGTTCCAAAATAAAGGCTATGCGAGATACTTCTGAGAAAATTTCAAAGATCGACGCAAAGGCAAAGAAATACCTTATCTCTCGTGATGAATTAAGATATAAAGTTGGAAATATTTTGGACGAAACAGTTCCAATCGCTAAAGATGAATCGGGAAACGTCACTATTCGAAAATGGGGCAAACCAAATAAATTTAAATTTAAACCAAAGCATCAAGCAGATTTAATTAAGATAATCGATGGTGCAGATTTGGATCGAGCATCAAAATATTCCGGATCAAGATTTTATTATCTGAAAAATGAATTGGCTATATTAAATCTAGCCTTAATAAAATACGGAATGGATAAATTGACAAAGTCTGGTTTCACGCCCATGACTACACCTGTAATGTTGAGACACGCTCCAATGAAGGCTGCAGCAGAACTTGCTGACTTTGAAGAACAACTTTACAAAATCGAAGGTGAAGATGCATTCCTTATTGCAACTAGCGAACAAACTCTCGCAGTTTATCATATGAATGAAGTTTTGACTCACAAAGATTTACCAAAAGCATATTCTGCGTATTCTTTATGTTTCAGAAAAGAAGCAGGAAGTCATGGAAAGGATACAAAAGGAATATTCAGAGTTCATCAATTCGATAAAATCGAACAATATGTTTTCTGTCATCCTAACGAATCAGCCAAGTGGCATGAAAAGATGATAAAGCTGACTGAAGCTTTGTTTAAAGGACTAGAAATTCCGTATCAGGTGGTAAATATTGCTTCAGGCGATATGAATGACAATGGATCAAAAAAGTATGATATTGAAGGATGGTTCCCTACACAAAATACTTATCGAGAGCTATGTTCTGGGACAAATTGTGCTGATTACCAAGCGCGAAAACTAAATGTAAAATTTGACGACAAGGACGGTTCCAGGAAAATAGTACATACGCTAAATTGCACTGCACTGGCAACCGAGCGAACCATTGCTTGTTTAATTGAAAACCACCAAAATAAAGATGGCTCAATCAATATACCGAAGGCGCTTTGGAAATATACTGGTTTCAAAAAAATCAAACCGAAATGAAAATTTTAGCATTTACGGACACTCATTCCGAAAAAAAATATGTTAACAAACTTAGAAAGGATTACGAAAAACATAATCCGGATATTTTGGTCTTGGCAGGAGACTTCACTAAACTAGGAAAAAATATAACAAAGAACCTACAGAATTTACACTTTGGTAAAAAATTACTTTTTATTCCTGGAAACCACGAGGAAAGAAAAAAGTTCAACCCAAAGTTAAAGAATATACTTTCAATCCACAACGATAAATTTGAAGTTAATAATATTTTATTTATTGGTTGCGGCGGAGGATTTAGTGGTTTAATTGAAGAGAATCTAAAAAAATCAAAAATGAATCTGGAAAAGTTGATTAAGGAATTCAGAATTAAAAACAAAAATGGAAAAGTAGTGCTAGTTACTCATCGACCGCCTTATGGAACAACTTGTGACTATATGACTGAAATTGATCAACACGTAGGTGCTAAAAATATCAAAAATTTCCTAATTAAAAATAAAATAGATTTAAGTTTATGTGGTCATATTCATGAATGCTTCGGAAAATCGGACCAAATTGGTAAAACCTTAGTAATAAATCCTGGACCAACTGGATCAATCATTGAAATATAATGGAATTAATTATTACTGAAAAACCCAGTGCAGCACTGAAAGTTGCTCAAAGCATCGGAAAGTTCAAAGTCAAAACTAAAAAAAGAGTAAAATATTATGAATCGTACGATGGTAAAATAATTATAGCTCCTGCAGTAGGACATTTATTCGGATTAACTAAGAATGAACGATTTTATCCAGTATTTGATTTGAGGTGGGCACCTTCGTTCGAGAATTCAAGATCTTCGGCATTCTCAAAACCATACTTCGATTTAATAAAATCTCTCGGAAAAAAAGCAAAAACGGTAACTGTAGCTACAGACTATGATTTAGAGGGCGAAGTTATTGGACTAAATATTATTCGAGAACTATTAAAACTCAAAGATGCAAATCGCATGAAATTCTCCACATTAACTTCCGATGAGTTAAATGAATCTTATTCGTCTAAGTCTAAGACATTAAACTGGGGTCAGGCAAATGCAGGAATTGTCAGACACACTCTTGATTGGTATTACGGGATAAATTTATCTCAAATAATTTCATCATCAGTCTCAAAAGCTTTGAATCGATATCAACCGATGAGTATAGGCAGAGTTCAAGGCCCCACGTTGGCAATTTTGGCGGAAAGAGAATTAAAAATCAAAAAATTCAAACCAGATCCTTTCTGGCAAATATTTGCAAAATTATGGCTAAACAAAAAATCAATCAAAGCAATTCACGAAAGAGATAAATTTTTTGATAAAACGGAAGCAAAAAAAATATTTAAAGAAGTTGATGGGAAAGACGGAACGATCTCAAATATTTTCAAATCCAAACAAAAAATTTCACCTCCAGTCCCATTCGATTTAACCAGTCTACAGTTAGAAGCGTATAGATTATTCAAATATTCTCCTTCTATGACTTTGAAGATTGCTCAGACCTTATATTCTAACGCCTATATCTCCTATCCTAGAACTTCATCTCAAAAATTACCGAAATTACTAAATTTCTCTAAAATTCTTAATAAATTATCTAAAAATTCGAAATACACTAAAATGGCGAACGAAGTCCTTCAAACCAAATTAAAACCGAATGAGGGCCGAAAGTCAGACCCTGCTCATCCCGCAATACACCCTACCGGCGATCGACCTGGAAAAATTTCACCATATGAATTGAAAATCTACGATTTAATTGTTCGCAGGTTCTTTGCAGTATTTGGAGAACCTGGTGAACGAGAATCAACTCGTGTGAAATTGGACATATCTGGAGAAAACTTCAAATTCGGAGGCGCTATAACTACGAAAAAAGGATGGATGAGTTGGTATGGTCCTTATGCTATGAGAAAAGAAGTGGAATTACCAAAACTAAAAATTGGACAAATTCTAAAGCAAAATTCTGAGATCGAAGAAAAAGAAACCCAACCGCCTGCAAGATTTACAACAGCATCTTTAATCAAATTACTGGAAAAAGAAGGTCTTGGAACCAAATCAACACGGTCTTCTATAATTGAAACTCTAAGTAAGCGGAACTATATTCAAGGAAATCCGATAGAAGTGACGGATTTCGGAATGAATGTTTATTACACGTTCAAGAAATTCTCTCCTGAAATACTTTCTGTGACCTTAACGCGTAAGTTTGACAAAGCAATGGAAGATGTTCGCTTAGGAAAAATTTCAGCAGACGAAGTAATTACTGCCGCCCAAAAATCAGTTACTAAGTATCATTCTAAATTAAAAGAAAATACATCAAAAATCGGAGATGTACTTTCTAAGTCATTTGTAAATACAAAAAAGAAAAATACGGAACTATTCCCGCACGAATGCGGTAAAATGTTAGTAGTTAGGCGGTCCCGAGCAAGTAAAAAAAGATTTATTGCATGTAGCGGGTATCCTAAATGTAAATTTACTTGGCCATTACCACAGAAAGGAGTTTTAACAGTAACAAAGAATAAATGCGAGGATTGTAATACTATTATCTTACAAACTCGAAGCGGACGAAGACCTTGGAAATTCTGTCCAAATCCTGATTGCAAATCTAAAGATGAAAAATCCAAATAGTGTTGAAGAAGATCTTGAAAATATCACTGATGCAGAATTAGAACCAACTAAGAATAAATTCAAATGGCTATGGTTAGTTGCATGCTTCATGATTTTAATCGTAATTTTTTATTATATGTTTTAATTTAGCTATATCAAAATATACTAACTTTTTTCGATCCACTTGCTTCAATTATGTCCTCAGAAGTTATCTCAAATCTAACTCTTTTAATCGGAATGGAGCGATGTTTCACTAAATTCAAATATCTTCCATCTGGATTTAATTCGAGTTTGATAATACATTTAGAAGTATATTTCATCAAATCCCCTCCAACCATTTTAATATTATCTTTCTTATCGAAGTCAGCATAAACTTGGTTCGTAAGTAAAATAGGTATAACTTTTTCATGAGATATTTTTCTCAAAACTCCTAATTGCCTAGCCATATCTTTGTTAACTGCACTGGCTTCTCTTTCCCCCATTTCCAATCGATACAACATTGAAATGGAATCTACAACAATCAGTACAGGATTGTGCACCTTCACCATTTTTTCCAGATCCGCAAAAACTTCATTCTGACCTTGGAAAGAAGTTGGCTTCTTAATAATCAAATTATTCAATCTTTTTGTGTATGATTTAGGAAACATTTGCTTAATTCTATCAACGGAAAGTCCTCCTTCAGTGTCAATGAAGATTACTTTACCTTTTCCTGCTGAGGACAAACCAACCAAAGTAGCAAAATTAGTTTTACCACTTCCGCTTGGACCATAAATTGTTGTAGTTACTTCTGGTTCAAGACCGCCCTCTAGAATATCATCTATCAAATCCGATCCAGTTGAAATTCTATCTGCCACATTCATAACGTTTAAATAAACCTATTTAAGCAATTATATATCAAAATGTCAGTTTCTGAAAACAAAAAAGCTTACATGAGAAAATATAACAATCGAAGTTATGTAAAGCGAAAAAAAGCAGAATATATGCGAAAAAACAGAAAATCTGCGGACGACGAAGCATCAGTTCGACTAGTAAATCTTTTGAGAGAGTATGGTTTTGAAGATTGGGCATTCGATTTTGCTCAAGAAAGAGCACCACAAATGCTAGTTTCATCAAAAGTAGCTTCACGTAGACGAAGATAAAGGCATCCACTAAATCAGCTTTTAAAATTTAACTATATCTGATTATTATGCCTAAGGATTCTAAAGAAATAGTTTTAACGGTTCAAGAAGCAAGACAAGACGATATTGATAGAGGCATAGTCCGTATTGAAAATGAGTTCTTGAAAAAATTAGGATTACAGCAGGGTGATTTTATAGAAATAGAGGGCGATAAAAAAACAGTTGCAATTGCAGGAAGAGCATACCCTGCAGATTTAGGACTGGGAACAATTAGAATGGACCCATCTATACGAAAGAATGCCGGGACATCTATTTCTGAAAAAGTAACTTTGCGTGCAATAGATATCAGGCCTGCAAAGAAAATTACAATTGCGCCTTATCAAAAAGGTATGCGAATTCAAGCACCTCCCAAAATGTTTCTGAAAGCATTAGTGGGACGACCTGTTTCCAAAGGAGATATAATAACTCCTGCAACTCATGGTCGAGTTAGACGAATTCGAGGATATGATCCGCTCGAAGATTTATCTGACATTTTAGGCGCTGCGATGAGCGGAGGACTACCTCTAATGTCTGGATTAAAATTTATCGTTGTAACTACGTCTCCTAAAGGTGCGGTGCTAGTAACTGAAGAAACTCAACTTGAGCTAAAACCTGAGGCGGTTGAAATAACTGAAGATCACGTTCCGGATGTTTCCTATGAAGATATCGGTGGATTAAAAGAAGAAGTAGAAAAAGTTAGAGAAATGATCGAAATTCCATTAAAGCGCCCAGAATTATTTGATCGATTGGGAATCCAACCACCAAAAGGTGTTTTATTATATGGACCGCCTGGAACAGGTAAAACTCTTTTAGCAAAGGCTGTCGCATCAGAATCTCAAGCATCATTCCATTTAATCAATGGACCTGAAATTATGAGTAAATTCGTTGGAGATGCTGAAAAGAAAATAAGAACCATTTTTGACGAAGCGGAAAATAATGCTCCTGCAATTATATTTATTGATGAAATTGACGCAATTGCACCAAAGCGAGAGGAATCATATGGCGAAGTTGAGCGAAGAGTAGTTGCACAATTACTTACTTTAATGGACGGAATGAAAGGAAGAGGAAAAGTCATCGTAATTGCAGCAACAAATCGACAAGATGCATTAGACCCTGCATTGCGAAGAGGAGGAAGATTTGATAGAGAAATAGAAATAGGCGTCCCAAATTATGAAGGAAGATTACAAGTACTAAAGATTCATACTCGAAATATGCCTTTGACAAGTAACGTTAAATTGGAAGAATTAGCAAGAGTCACTCACGGTTTCGTTGGAGCAGATCTAGAAGCACTATGTAAAGAAGCTGCAATGAATGTAATCCGAAGACTGGCATTAAAACACTCTTTGAAAGATGATTCTCCACTTGACGAGGAGATTATGAAAAAATTAATTGTAAATCAAAAAGATTTTGAAGATGCTTTTAGAAACGTCTCTCCTAGTGCAATGAGAGAAATATTAATTGAAACACCAAATGTTCCTTGGAATAGAATTGGAGGTCTCGGTGAAATCAAGCAACAACTAAAGGAAGCCGTTGAGTGGCCAATAAAGAACCCTGAAATGTTCAAACGAATGGGGATTCGGGCACCAAAAGGTGTTTTATTATATGGACCGCCTGGAACAGGTAAAACTCTTTTAGCAAAGGCTGTCGCGACCGAATCTGAAGCAAATTTTATCTCAGTTAAAGGGCCGGAATTACTAAATAAATATGTTGGTGAATCAGAAAAAGCTGTTCGAGAAATATTTAGAAAGGCTAAACAAGTTGCACCGTCAGTAGTTTTCTTTGATGAAATTGATTCGATTGCGTCAATAAGAAGCGGAGGTGGAGACGGAGGTGCAAAGGCAAGAGAAGGAGTAGTAAATCAAATTCTAACGGAATTAGATGGTGTGGAAGATCTGAGCGAAGTAGTAGTTATAGCAGCTACAAATCGTCCGGAATTGGTTGATCCTGCATTGTTAAGACCGGGCAGATTTGACAGACACTTGTTAGTCAGACCACCGGGTAAAGCAGCAATTCAAGAAATTCTTAAAATTCATACTAAAGATGTTCCTATGGGTAAAGATATAACTCTAAAATATTTGACTGAAAAGTTAGTTGGGTATTCTGGTGCAGACATAGAAGCAATTGTTAGAGAAGCTGCAATGCTAGCACTTCGAGAAAAAGCAGATGCTAAAAATGTAAAGAAAAAACACTTTAGCGAAGCACTTTCAAAAATTAAACCATCATTATCGAAGGTTGAAGTTAACGCTTACAAAAATGCTATTAGGGAAGCAGAAGGAAGAGTTGGTCCAGACTATCTTGGATAGAATCAAAGTTAACCCAAAACTATTGGTTTGTCATCTACAATAATTGTATATTCAAATTGAGAAACCATTGAACCAGGCTTTTCATTTAATATTTTATGATCATGTAAAATTCCTGATCGAACAAATGAAGAAATGGCCAATTTTGTTTTAGTTCCCCCAAATTTTTTCGCAAGTTCTCTCTCTGAAAAAGGAAGTGTTTGATAATTCGAGAGTATATGATTTAAAACATCTCGATACATCCTAACCTGCTTTTTTTCAGAAAGTTCATATATTCCTGAACTTTTACCTTCAGTTACACTTCCTCTACCGTCAGTAGCAAAAGGTTCAATCGCTATAACCATTCCTTTCTCAAGTTTAAATTTACTTCCTGTTTTATAATTTGGAATATTATATCCTGCATGTACATTATATCTATCAATTCCGTGACCTGAAAGATTTCGAATCGATTTAAAGCCATGCTTTTTTATGGTTGATTCAATCACTTCACCAATGTCACTAACCGATACGCCTGGCTTCACCAATTTAATTGCGTTATCTAATGCTTCTCTGGACGATTCAATTAAATTATTATGTTTTTCAGTTTCGATTGGAATAGAAATTGCACTATCAACAATATAACCGTCAACATGTACGCCAATATCCAATTTCAACAAATCTCCTTTCTTTAAAGTATTTTCATCCTTTTCACTCGCACAATAATGAGCTGCAACATCATTTACAGATATATTTGCAGGGAAAGCCAGTTCTCCGCCCATCTCTTTAATTTTACTTTCAATTTTTTCTGAAATTTCAAGATATTTCGCTCCAGGGACTGCAAGTTCTCTACCGTATTCTTTACACCTTTTTGAAATATCGCTTGCTTTCTTATATTTTAATAATACTTTTTTGCTCATAACCATTGATCTAATCCTATGCTCAAGTTCTTGACCTGATCTTCAGTATAACCGAAGAGTTCTAGTATTTTATAAGTTGCTCCAATCACTTGTTTGTCGATGTAATATTTCTCATCTATTTCGTTAATGTCCACATCTTCCGAAAGCTTTACTCGGTCCCGAACCAACTTGGAATTACCTTCAGAAATTACATAATTAACTACCGTTCCAGCACCTACAACTTTACCCTTGGCTTCCATTAGTCTACCTGCAGCAACTTGTGGACCAATCGCAACGTAATCACTCAAATTCCGAGTCAATTTATTTGACAAAACTAATTCCTCGACAGTAATTTTTCTTTCACGAATATTGGATATTATATTTTGTACAATCTTTAGTGCAATATCTCCTTTCCCATCCGTTAATACCGATTTCAAAACTTCCAATTGAGCATTTTTTGCTAATTTAGACCAATCTCCTCTACGAGACTCCAAACCCTTAACAGTAATTTTCCCTGATTTATCCATTAAAGCATACCTCTTTTTTGCTCCAGTTTCAGATCCCTTTTTTTCCAAAAATATTCCTGAAGAATAATGCCCTTCATCTTCTAGTTCCATCGGATCAGGTAGATAATCATTAACTTCTTTCTCAAATTCCTTTATTTTTTCTGAATCTAGTAAGAACACAGAATCCGTATCACCGTATATAACTTCAATACCGTGTTTTTCCGCAGTCTTAATTAAACCCTCAATATATTTTCGACCCATTGCAGTTATTGCTGCAGCACAATCTATAGAGTACCATCTCGCACCATAGAATCCCAAATAACCATAGAAAGAATTTGCCAATATTTTAATTGCGTAAGATTGAGCATCTAATTCCTTCCCCAATTCAGAATCAGAATCCACCTTTTTAAGATCCGACTTTATTTGTCCTCTCTTTTCGAGCAAGTTTTTCAAAAGCGCAGGAATGAAACCGCCTTCCTTTTTGAAACATACTTTTTTGTGAGGCAAATATATTTCCGTTTCACCTTCTTCGGAAAGAGTGTAAGGATCGATATTATGCGCAATTATTATTGAAGGGTATAGACTTCTGAAGTCAAAAACTCTAACATTCTTGTAAACTCCAGGCGTTGGTTGATATACAAAAGCACCTACTACTTTGGTACGCATCCTTGAAGATATATCTGATTCTGAAGGTTTATTTTCAATAACTCGATTTTCATCAATCGAATTTTTTATTATATATTGTTCAACTAGTCGTCCATATCTCATACGCGAAACATCAAATAAGGGAATCCCGACGATTCTAACAAACTGTATTGCTATAGGCATCATTTTTTGAGCTAGTTTCCAAGTTATTCGAGAATCATGAAGATTATATTTCATAATTCTAGAAAGATTTTCGGAACCGCCTTCTTTCCAAAGCTCGCTAACGAATGCTCCTAGCGGTTCCTCCTTTTGATGTCCAATTAATTCGCGTGCAACACTATCTAATTTCAGCGAATTCGTTTTCAAGTTTGACGAAAGAATATTTCTGACAAAAATATAACTATCAAAATGAGTCAGTCCATTAATTCTTGAAGAATACCCTCTCTTTCCAGCACGTTCTAATTTAATTCCGGATTTCAATGGACCAATTTCAATATTCACTCTCAACTTTTCTGCTCTTGTTTTTATGAATGGCAAATCAAATCCATCAGAATTGTAACCAGTAATTACATCAACTTTTGATTCATTAATCGTTTTAGAAAAGTCTTCCAACAATTCAGATTCATCTTTTACAACATTAACATATTCTTTTTTATTTTCAAAATCTCTATACGTTGTAACTTTTCTTAATCCTTCCGAGTAGTATGAAATCGAAATTATTTTATCGTTTTTTGCATTTGGAAAACTTCCAGAACATTCAGTTTCAATATCAAATGCCAACACTTTAGGCATGAAATTTTTGTAATATTCAAGTTTATTCTCTAGCCCTAATCTGAATAAATAAGGAATATCTGCCTCAAAAACTTCCAATTGCTGATTTTGAAGCTTTCGCTTAAGAGCGGGTATTTCAACCGGAAATTCAGTATGAACTTTAAACATAGATATTTCTTTCCCTCTAAATATTTTTTTAACTTCTTTGACTAATTTAGGTGATTTAATTTCACCCCGATAATCATAAACTAAATTTTCAATCTCCGATTTAGAAACATTAGATTTTACAAGCAAGAATGGTAACTCAAAATCCCTTTCCTTGACATAGTTACCACTATCTGAATTGCAAATAATTGAAATTTTTCGAGAGTCACCTT
>CAZTOR010000002.1:0-24280 GCA_964615505.1 Candidatus Woesearchaeota archaeon
GCCACATATTTGTCATATAAGTACCTCGTAATCTGAATTAAAAAGGTTTTGGATGCCTTGTTAAATTATTTTGTTTTTAGTTAATAGCTCTTTTCCAATAACTTTTGTAAAGATATCTGTTTCAGGTTTAGCTCCCTTAATCGCACGATTTAATGTATCTTCATCTAATTCATTAAATTCGTCTAGGGTTGAAATGTCATACATATCCGCAAAATATCTAATATTTGATTTGATTGTTTCAAATTCGTCTTTTGTAAGTGTTAAAACTGATTTCATAAGATCGGTATGTTTATCTTCAATATCATTTAATCTATCTAATAATTCGCTTTCTCTGAAGTTAAGCGCAAAGGATCGGTTAACCATGTCCGAAGTTATATCACCTCTACCATTAAATGCAGACAATCTTGAAAGTTTACTAGCAATTACATGTTCAGGGCTAGCAACTAGAGATTTAACACCGTACAATTCAACTGGACGCGCACTTAGATATGCATCAAATAATTGATCAAAATGCTTTTCAAAATTTTTCGGATTTCTTCTTTTTGTTTGTAGTTTTATTTTATAATTATCTTTTTCCAAATTAATATCAAGTGTTTCTCTACGCTTTTTAAAATTAGCACTAAATCCTTTGTCGTATAGATCTTCAAGTTCATAAGCTAGTGCTTCTGCTACTTGAGTGTTGTTTTGAACATGTTCTAATAAGATCATATCTATATCTGAAGTTCTTCTAAAATGTGTTTCAGGAATGTAAGATTGAACGCCAACTAGACCTCCAGAAAAATAGAAATCTTCTTTCTCTGAAAAAGATTCAAGTACCTCATTAACTACATCATCATTTCGATGAAATGAGAATATATCTCTTTCACGTGAAGTGCTTTCCATTATTTTAACGAATTTTTTCGATTTAAAAGCTTAACTATTTAGGCGAAGCTCTTACCACACCCACATGACTCTTCCGAATTCGGGTTTGATATTCTAAAACCTGATTCATTTAGAGTGTCCAAATATTCAATTTTTGAACCTCTTAAAAGATTTTTCGATTCAGAATCCATGACAAATTTGACACCATTCGATTCGATTAATACGTCGTCGTCTTTCATTTCATCAAAATCAAGTTTATATTGGAATCCTGCGCAACCGCCCGCGATTACTTGAATTCTCAAAATAGCCTCTTTATTTTCCTTTTTTGCCATTTCTCTTAATTTTTCAGAAGCATTACTTGTAGCTACAAATTCTCCCTTCTCGACAGTTAGTGCAGCGTTAATTTCAGAAACCAATTTATCAATTTTTTCATCTGAAAATCCGTGACCTTTACATCCACCTTCTAATGTTTCCCAATATTGAACTGCGCAACCAACACAGTGTAATCCATAAGATAACATAACTTCGATTGCCTCAGGATGGTTCTTGATTATGTCACCAATTGTCATTTCCTTTGTTACTTTCATTCTATTTTCGTTACCGTTATTGCTTGTACTGGACAAACATCTTGGGATTGAATTGCTTTATCGACATCAATTTTTTTTTCGTCAATTTCAATATATTCAATCCCGTCTTCCTCAACTCTTCCGTCAAGCAAGATGTGCGCTTTTCCATCTGAACCAATTTCCCATAGCTCAGGATAAACATCTGAACATGCAAATGCGCCAATACACTTGTCTAAATCAATCTCGACACGGTATTTACCCATATTATTTCGTAAATTCTCCCTTTTTAATCATTACTCTTCCTCATATTTTGTCTGTTTCGGTGTTCCTTTCCGATATGAATTAAGAAGTTTCATTGCCTCTTTCATTAAATCTCTCTTATTTTTCATCTAATAATTAGTTTATTAAAATATTAAAAAGTATTGAGTTTAGAGAATATCATGTTAAAATCAGATATTTTGAAAGGTAAGATTTTTGTTTATCCTACTGATACAATATATGGTATTGGATGCGATGCTACAAATGATACTTCGGTATTAAAAATTCGCAAAATAAAAAATCGAGACAAAAAACCTTTCTCAATTATTGCTCCTTCAAAGAAATGGATTTTCCAAAATTTTGAAGTAAAACACAAAGATTTATTGAATAAGTTACCTGGACCTTTTACATTTGTTATGAAACTAAAGAATAAGTCAGCAATTTCGAAACACGTTTCGTATACAGATAAAGTGGGAATAAGAATACCTAATAATTCTTTTACTCGAAAAGTTCAGAGATCAGGCAAACCGTTTGTTACAACTTCAGTAAATGTATCAGGAGAACCTCATTTAGTAAATCCGTCAAAAATTAAGGCCAATATTTATCAAAAAATCGATATATTGGTTGATGAAGGAAATTTATCCGGAAAGCCTTCTACTGTATTTGACTTGACTGAAAATAAACCAAAAATTCTACGAAATTAACAAGTTGTTTTAGCTAGTTTAGAAAGTGCAAAAACTAAAATCCCTAGTGCTAGAATTTTTAATTCTAATCCATATAGCGGGAAGAAAGAAATAAATCCTGCAACACCTAGATATCCTGCTAAAGTTATACTGCACGCAGCACATCCAAAAAATAAAGTACCAATTATACCTCCAATAAGCCCCTCGCCTTGATGAAATTTTTTAGTAGTATCGTAATTATGTATAAATAATGCCAGAAAAGCAGCAAACACAAAAGCAATTCCAATATCTGTTGCAAGTTGAAAGTATGCAACTGTTCCAAAATTATTCAAATTTAATTCCAAATTAGTAAAATAAGTTATGATTAATAAAAGAGTAAATAACGAAAATAAAAATACTAATCTGTATTTCTTTTCAGATAAAACAGCTTTAATTTGTTCAAAATTCATATTAATAATATTGTAATGGCCATTAGACCCATAACTATGTCTTCAACTAAGGTAAATTTAGTTAAAGGAATATTAAGATGATGACCTAGTTTTCCTAAACAAGCACACTGTATTTTTTTATTTTCTCTTAGTGCTTTAGATACACCCGCAACTCCAATTGTCATTAATACTAGTAAAATCCCTGCGATAAGTTTTATATTCCAAGCAGATAGTAACGCAATACCTATCATAATTTCAAGTATAGGATATATATTCGAATAAGTCTTATTTTTCATTGCAATTAAATCATATTTTCTAAAGTTTTTAGTAAATCTGTCCCAGTCCAAAACTTTCAAAATACCTACTGCAACTAGAAACCAACCCATAAAAGTAATCATCCATTCCATTACCACTTATTGTTCTTTATGAAATTATAAATACTTTCTGCAGCAACTGAACCTTCAGCTGCTGAAGTAATAAATTGTTTCAGAGTATGACGCGTAGTAATGTCACCTGCAGCACAAAATCCCTTAATATTCGTTTTTTGATGGTTATCAACCGGAATAAATCCTGAAGCGTTAGTTTTTACACCAACATCTTTTGCTAAATAACTAAGAGGTATGTGTCCAATCTCAATAAATGCTGCATCAATTTCAAGTTTTCGACCGTTTTTCAATTTAATCCCTTTAAGTAATTTATCGCCATAAAATTCAGATGCCTCGTTTTCAAACATAAGTTTAATCTTATTATTTTCTTTCATTTGTTTTTGAGTAATGGGTTCTGCTCTCATGTAATTTTTTCGAATCAGAGTGTAAACTTGCCGTCCATATTCTGAAAGAAATAAACTCCCTAGACCTGCTGCGTCACCTCCACCAATTACTGCAATTTTCTTTTTAGCGTAAATTGGTCCATCGCAAGTATAACAATAATGTACTCCTTTTCCTGCAAATTCTTTTTCTCCAGGTATTCCTAGTTCTTTATGTTTCATTCCAAGAGCATAAATTAAGGATTTTCCGTGATATGTTTTGTCAGCTTTTATTGAAAATGAACCATCTCTCAGCTTAGCTATATTAGTTACTTCTGTTTCAATACGATCAACATTATATTCATCTACGTGCTTTACAAATTTATTCATTAATTCCATTCCTGAAAAACCAGGATCACCAATCCAATTATCTACTTTGTGTGCTATATTTCCGGTACCACCAAATTCTTTAGCAATAATCAATGTTTTCAAATTGTATCTTGCTGAATAAAGTGCAGCACCCAGTCCTGCGGCACCGCCTCCAATGATTATAACATCGTATTTCATATCCTTCCTCTCAACCTCATAGCATCAACAACACGTTTAATTGCGATCATATATGCGGTTTCTCTAAAATTAATATCCTTTTCCTTTTCATATGATTTGTAAACTCTAGAAAATGATTGTGTCAATACTTGGTCTAAGTTTTTGTTATATTTTTTCAAAGACCAGCGATCACCGTTATTATTCATTGTCCATTCAAAATAACTACCTACTACTCCTCCAGCGTTACATAATATATCAGGAATCACAAAAATACCTCTTTTGAATAAAATATGGTCTGCTTTATTAGTAGTTGGACCGTTTGCGCCTTCCGCAATAATTTTAGCATGAAGTTTGTTTGCATTTTTTTCAGTTATTACTCCTTCCACTGCACAGGGTACCAAAATATCACATTTCTGTTCAAGAAGACTTTCATTACTCATATGTTTAACTCCTTTCATTGTTGAAAGTTTACCTTCTTTATTTTTATGTGCTAAAACGTCTTTGAACTTGATACCTTTTTCATTAAATATTGCTCCTGAAGAGTCAGAATATCCTGTAATTTTAATTCCCAATTCTTCATAATTTTTGGCAGCAAATTTACCTACATTACCAAATCCTTGAATAATTGCAGTAGTTTGACGCGGTTTCAATTTTAATTTTTTTAGAGCCTCTCTAGTATTAATAACAACACCAAGCCCTGTTGCTTCAGCCCTTCCTTCATGACCCCCTAATTCAACAGGTTTTCCAGTAAATGTTCCTGGAGCAGAAGTTTTCATCAAGTTTTCATAAGATTCTAGCATCCATGCCATGGTTTGAGAATTAGTATATACGTCAGGTGCAGGAATATCTTTCCAAGGTCCAATTATTTTTCTAATCTTTTTTATATACGCTTTTGACAATCTTTCGAGTTCATGGTTTGATAATTTTCGCGGATCACAAATAATTCCGCCCTTTGCACCACCAAAAGGTAAATTAGTTAGAGCACATTTCCAAGTCATCCATGCGGAAAGAGCTTTAATTGTTTCAGCAGTCTCATCTGGATGAAATCTGATTCCGCCCTTATAGGGACCCAAGGCATTATTATATTGACTTCTAAAACCCATAAACTTTGCACGTCTACCGCTATCTAATCTAATTCTTACCCAAAATGAATAGAATAATTCTGGCTCTTTTAACTTGGCCCGAAGAGGCCTACTTATACTTAACTTATCTGCAGCAGAATCAATTTGCCGCTTAGCTTCATCAAAGGGCGAGCTCATATTTTAAGAGTTTTTTTTAATCGATCTTTATTAAATCCAATTATTATTTCATTACCTATGGCAATTACTGGAACCCCCATCTGACCAGATTTTTCTAACAATTCTGCTGCCAGTTTAGGATTCTTCTGAACATTTTTTTCAGTATATTTAATTTTATTTTCATCAAAGAATTCCATTGCCTTGTGACACCAAGGACATACGTTTGTTGTATAAATTTCAACTTCCATTTATGAAAAAATATCTTTGAATTAATAAGTTTATTTGTTATTTGGAGGTGACTTTAATAGATTCTTATAAGCTATATTGAATGCATTTTTAAAATATCTTTTCTGGTATGTTTTGTTATTCTTCAAATTTTTAAAAGAATGCTTAATTAAATTATCAAATTCATTTGCGATCTTAGGAATATAGATCTCATAGTTGTCTCCAATAAAATTTAATAATCGTTTTATTTTTCGATTTCCATTTTTCAGCCATAACATTCCAAAAGGAATTATAATTGGTAAAAGACCTAGTTCAAACATTACTGCAGCACCAACGCTTCTCTCAAAAGAAGCCTTAAATACTTCGTTACATTTTTTCTTTGAAGTTATAGCGCAAACTTCGGAACTGTAATATTTATTAAAATTAAGATTTGCTTGTTTTAGCGTTTTTTGATTTAAATAATATTGAGTATAATCTTCTAACATGGCATCACCTAAACCAACCTCTATTAATTCTTTATTTGCGTACACATCCTTTAATGTAAAATTTGCTTGTCTCCCAATTTCTGCAAAAATCAAATCAATATCACTTTTTTTATATAGTTTATATAATTTTTTCAATTTTGGTTTAAATTCATGAAATGCCTCTATACCATTTTTCCTAATTTCAGTATCTAGGCCTCGACGCCTTTGTTCGATATGCATTAATTCATGAGCGATAATTCCTTGAAGTGCTAAAGAATTGCGTTTTAGATATTGTTCGTTCTTTTTAGTTATGCTGATTATAATTAAATCAAATTCACCAGCAGTTATTGAAATTGAAGTTGGATCTTCAAAATAAGAATCTCTGAATTCTTTCCTGAATTCAGCAGGAATTCTTCGAGAAATTGTTCCAAAATGTTTAGCTTCATCAATGACTAAAATTTCTTCTATGGAGTCCGGTATTTTCCATTTAAGATATATATCTAAAAGTGCAGATTTTACCATATCTTCTTTTATATTACCTTTTATAGTTAGGTTAGTCATGTAGAATAATGTAGTGTGGAATATATAATATTTTTCTCACTGCGAGAGGATAACTATTTTATATTTTACTAACCATACATTTTGATGGAAGATTTACTTAAATTTGCTATTTCTGCTGCACAAGATGCAGGAGCAAATTGGGCTGAAGCAAGATATGCTTCAGAAGACCTTACATCCTTCTATTATGACAATAATGTTCCTGTTTCATCCTATTATACAAAAGATAAGTCTATATTTGTTAGATTTATTACGGGCAATTCAATGGGCACAGTTTTTGTACCAAATCCTAATAAAGATAAACTGGGAAGCATGATTCGTAAACAAGTCAGAGTTTCTAAGTCAGCTTCTAGGATAAATAAAGAAGAATTAAAGTTTAGTGAAGAAAAGTCGCACAATAAGACTTATTCTGTAAAAGAAAAAATAAAATTAAATTCAATTTCGGATGAAGAGAAAAGTAAGACTATTTTGAATTTATATAATTCATTATCAAAGATAGATTCATTTGATTCTAGTTCAATTGGTCTAACTACTAAGATTACAGATAAATATTACATGAATTCTGATGGATCAAATATCCGTTCTGTAATTCCTGAAACTTCCATGAATTATTTTTTTACAGTTAAATCCAATGGAAAGAGTACACAGCGAATGAATTATTTGTCAGGAAAAGGCGGTTGGGAAACACT
This sequence comes from Candidatus Woesearchaeota archaeon, assembly GCA_964615505.1. Classification (GTDB taxonomy): domain Archaea; phylum Nanobdellota; class Nanobdellia; order UBA10117; family ARS21; genus ARS21. The sequence continues at coordinate 7,262 of CAZTOR010000002.1, forward strand.
AAAGAGTTGGAAGCTAAATAAAACTTTAACTTCAGAAGTAAATAATTTGTCTAATGTTTTGAATAAGGGAGTACCTGCACCAAAAGGTGTTATGGATTTCGTAGTAGGGCATGAAGTAACCGGAATTATGGTCCATGAATCAGTGGGACATCCATATGAGGCAGATAGAATTATGGGGCGAGAATCTGCACAGGCAGGAGAATCATTTGTAAAGACAGATATGGTGGGCAGACGAGTAGGTTCAGATTATGTATCTATTATTGATACGCCTTTAATAGAGAATTCTCCAGCATATTATTTATATGATGAAGAGGGAGTAAAAGCCAGAGACAAGATTTTGATGAAAAACGGATTAATCAACGAATTCATTCATGATAGGACTTCATCAGCAAAAATGGGATTAAAAAGTAACGCATCGTCTCGAATATCAGATAATTCAAAGGAACCACTCGTTCGTATGTCAAATACATATGTTGTTCCTGGAAAATCTAGTGAATCCAGTTTAATAAAAGACGTCAAAAGAGGTATTTACATGAAGAACTTCATGGAATGGAATATTGATGACACTCGTTACAATTTTAAAGCAAAAGGAAATGAAGCGTATTTGATTGAGAATGGCGAAGTCACTAAGCCAGTACTTTTCCCTAATCTAGAAGTAGATACTTTCAAGATGTGGTCATCGGTAGATGGAGTCGGAAATAAAGCTTCTTTCGGAATGGTCGGTGGACCTTGTGGTAAAGGTGAACCTATGCAAGGTGTACCTACTTCAATGGGCGGACCGACATTATTATTAAGAGGTATAAAATTATGAAATTAAGTTCTGCTCAAGAGTATACTTTGAAGCAATTAAAGACATTGGGTGCAAAAGACATAGTTATTACTTCTCATTCAGGCGAATCATTCCAAAATAAATTTGCAAATAACGAAGTTGTAGCAAATAAAAATTGGGATACTTCTACACTTTCTGTATTTTTATCCCTGGGAAAAGAAGGTTCATTAAGGACAGGTGGAACAGATATATCTTATTCAGATAAAACTGAAATAGATAATCAATTAAATAAATTGGTAAACTTTACAAAAAATAATCCAATAAATAAGAATTTCTTAGGTTTACCTTTAGATAATTTCAAGTATAGAGATGTTCGAGGTATTTATGATCCTGAAATAAAGAGTCTCGGTACAAAATCGATCTCAGTTTTAAGAGATGCAATTGATTTAGCCAATCAAAAAGGTGCTGAACGCACAGGTGGAACTCTGTCTCATGATTACGGAATAACTCGTTTATTGACTTCTACTGGTGTAGACGAATCATATAACTATTCAACTATTTCTTTATCTCTCCGTGCATTGACGAGTGATTCCTCTTCTCACAAAGTATGTGTTGCAACAAATATGAAAGAATTCAAATATCGTCCAAAAGTAATACTTGCTTCAGAAGAAGCAAAGCTTGGTAGCTATCCTGAGCGAATTAAATCTGGAAAATATAACATAATTTTCCAACCAATGGCTTTTGGAAATTTGGTTAATGAATTAGGTCGAGCAACAATTGCAGAAGGAGTAGAAACCGGTTCATCATTTTATTTAAACAAATTAAATAAACAAGTTAGTAGTGAAAAATTTTCTTTATTTGATGTAGGTAATTTGGCGCGAGGAGTTGCTTCAAAACCGTTTGATATGGAAGGTAGACCTACAAAAGCAACAGAATTAATTTCATCTGGAACTTTGAAAACATATTTGAATAACAGCTCTTCTGCAAAGAGGTTCAATATACAACCTACTGCCAATGCAGGATTACTTTATGCAAAACCTTCAAATTTAGTTGTACCGATTGGTAGAAAATCTGATGATAAATTACTTTCCGGATTAGATGAAGGATTAGTAGTTACTAATAGCTGGTATCATCGATATCAAAATTACATGACTGGAAACTTTTCAGTTTTACCCAGAGATGCAATATTTGTAGTAAAGAATGGGAAAATTATCGGTTCTGCAAAAGATATTCGTATTTCGGGAAATATGATTAATTTAATGAAGAATGTTGATGAATTATCAAATAAAAAAGAACGAATAGTTAATTGGGAGTCAGATATTCCTGCAGAAGTCCCATCTGGACGAATAAATAATGTAACTGTAACTTCAGTATAAAGTTTTATATTATCCAAAAATTTATTTAGAATATGCAAAAGCTGAAACGAAATTTGGGTCTATTTGAAACGACACTAATGGGTGTTGGAATAATTTTGGGTGCAGGAATTTATGTTTTAATTGGTGCTGCTGCAGGTCTTGCAGGAAATGCAGTTTGGATGAGTTTTGGTTTAGCATCAATTGTAGCAATTTTTACAGGAATGAGTTATGCAGAATTCACTTCCAGAAAAACTGATGATTCTGCAGAATATGATTATGTCAAACGTTCCTTGAATGAACGCATAGGATTCATGACCGGTTGGTTAATAGTATTAATGGGAATAATCTCTGCAGCAGCAGTTGCATTAGGATTTGCAGGATATTTTACTGCACTATTTCCAACATTACAGATATCTAAATTAAGTGTAGCAATTGGATTAATTGCATTGTTTTCATTTATTAGTTATTATGGAATTAAAGAAGCAGCATGGACTAATATTATTTTCACGATTTTAGAAACGATTGGTCTTCTTTTTATAATATATTTGGGAATGGGTTCATTCGGAAGCGTTAATTATAATGAATTAGCAAATGGTTTTGAAGGCGTTTTTTCTGCAGCAGCATTAATTTTCTTTGCATATATTGGATTTGAAAGTATTGCTAAACTTTCTGAAGAAACAAAAAACCCAAGCAAAACAATTCCTAGAGCCATCATGCTTTCCATTTTAATCTCAACCATAATTTACATATTAGTTGCAATTTCAGCAGTTAGTGTTTTAGACTGGCAAAGTTTAGCTAAATCTTCTGCTCCGCTGGCAGATGTTGCTGCAGTGGCATTGGGATCATCTGCATTTTTGGCATTAGGGATAATCGCATTATTTTCAACAGGAAATACGGTTTTAATTATTCTTATTGGAGCGTCAAGACAACTGTATGGTATTTCTAAATATTATAAAAAACTTTCAAAATTTTCATCAATTTCAAAGGCCAGACAAACACCACATAATTCAATTTTAATTATAGGTATACTTGCAGCAGCATTTGCACTAATTGAAAATATTGGTACTGTTGCAGAATTAACCAATTTTACTGTTTTTTTGACCTTCATACTCGTAAATTTATCGTTGATTTACAAACGTAGAAAAGAAAGATCCGTTTCTAAGGGATTCAGAGTTCCATTAAACTATAAGAATATACCAATTCCTGCAGTTTTAGGAATTTTAACCTCTTTATTTTTAATGCTACAACTAGATATACACGTTATCATCGGAGGATCTGGACTGAGTGCATTAGGATTAGTAATCTACAATTTTGTGAAGGCGTAACCCTTTAAAATTAAACTAACCAACAATGAATGCAATGGGATTAGCGAGCGGAGGATATAATGGTCGACATATGACTAAACCTTTCTATAAAATTTTGTCTAAGGCTCGAAGAAATATGTTAAAAAATAACATTGATTTTGGATATATTTCTAAGAATAATGATGGATTTAGATCTCAATTATATCAATTTGAATCATATCTGTCTATACTGAAACGCAGATTTATCGGATCAGGAAAATCTAAATATTTCGGAGATTTCACTATATCTAAAAAAGATGAAGATTTTGAGATTAATGTTAGATTGAATGAAGATTTAGACGAAGAGAGCAGATATCAATTTGAAAAATCTTTGGAATCAATTTTATTAGATAAAGTAAATTTATCCATAGAATAATTTTAATCCAATATTTTTTTAATTATTTTAGCAGCATTTTTTTCAGTTATTCCGCTTGAATCATTATCTGGCACGACTTCAACTAAATCACAACCAATCATATTTCCTTTTTTAAGATGTTTTAATGCATTTAATAACTGATTCATTGAAAGGCCATTTGGTTCAGGATGATCAACTGCGGGTGCTTCAGATGGATCTAAAACATCAATGTCTACTGTTACATAATATCTTCTAGAATGAACTTTTTTAATTCGATTTAAACCAATTCTTTTAACTCGTTGAGTGTCATTTAAGAATTCTTTTTCTTCAGGCTCCATTTTTCTGTTTCCGATTAAATATATTGTTCGACAATTGGGTAATTCTAGAATTCGTCGCATAACTGTAGCATGACTATATTTATGCCTATAAAAATCATAAATGTCAGGATGTGCATCAAACCAGAATACATCAAATGGTTTAATTTGAGCTTTCAGAATAGGGTAAGTAATTGAATGATCTCCTCCGATAAAAAAGGACCTATATTTATTCAATATTTTTCTTGCTGCAGCATAAATTTTGTCGTTTGCAGATTCTTGAGTACAATTTTCTAATTTTAAAGATTTAAAATTTATTCCAAGTTCCTTTCGAATTGCAGCAACTCCTTTTTCTGCCCCGGTTTCAAATTCTTTATAGAGCGCTATTGGAGCGCCAATTAATTTAAATTCCATAGTTACATCCGGTAATGCTGGCTAATTGTTCCAAGCTTCTTAAACCTGTTATTGTTTGACCATCAATTTTCCAAGTCGGATAACCACTTATTCCTTCAATTTGACAACGTTCAGGTTGAGGATATTCTCCGCGCGCATCACATTCAATATACTGGATATATTTGAAAGAGTTACTAAATAATTTTTTTTGTTCAGTACATGCACCACACCAAAATGCTCCATACATTTCTGCACCGTTTTCTGTCAAACATTTTGCAAGCTCAGTAATTTCTGGTTCTTCTTTACTTGTTAAATAAGATAATGAGCTGATTAAAAGAATCAAAATACTGATACATACAATTGAAACTTTCAAAGTTTTTTTTTTAATTTTCATGCAAATAGTTTATCTAATTGTATTGCAATTAATAAACTTAACGAACAAACTAAAATTAATAATGCGATTTTGTATTTATTTTTCACTTTATTTTACCATAACCGATTAGATGCCAACGACTTCCAAATTTTCTACTGATAGAAACCTTTGAACCTTTTCTAGCAGAAATTGCTTTTTTTAAATTTACTATTATATTTTTACCTGGCTGAGTTACCATTCCCCAAGTTGTTGCAGTACCAATGTTCATCACTAGCGGCTCGTTCGATTTAATTGGATCAATCTTCAAATTTTCTTTAGCACCAAGTACATTATCAAATAAGTTAACTTCTAAATTTAAATTTGTAATTATAATTGGACTTTTACCAATTTCTGAAACAATATTTCCAACCAATGAATCTGTTTTTGTTTGACTTGGATCTAGTTCAGTTTCAATTGAAATTGAACCACCTGGACCTTTATCTTTTACCGAATTTCCTCCAGAAACAATATTTTTTATTTTGGTTTTAACTGGATCCCAAGTAGGAATTCCTTTCCGCTCATTTTTGAAACCCGGAGAAATTTCAATTTCTTGTCCAACTTTGAATTTTCCAGAAGTTATGGTTCCGCCTAAAATTCCTCCAGAAAGTTTGTTTATTTCTGTTCCAGGTTTATTAATATCAAAACTTCTTGCGACTATGAATTCTGAAACGTCTCCCCGTTTAATTTTTGGAGTGGGCATAAATTCTTCAATTGCTTCAAGTAAGATCTCCATATTGGCACCTTTTTGTGCAGATAGCGGAATTATTGGAACGTCAAAACCTAAAGTATCATTTACAAATTTTTTAATTTGAGTATAATTTGATTTAGCTTCTTTTTCAGAAATTAAATCAACTTTATTTTGAACGACTATTATGTTTTTAATTCCTAAAATTTTCAAAACAGTTAGGTGTTCTCGAGTTTGTGGTTGTGGGCATTCTTCGTTCGCCGCAACCATTAAGATTGCTCCATTCATAATTGCTGCTCCTGAGATCATAACTGCCATCAAAGTTTCATGACCCGGCGCGTCAATTAAAGAAACTTTACGAATAATTTTATTTTCTTTTCCTTTATCATCTTTTTCCTGTGTTGTTAATTTACCTTTAGAATCTTTACGAATAGTTATGTCTGCATAACCTAGTTTAATTGTAATTCCTCGTTTCAATTCTTCAGAATGAGTATCAGTCCATTTTCCGGAAAGTGCAGATGTTAGAGTCGTTTTACCGTGATCTACGTGACCAATTAAACCTATATTCATTTCGGGCATAATTATTTTTGACATGAAAATAGTTTCTAATGTTAGTTTATAAAAGTTAAGTATTTACTTAGCAATTCTTTTTTCCTTAACTTTTGCTCTAAAATTTCTACTTTGACATTTCGGACAAACAATCAATTTTGATTTAATTCTGGATGTAGCCGCCCTAACCTTTGATTTACATTTACGACAAATAAATACTCGGTTAAATAATCTTACTTCTGCTTCAGGAATTTTCATTTTAATTCACAATTTGTTTCATAATTCTTTTACCCATTATTTCCCAATACATAACGGTTTTGCCTGCTTCGACTCCTCCTTGTAAGTCTTCAGGAATTTCAAGGTCAAAAGTTTCATATGTCTCCATGTCCATTATTTGTGCACTAGTTCCTGAAACGGATAAAACTTGAGCGTTTTGTTTTTTCAAATTTGGAACCTCTACATGTTGATGTGCAGTCATTACAATATTTGATTTGTTTCCAGTGAAAATATTTTTTGCATCGACTCTATATTTTGCATGACCGTGTTTACCTGGTGCAGATTTGGACATTGAAGTAATTTGATGAGGATCGCCATTTATAACGATATATCTACCTACTTTCATTTTTCCAATTTCCGCCATAGAAATGTCTGACATATGAGCAGTAGAAAGATGAGATTTATAAGTTTTATCTTAAAGCGTTTTCCAGATCTTCCTTTCGAATTGTAGAACGCCCTTTGTAAGAAGCAAATTTTATGGACTTTTCTGATAGCTCTTTTCCATAATTTTCAAGAACCTCTTTCAATTTTTCCTTAAATGACTTTGATACACGATCAGCACCTGCAGATTTTGCAATTTTTTCTGCACTATTAAGTGAAACCATGAATATTATTAAATTACAAACTATAAAAAACTACCAATTAACTTTATATCTAAGAATAGCACCCACGCCTCCAAGTCCATCAAGCGTTTGACCTTCTCGAGTTATTGAACTAATTATTATCCAATCTCCTCGCTGAGACTCAACTAAATCTGCAAACTTTTCAATTTCATCTTCGGATTTTGAGTCAGATACTAACATCAATTCAATTGCACCTAATTCTGCAGCCTTCTTGACATTTTCTTCTCCATATGTTGCCAAGTCAGGAGTTTTACCTAAAATATTAAAGAATCTGTCTGTTGCTTTTTTTTCTCTAATCATTGATTCTTCTGCAAGTATTTCTTTTGATTTTTCCAATAGTTCAGCTATCCCTTGTTCGCCAGAATATCCAACATCAACTACTGCAATTACATTTTTCTTTATTTCCTGATTCAAAAAATTTTCATTATGAAATTCTTCTTTAGATGGACCTGGTCCGCCAATGATTATACCTTTCAGTTTTACTACCACCGGATTAAATTCATGATTTACTACGTCTGCAACTTTCTGATAAAATGCTCTTGCTAAACCTTCTCTAACTCTTGCAAAACGAGCTGCAGATTGACCACCTGCTTTATATTTTCCAGGAACAGCAGAAGTCTCACTGTAAATTACACTAATAGTCTTACCTTTTAGAATTGCAACTTGTGCTTCTCGACGATCCAAAATAACTATTCCGTATGCGTCATACACTTCCATCATTTCAGAAAGCGGTTCAAGTAAGAAAGACTGTTCGCAACGATATTTTCTAACTGACATTTTTTCCGGAGGTTCAATTCCCCAAAATCTTACATCACTAACACCTTCTTTTCCAGAAACATTTCCTGCAAAAGCAGCTAATCCGTTTTCAGGTGTTTTAGAGTAATCCCTTAATCCACGTATCATTTTTTCTAAAGCATTCGAAACATTTTTTCTAGTCGATGCAGATTTAATATTTCGAGACAAACTCAATTCATTCGAAAGTTGATTTATTACTTTTTGAATGTCATATCCGCTTGGAATATAAACTGAAACTAATTCAGTATGCCTTGCTCTATATTGCTCAAGTTCTTTTAATTTCTTTCTTAAAGCGAATCGCTCTTTGTCATTCATTTATTGACTTCATAAATCGAAATTATAAGGCTTTTGTTCAAAACAATTTTATATTACGTAAATGTATTTTATTATGAGACATATTCGATTTGAGATATTCATTGATAAAATGGTACCTTATGCCTTAATGTTTGTTATACTACATATGATTCTAAATTTATTTTTCTTGGATATAATACACGATTATGAAGATTTACTTATTTTTCTAGAATTTTTCTTAATAACGTTCGTTTTAGGATTTGATGTAGTGTTCAAATATCGTCGTTCCACTAGTAAAGAATATTTCCTAAAACATCACTGGTTAGAAATATTTGCAGTTTTCCCATTTATGTTAATATTTCGGCTATTTGAGGAAGCATATTTAATAACAAGGCTTGCTCCCGTAGAAGCTCCCGTTTCATCAACTCAAACAGTTTTACATGAAGTTAAAGGACTTAGTTCAGGTACAAGAATAATTAGAGACGCAGAATTAGCAGGTAGAGCCAGTAGAGTTGGGATGTTTAGCAAAGTTGCAAGAATTCCTGCATTCATTAGAGGTGCAATTTTCTTTGAACATCCTTTAACTAAAAGAAATAAAAAACACCACAAATTACATTTCTTTTTTTATTCTAAACATGCAAAAAATGCTCTACGCAGAAACAGATAATTTACCAGTAGATAATTTTAATTCATTAACTCGCGCTGTTCTACAAATTATTTCAGATACTTTCTGAATTTTTCCAGCGTTCGGATGTCTAATATTCAAAACTTCAACAAATTCACCAAGTTTAATATTATTATCTTGCTTCCATTTTCGTATTTCAGTAATTATTTGTTTGGATAAGTCTCCCAATGTTTCTGATAAAGAATCCTTATTCCCGAGATTTTGTAAATTTGTTAAATGTATACTTTTTTCTTTTTTGTATACTGTTTGATAAATTTCTTCAGTAAGGAAGCATAAGAATGGAGCAAACATTTGTAATGCTGAATAAAGAACTCGGTTTGCTGTCCAAAGTGCAGCAGATTTACTTGATTTGTTTTCTCCATAAATTCTACCTTTGATCATTTCTAGATAAAAATCACAAAATTCTTTCAGGAAGAATTGTTCTACAACATGAAGTGCAAATTTAGGATCGTATGCATCAAAGTTTTTTTCATATTCTCTAAATGTTGAATCTAGTTTAGATAGAATCCATTTATCTTCAATTTCAAGTTGAGTTTTCCTTGGAACAGATTTCATATTCATACTTAAAAATCGAGTTGTATTCCAGAGTTTGTTCATTAATTTAATTCCGGTTTTTAGTTCTTTTTCTTGGAACGGCGCATCTTCTCCCAATTTTTTTGAACCTGCAAAATATCTAATTGCATCAACGTTATATTGTTGTATCATTTTTTGAGGTTCAATTATATTACCAATTGATTTACTCATTTTTCTACCGCCAGGATCTTGAACGTGCCCAGAAATGGTTGTAGTTAGCCAAGGATTTTTACCGGAAATCAGTCTGCTTTTTGCGAGAGTATAGAATAACCAGAAATTGATTATATCATGTGCCTGAGGTCTCAAATTAAATACATTTAATTTTTTCCGGATAGATGGACTATTAACTAGTTCTCGATATAATTCAGGAGAGCTACTTGAAGTAAACCAAGTATCAAAAACATCGGTTTCAGGAATTATTTTTTTATTTTTGGGAAATCTTGAAGGTTTATCTTTTGTCGGATCGACAGGTAGATCTGATTCTTTAGGTAGATAAATTTTACCATCTTCATCATACCATACTGGAATTGGAACACCAAATTTTCTTTGACGTGCAATTGACCAGTCCCAACCTAAACCGTCTATCCAATTTTTTAATCTAACAGACATATATGAAGGATACCAATTTAATTCTTTCATTCCCTTCAGAAAGTTTGATCTTTGATCTAAATATTTAACATACCATTGAACTGAATTAATTATTTCGACTGGTTCTTTTGATCTTTCACCAACCTGAACAATTTGTTTTCGCTTAGTTTGATTTACAAGTAATTTAAGTTTCTTTAAATCTTCAATTATTTTTTTTCTGGCTTCAATAATAGTTAAACCTAAGTAAGCTCCAGAATCTGCATTCATTTTTCCATCTGGATTTATAACCATCTTCAATGGAAGATTATATTCCTTATACCATTCTATATCAACTTGGTCACCAAAAGTACAACACATTACTAACCCCGTACCTTTTTCAGGATCAACTCTTTTATCTGCAATAATAGGAATAGTATCGTTGTAGATAGGACTTATTGCATTTTTGCCAACTAATTTTTTAGCTCTTTTGTCAGAAGGATTAATCATTAAAGATACACAACCACCTAGTAGTTCTGGACGAGTTGTTGCAACAATTAAATCTTGACCTGATTCTGTTTTAAATTTAATTTCGTTAAATGTTGTTGTTCTTTCAACACCCTCTAATTCTGCTTGAGCTATTGCTGTTTGAAATCGAACATCCCAGAGTACAGGTGATTCTTTACGATAGGCTCTACCTTTCTTATAAAGTTTCAAAAAAGTTTTCTGAGCTATTTTTCTACTGTGATCATCAATTGAAGAGAAAGTTAAATTAAAATCTGCACTTAATCCCATATTTTTCCAATCTTGTACAAATCCCGGTTTAATTTCTTTCAAAGTTTTCAAACATAATCGAATATATTTTCCTCTGTCTAATTTTTTAGCTGAAACACCTCTTTCTTTTTGTATTAATTTTTCTGTGGCTAATCCGTTATCATCTGTACCGAAAGGATAGAAAACATTCATGCCTTTCATTCTTTTATATCTTGCAATAAAATCAGTCTGAGTATAAGAGAAAGCATGGCCTAAATGCATTTTACCTGAAACAGTTGGCGGAGGAGTATCGATGGAATATATTGGTTTTCTAGATGATTCATCAAATTTGTAAATTTTATTTCGATCCCAATATTTTTGCCATTTGGAAGTCAGTTTATGATTATTCGGTAGTTTTCCAATATCTTTTACCATGCTGTTTAAAGCTGAATGAAATTTAAAAAGTCTACTTTATCTTATATCCAGATATATGTATTGTATCCCATAACCAGCCTTTATCTATTTCATAAGAAACGTGAAATCCATGTTTTCTGAATTTCAAAATTAAATCATGTCGATTTCTAATCCAATCCGGCGCTCTGAATAGTTTAAAAACTCGATCATAATCAATGAAATAAATTCTACCTTTATGAACAACTCTTTTACTAAGTGCATCTAAGAACTTGTCAGGTTCACCAGTATATCCTAATAGCCCAATGGAAGTTACTCCATGAAGCTCCTTTATTTTATGATGTAAGTTCGATCTGTCGTTAGAGTCTTCTCTAATAAATTCAATATTATTTAATCTATTTTTCATTGCTAGTCGATGTGCATTTTTCAAATCCCCTTCTGAAACATCTGTCGCTAAAATGGTTCCTCTGTTTCCAACAATTTCAGCTAATTCTTTTGCCAGAACTCCTGAACTTGCACCTACATTTAGAATTTTTCTGTTTTTAAAATCACCAAAAAAAGCAAGAATGTGTTTATGTGTTCTAGGTTTTACAAAAACAGAATATGATATTTTTCGTAAAGTTGAAGACCAGTTCAACATTCCTTCTAATATTGATGATTTATTCTCCATACCTTTCAATAAATAAAGAGGAATTCCAATGAATGCAAACATTGCACCAGTCATAATGGTAGGTATTTCAATACCACCCATTAAGAACATAAGAGTTAAACCAATTAAAACAGGGAGAACTTTTCCAAATGGAACTTTAAATGTTCTTTCTCTATGAGGTTCTGTGAATCTCAAGATAGTTACACTCATTACCACCATAGTATACATGAAAATTGCTAGCGGCAAAATCATTTCTAAAAGTAATTCATAACTTCCCGATAAGATTATAATTCCACTCAATATTGCTTGAACTAGAATTGCCATATATGGCGTTTGAAATCTCGGATGAACTTTTCCAAGAGAACTAGGCAATAGTCCATCTCTCGCTAGAGCAAAAATTAATCTTGGTGCAGTAATTATCCATGCTGCTGCACCGCCGAAGATATTTAAGAAAATTAATGCTGTTATTATTAGTGCACCTGTACTACCCATAATGACTTCTGCAACATTGGTCAGAGGAGCAGTACTATTTGCTAAAACATCATGAGGAACTGCACCTAGTGCTACAGATACAACTCCTATTGCTAATATAATTACTGCCACAGTTCCAATCATCATAACTTTAGGTATAACTTTGCTAGCATCTTTAGTCTCTTCTGCTAAATTTGCAACAGTTTCCCATCCAAAGAAAGTTTCAAGTATGTAAACCATGGCTACAACTATTGAAACTTTTGGGAATATATCCAAAAACTGTAGTTTAGATGCATCAAAATAGTAGATTCCCCAACTCATGAGCGTCCAAAGACTCATTATAGTTACAATTGAGAAGAATAATAATACCTTTACAGACAAGTCTATTCCTCTAAATGAAACAAAATTAACCAGTGCGACTATAAATAAAGCTATTATGGTTTTAGTGATGTGACTCATATCTATGAAAACTGCTAGATACTCCAGACAACCAATAGAAAGCATTGCTATTGTTACATTAGCTACTATCCAAGCTATCCAACCTACCATGAAACCACCAAATTCACCAAAAGCTTGTTTCGTATATTCGTATACTCCACCTGCTTTTGGGAACATACTAACTAGTTCTGCAAAACATGCTGCAACTAACAAAGCAAGAATTCCCACTAGAATCCAAGATATTATTGATGCAGGACCTGCAATTCTAGCAGCTATTCCTGGAACAAAGAATATTCCAGTACCAATTATTGCATTTATAGCAAGAAGTACTAGAACGCTGAACGATATAGATTTCTTTAATTCAGTCACAACTATAATTTATAGTCATACCTTATAACAATGTTTCATTACTGTTAAGTGAAACGTTTATAATTGCTTCTGGGACTATTGATTATGCGTTTAGTATATGTTCAGGATCTTGCAAAAGCTATTCAGAGAGCTACAGCAAAAAATCCAGAAAAACAATTAGAATATAATGCTGCAGTGACTATTTCAGATTATATTTTAGGATTTTTTGGATTTCAAAACAGAATTGTTGATAATATACTTGAACCGCAAGATAGAAATTTATTTTATTCACTTCAAGACTATGGTTTAATTAGAACAATAACTGAAGAAACCAAGTTATGGGATGGAAGAGAATGGAGAATCCACTATTGGTTACTTGATCATAATAAAATTTTCAACGTAAGTGAAGAATTAGAACAATCAACTGAAGATATGGAAAATCCAGTAGATAGTTTATATAACGATTTACCTGAACGTTTATGGCGAGGCGAAGAAGCAGAATCAGAAAAAGTTGATTGGTTTTTACGAGATTTTTAGAAATGGTCCAGGCAGGATTTGAACCTGCGACCTCACGATTATCAGTCGTGCGCGCTACCAGACTACGCCACTGGACCAGTGAGATTGGTGTTTATTATTCCTTTATAAGTTTTTTCCGAGCGCAATTTTTTTAAAAATTGCCAACTTAACTAAATTATGACTGGTGATTACCTCTTTTAATCGATCAAAATATTTCTAGAAATACCTATTTAAACTTTAAGGGGGTGAGATTATTATGAATTTAAAACTCCTTGCTGAAACTTTACAGAATTCGGAAATCATATTACTTAAAGCACTATCTAAATCAAAAGTTCTTGATTCTCATAAAAAGATGACAAATGTCGAATTTATGCGGTCTGCCATGTATTTGAATAACAAGAAATTAGTTAGAATATTAAAATCTGAGCGAAAAGTTGTAACTTTACTGGAAAACGGAATAGAAGCAGCAAAAAAATTATTACCTGAATTAATCCTAGCAAATGCTCTGAAAAAAGAAAATTTAACATTCAAAAGAGGTGAAAAATTATTAGGTAAAGATAAGTTTAGGTTTGCAGTAGGATATCTAAGATCCGGAAAGTATGTAAGAGTTGAAAACGGAATAATTTACTTAACTGCAGAAGGTAAGAGACTTAAAACCACTTCTGAAATGAATTTAATACAAAAATTGAATAAATCTAAATTAGATTTAGCAAAACTTTCTGCTGCAGAAAAAGCAGCATTCTTATCTCTTTCAAAAAGAAAGAAAGTGATAGGATTAATTAAAAGGACTGAATACAATGTTAAAATTACTGCACTTGGTGAAGAAATTTTAAATAATCTACCAAAAATTCCCGGAATAGAAGTAAATACTCCTTCTGTAATAAAATCAGGAATTTGGAAGTCTAGAAAATTTAGAAGATATGATGTTGAAACACCAGTACCTGATACAAATTTAGGAAAGAAGCAACCGTATATGCAATTCTTGGATGATATTCGTTTAAAGATGGTTGAATTGGGATTCAAAGAAATGAACGGACCAATTATTGAAACAGAATTCAATAATTTTGATGCACTTTATCAACCTCAGAATCATCCTGCTCGAACATGGACTGATGTTTACAAATTGAAAAATCCAAAGATTGGAAAACTTCCAGATAAGAACTTTGTTGAAGCAGTAAAAGCAGCACATGAGAACGGAGGAAAAACTGGTTCAAAAGGATGGCAGTATTCTTGGAGTGATAAATTAGCAAAACAACTAATGCCTCGTTCCCATACAACAACTGTTTCTGCAAGACAGATGATGAGTGGAATTGAAGTTCCTGGAAAATATTTTACCATAGGGAGAGTATTTCGTCCAGACGTTTTAGATGCTACACATTTAATTGAGTTTAATCAATTAGATGGAATTGTTATCGATAAAAATTTAAGTTTTCCAAATTTACTCGGAACTCTAAAAAAATTTGCAATTGAATTTGCGGGGGCGAAAAAAGTAAGATTTTTACCCGATTATTATCCTTTCACTGAACCAAGTGTACAAATGGATGTTTGGTCTGAAAAATTAAATAAATGGGTTGAATTCGGAGGAGCAGGAATTTTTCGACCAGAATTAACTGAGACACTTGGAATCAAAGAACCAGTAATTGCATGGGGTCTTGGAATAGATAGAATGTTTATGCAAAAAATTGGAAGTCGAGATATTAGAGAACTATTTGCAGATAATATCGCTTGGTTAAGAAAACAAGGAGCAATTGCATAATGCCAACAATTGATATACACAAACAAGATTTGGAAGAACTAGTCGGTAGAAAGTTCACTGTTAAAGAACTTGAAGAAGCAGCACAGTATTTCAAAGGCGAAGTTGAAGCAGTAGACGGTCACAATATTAAATTAGAAATTAAATCAACTGATCGTCCAGATTTATGGAATGTTGAAGGTGTAGCGAGAATGTTACGCGCCCAATTCTCTAAGAATCAGGGAATTCCGAAATACAAAGCAAAGACACCAAAACTAACTATCAATGTTTCTAATAAAGTTAAAGGAATTAGGCCGTGCATCGCCGCAGCAGTTGTAAGAAATATAAAAATAGATGATTTTGGTTTGAAACAATTAATCCAAGC
This sequence comes from Candidatus Woesearchaeota archaeon, assembly GCA_964615505.1. GTDB lineage: Archaea > Nanobdellota > Nanobdellia > UBA10117 > ARS21 > ARS21. The sequence continues at coordinate 22,950 of CAZTOR010000002.1, forward strand.
TCAAGAAAAAATCGCAGGAACTTTTGGACGTAAACGACGAGAGGTTGCAATTGGAATTTTCAATTTAGATAAACTTAATCCGCCTTTATTATATACTGCGGAGAAACCAGACAAAATAGCATTTGAACCCTTGGACGGAGAACGAGACATGACAATGTCTGAAATAATAGAAATTCATCCCAAGGGAAGAGAATATGGGCATTTAGTAAAACCTTTTGCACATTATCCTTTAATCATTGATTCAGATAACAAAGTTGTTTCGATGCCACCGATAATAAATTCAGAACTTTCAGGTAGAGTTACTACGCGAAGCAGGAATCTATTAATTGAAATTACTGGATTGGAAATGAGGTATGTTGAAACTGCTTTAAACATTCTTGCAATGTCTCTTGCAGATCGCGGCGGAACAATTGAACAAGTAAGAATTGCAGATTCTAAAGGAACTTCAATTGTTACTCCAACTTTTGGAGTAAAAGATATATCTGTTTCTAAATCATTAATTGATCGAACTTTCGGACGACACGTTTCTGACCAAGAAATTAAATCATTATTACTAAAGTCAAGGTATGATATAGACCATATTGACAAAACTGGATCCGGATCTGCACATGTAAAGTATCCTTCTTATCGTCAAGATATAATGCATCCCATGGATGTAATTGAAGATATGTTAATTGCATATGGATACAACAATATTGAACCAGTTTATCCTATAATGTCAACACAAGGAGAATTAAGTTCAGAAACAGATAGAAATCGGAGAATTCGAGAGCTTATGGTCGGAACAGGCGCTCAAGAAATTGCAACATTTATGTTAACCAACAAAAATAGATTATTTGATAAAATGAATTTGAACGAAGATAATATTGTGGAAATACTAAATCCCGTTTCTTCGAATTGGTCAGCTCTTAGAAATTGGTTAACTCCTGCTTTGGTAGAATTCTTATCAAAAAACACAAAGGTAGATTACCCCCAAAGAATTTTTGAACTAGGTCAAGTCGTAAATCTAAACAAACGCGCTGAAACAGGAACTGTTGACGAATACAAACTTGCTTATGCTGAAGCGGGTTCAAAAGTCAATTTTACTAGAGCAAAATCTATTTTGCAATCTATTGTTAGAGCGACAGGAAAATCTCCAACATTTATAGCGAGAGACTATCCGAGTTTTATACCTGGAAGGAGCGCTGAGGTTAAACTTGGAGAAAAATCAATTGGAATAATTGGGGAACTTCATCCTAAAGTACTAAATAATTGGAAAATAGAAGTACCTGTTGTATGTTGGGAAATCAAAACTATTTGACTGAACTCAGCAATTTCTTTACTTTATTTCT
>CAZTOR010000003.1:0-5927 GCA_964615505.1 Candidatus Woesearchaeota archaeon
GGCCCGTTCGATTGAAGACGAATCTCAGGATTTATCGGAATTGTATAGATTGGGAGGTGTTAAGGCCCTTAAGGAGATTGATGGTATAGGGCAAGGTATTTCTGGAAACATTGAATATATATTGAATCATGCCGGAAAATCTGATAAATTAAATGTTCTCTTAAAAGATATTTCGAAAGGGGTCTTAGATATATTAAAAATACCTGGACTAGGTCCGAAAAAAGTTAAGAGATTGTATTCCGAATTAGATATTGATTCTCTAACAAAATTAAAGAAAGCTGCTAAAACGGGTAGAATTAGAGATCTGTCAGGATTTGGTGAAAAAAGTGAAACTGAAATTTTAAGAAATATAAATCGAAGAAAGAAAAACTTGAATCGAGTACCTTATTCCGAAGCATTACTTATTGCAAATAAATTCATTAAAGAATTGAAAAAAAATAAATCTGTAAAAAAAATTGGATATATGGGTTCATTGAGACGTAAAAAAACAACAGTAGGTGATGTTGATATATTGGTTGCTTCAAATAAACCAAATGAAATTTTGAAAAAATTTACAAATATTGAAGGTGTAACAAGAGTTTTAGTTAAAGGTGAAACTAAGAGTTCAGTTTTGTTTGATGGGACTTTTCAAATTGATTTAAGAATCGTTCCAGAAAAATCTTACGGTGCTGCAGCTCAATATTTTACAGGCAGTATGGAACACAACGTATTATTGAGGCGAATTGCAATAAAAAAGGGTTTCAAATTATCTGAATGGGGTTTATTTAATAGAAAAACCGATGAACAAATTGAAACAAAAACTGAAAGCGCAGTGTACCGTAAATTAGGATTAAAATTGATACCTCCTGAACGAAGAATTGGTGGAAACGAATTTAGTGCTTTTTCACTAGAGAAGAATTAATAACTCTTAACTTGGAGAAATTTCTATGAAACAATCTGAAATTATTAGATGGTATTCTCGGACAGATGTTGGATTAAAAATTGTTGAATCTGCAGACAATAAAGAGGTTGCAGTTCAGTTACTTTCTGGTAGATTCGGTAAAAGACCAAATGTGTTACAGTTCCCAAAGGACGTCTCAGACTTTGCCAGAAACGGAGTTACTTCTTTTCATATTTCTGTAGAAAATTGGGAAGATCCTTTAAGGCTAAGTAGTGAAAGTACTGAACACTTTTTGAACGAAATAAGACAAAGTTGGGACTTGATTATAGACATTGATTGCCCGTGGTTTGAATATTCAAAAAAAACTGCTAGACTGATTGTTGAATATCTCAAAAGTAATGGAATTAAAAATATTGGTGTAAAGTTCTCAGGAAATAAAGGATGGCACATAGGAATTCCTTTTGAATCTTTCCCTGAAAAAATATTTGCTGGAAAAATTGAAACTCGAAAAATGTTTCCTTTACTTTTAGAAAAAATTTTGAATAAGATAAAGGTTGAACTTAATGACTATCTAAATAAAGACAATCCGGGATATTATGAATCTAATCTTAACGATATTTTGAAAAAAACTGGTAAAACTAAAGAAGAAATTACTGAAAAAGGTAAAATTAATTTCTTAGAACTTATGGATATTGATTTAGCTATGGCTAGCTCCCGACATTTAATAAGAAGTCCGTACAGCTTACATGAGAAAAGTGGTTTGGTATCTATAGTAATAGATGAATCAGAAATTGAATCATTTAATTTTGATTCTGCAAAACCGGAAAATGTTAAAGAACTGCGAACATTTTTAGATCGATCTTACTCTGAACCAAATGAAGCTAAAAATTTATTTACTGGAATAACTTTGGAAGATGAAGAATCTTTGCCAAAAAAATATGATTTTGCAAAATTGAGTCTTAATGAAGAAATATTTCCGCCATGTATGAAAAGAATTTTGAATGGTCTGGAAGATGGTAAAAAACGTGCGTTGTTTTCATTAATTAATTTTTACAAGAATTTTGATATGGATTGGAATGAATTAGAATCTAAAATCTATGAATGGAACAAGAAAAACAAACCGCCATTGAAGAAGGGATATATCAAATCTCAATTGTCCTGGCATAAGAAACAGCATAAAGTTGTCCCACCCCCAAATTGTAAAGCTCATTATCAAGAAATTGGTGTATGTTTTCCAGATAATATCTGCAAAAAAATAAAAAACCCACTGAGCTACACATCATTAAAATCAAAATAAAATATATTTATATTTAAAGGATAAACCATATGAATGTACTTAAAGTAATCTCTGGAACTAAACTATGAGTGATTCGTTTACTTATGAAGATATATATGAACTCTATCGAAATGAGCGTTTTTCTACTGATTTGCAGGAACTTACTACTGCAGATTTAAAGAAAATAAAGAATTATTTTGAAGAAAAGAATAAGGAAACTAAAAATCAGGATCAATCGCTTAATTTATTTTCGACGCATAATCGAGCAAAAATTCAAGTAGAATTATCAAATGCTACGCGAGTCGTGAAGGATTTATTAGAACGTCGAGAGCGTAAAGTCATATCTAGAGCTGTATTCAACAGCCGAAGTGAAGATTCTTTGAGAGACACCAGTAATATGTTAAAAATTGAAGAAGAATTGTATGACCAATTGGCAGTCTTACTCAAAAGATTTAGAAAAGGATTCTTGGCAACAATCGATAATGATGGAAATTATCCCTTGGAAATTATGCAGCCATTGAAAATTAGTGAAGAGGACGCCAAAAAAGAAATTAGTGTAACTGAAAACGTTGAAGTTCCAAATACATATTATGCTCTTGAAAATATTCCGGAATTCTTTGGATCAAATATGAATAAATTTGGACCATTTAATATAGGTGATATCGTAACTGCACCTCAAGAAATAATTGATATATTATTACCTCAAAATAGAATTAGTCTAAAAAAACCAGAATACCAAGAAGCATCTGAACCAATATCTCCTATCGAAGAATTTAAAAATGAAGTGATCACAGAAGATATAGATAGTCAAAATGAAATTTCCAAAACAAACGAGGACGTTTTGTCCTTCGAAGCAGTGCAAGAAACACACAATGCACAAAATCAAACTTCTGAAGAACAAAGCTCGACCCAAGACAAAAAAGAACGCTCTGAATAGTGGAGCTAGGAGAATTTTCAAAATTATGGCGGGTTATGGAGGAATGCCTCGGGCGAAAGCTGCTACAAAACATAAACAAACTACTAAACAAACTTTTGTATATACTTGCAGCGTATGTACTAAATCTCACGTAAAAGCATTTAGTCGTCTTAAGAAGGCAAATCTAGTATAATGGCATTAAAAGAAACTAAAACTAAGTTCTTGAAAATTAAATGTTCAAAATGTAAAAATGAACAAATATTATTTGAAAGAGCATCCAGCAAAGAATTAGTTTGCTTAGTTTGTAAGGCAAAACTTGCACATTCCACTGGCGGAAAAATAAATATAATTGGTGGAAAAGTAATTAAAGAACTTAATTAAATTCAATGTATCTTAGAGACGGTTTACCTGATATTGGAGAATTTGTAATTGGAACAGTATCAAAAGTATCTCAACATCAAATCGAACTCACGCTTGATGAATATAATAAGAACTTGAAAGGAATTCTTTATACTTCTGAAATGCACCGAAAACAAGTTAGAACTTTAAGAGTTTTATTCAAGGTTGGCAGAAAATTTGTTTGTAAAGTTATTTCTTCTGAAAAGAATGGAATTGAATTATCTATTAGGAAGGTTGGTGCAGGCCAAGAAAGAACTAAAGAAGAGGAATTCAAAAATGAAAAAATTGCTGATGAAATTATATCTCAATTGTCTAAATCAACGAAGAAAAAATATAGCGATTTATTTAATAAAATTGGTAATCCTATTCTGAAAAAATATAATCTAATTTATCCTTTTTTTGAAGAATTGATTAGGGATGCATCTCTTGTTAAAGAATTAAAGCTTGACAAGAAAACAAGTGATAGTTTAATTAAATCGATTTCTGCTAGAATTAAACCAAAAAATACAATTTTGAAGTTAAATGTTTTAATGGAGTCTAAGGATCCCAAGGGACTAGAAGAAATAAAAAAAGGAATTTCAAATATAAAATCTTTCATTAAAACCGAAGGTGGAAAATTAGAAGTTAAATATATTGGTGCACCAAAATACAGATTCGTTTTGGAACATGAAAACGGTAAGACTGCTCAAAAACTAGTTACTATTATGGAGGCAAAATTGTCTAAACATTTGAAAAATGGTTCTTTGACAATTAAAGGTTTGAAATAATGGATAAATGGATTATTGATAAAAAAATTGGAGAATCTGTTAAATTGAATAATCCAATTTTAATCGAAGGTCTTCCTGGAATCGGCAACGTTGGTAAAATCGCTGTAGACTTTCTAATTGATCAATTAGATCACAAAGTTATGTATACAATCTATTCTACGAGTTTTCCTCATTCAGTTTTCGTAAATGAAGATAATCTAATAGAGATGCCTTCAGTTACATTATATAGCGTTAAATTAAAGGAGCGAGATTTGATTCTACTTTCTGGAGATGTTCAGCCAGTAGATGAAGAATCTAGTTATGAATTCAGTAATTTGATTGTTGAATTGGCGCATAAACATGGTTGTAAAGAAGTTATAACTCTCGGAGGAATTGGTCTTGGAACTGAACCGAACAATCCAAAAGTTTATGGTGTCGCAAACTGCGAAGAAGCAAAAAATAAATTTTCAAAATTAAGTAGTCGAGTAAATTTCAAAAAAATTAAGGCCGATGCCATAATTGGTGCAACTGGATTGATTTTAGGAATAAGTAAATTAAAGAAAATGTATGGAGTATCATTATTAGTTGAAACTTTTGGACATCAATTTCATATTGGATTAAAAGAATCTAAAGCCCTTCTTAAAGCACTTAAAGATATTTTAGAAGTTGAAGTTAAACTTTCTGAGTTAGACAGAGAAATTAAGCGAGAAGAGAAAGAAAAAGTTAAGAGTATTGAAGATCAAAAGAAAGTCTTGTCAAAAACAGTTAAACGAATGTATAATAAATCTTCAGATACTAGCTATATTGGATAATTTCTTTAAGTCTTCAATAAAATTATCTTTCAGTTTTTGATTGTATATTGTTGCTGCAGGATGGTACATGGGAAATAAAATATACTTTCTTCCATCGATTACAATATCTATTTCTTTACCTCTATGAGTTGTTATTGTTTTCATATCTCTTCCTGAAGCAGAGAGTAGTTTTGATGTTGAGTGTCTTCCCAATGTACAAATTATCTTAGGGTCTAGTTGTCTAAGTTGAAGTTTTAGATAAGGAAAACAATTCTTTGATTCAGATTCAAGAGGGTCTCTATTTCCAGGAGGTCTGCATTTAACTAAATTTGTTATATAAAAATTTTTGATATTCAGTTCCTGAAGTGCATTTCTCAAAATGTTTCCTGAACGACCAACAAAGGGTTTTCCTTGTATATCTTCTTGTGCTCCTGGAGCCTCTCCGATAAATAATATCTGAGGTCTTAATTTTCCATCTCCCACAACAACTTGAGTCCGATTTTTAGTTAAATCTTGACATAAATTGCAATTCTTCAAAGAATTCAAAGAATACATATCTCCGATTGAATTATATTATTGATAAGCTTTTTGACACTATATTATTATGAACATAGTCTAAACTAATTGTCATCCTCTCTTCAAATTCGCCTAATTGAGTAGTCCATCCTGCATAAGTCAATAAGCTACAAGTTACTTTTGCTTCTCCATTTTCATCAAGATATATCAACTCTGAGCCTCCACAAGAATCAGCAATATCTTCCACAGACTGACTACCAAATTTAATTGAATTTAATCTAACTGAGTTCGGAGATAAATCGCTATTATCACAATTAAAATCATTTGTTGATGAACCTACGCTTCCGTCTCCAATATACTTAATATCAAAACTTATTGTAGATAATATATTTGATAAAGTAGA
>CAZTOR010000003.1:6027-23739 GCA_964615505.1 Candidatus Woesearchaeota archaeon
ACTCGCTTATTAAGCGGAATAGAATTAGTCAGGACTTCACCATCTACCTTTTGATCTATATCTTCATTTAATTCCAAGATTTCAAAGAAAATAGTATTCCCTAGCTGTATTCTAATCTTTTCAGAAGGAACAGTATATCCTCCGTAATTAGTTGCAGACACGGTAAAATCTAAATTTGTGTTAGTTCTTATAGAATCAGGTATATTTTGTATTTCAAATTCTAATCCAGAGTTACCTTGTATTACAGGTGATTTGGGATCTGAACTTCCGCCAATACATCCACTGACTAATATTACTAACAATACTGAAAAAATGTATTTTAGTTTCATTATTGACAATCAGGTACTACGTCCGGAAGTGCTACAAGTTCTGTACTTCGAACAGAGTTCTCAATGTATCCGTATCCTAAAACAATTTCTAATGTTCCAACATAATCTACATCTGTTACTTGATTTAGTTTGAAGATGAATTGTCCTTCATTATTGACTAAATTAAAATAATTTCCTTTACTCATATTTAATGCCGAAACTTCATCATTTGTACGCTTAGTTTCAATAGATACTGCTTCCGTTCCGAGTAAGTCTAATCCATCTACTTTAATGTTTTCAATATAAATAATATCTGAATCAGATGGATTTAAATTTCTACATTGTGCCGTACTGTCTGCAATTGATGCACTTAAATCAGAATGAGTTGATTCTAAAGATGCATACTGTGAAAATACTTCTCCTGAACCGGTATTCTTGACTTTAACAATGAATCTATAATTATCTTCCCCGGCAGCACTTTCTAATATTTCAGTTACTTGAATTGGTGCAAGTGTATTTGTTACAGATTTAGATTCAGTTACCGTACAAATTTCATTAAATTGTGAATATGCTTCTCCAAAACATGCGCTAACCTTAGCATTTGTTTCGTATCCATAACAAGACCTTAGATGTAAATCCAAATCTAGACTACTCTCTAAATCATTCTTATAACATAAATTATCAAAAGAAAATACTTCTTGGCCTCGGACCGAAACTTCTTCATTATATACTCCAACAGAAGTTAATTCTGCAGCATTTGGTTTGACAAAATCTGCCGGTGTAAGAGAATAAGACAACGGATTTATTCCTTCTAGATACAAGTTAAAATGTCCAGTTGGTACGGAATAGCTTCCTTCATTTTTAGCCATTACTTGAAATCCAAATGTTTGTCCTTCATATATTTGAGGTTGTAGTGTATCTGCATAGATATCGAAGCTTACACCTTTTGTGTTTGCAACAACTTCAGACTCAGTATCGGTTCCTGTGCATCCACTGAATAATATGACTAATACTAAAAATAGGGCTAATTTTGCCGATTTTATCATGTGATTAGAAGTTATCAATCTTTTTTATATGTTATGTTAAAATTTGCTTGGAGAAATACGTAAATCTGTACTAGAAACCGATTCAAACTCGTAATCTATTTCTGCCTGTATGAAAACTCCCTGGTAAAGTGATCCAGCTAATATTTCTGAATCAACAAACATAGTAATATAATACAACTCGGTTTTTGAATTTAATACACTATCTTCTGAACGATTAGGGTCAAGTCTGAAATTATAGTGATTGTCTTCTCTTCCTTCAAATATGAAATTACCTGTTGTTTCTCCATCTGAACAAGAATTTTTTAAACTTTGATCTTCATCAAATTCGGGAGATCCACAAACAAATTGAATGTTGTCACTATCAGGATATATTTCTAAATTCATATTCATATTAGTTACATCTCCGTTTGAGAATCTAGGATTTTTTATGCTGATTCCCAGTAAAACCATATTCGGGGACTTGTCATCTCCATAAGTCGGAACCAAATAATCTAACTTTTGATCTACACCTATGCCAAATTCAATCTTACCGTCAGTTAAAGATTTTGAAATTACGTCTGCACTATTAATATTTAAATATACCAGAGGATCTTCTTGAGACTCAACAACACTTCTATCAATTATGAATAGTTGTTTGGTTGCAACTGCTGAAGTTTTGTATGAAATTCCAAAATCTACGAAGAACGGTTTACCCAATCCTCCGTATCTACTTCGACCTGTAATTGAATTATATAATTTGTCTTCATCAATTGCCAATCCGTCATGAGTACATTTAATTTGTTGATTGTATCCGCTCCGAACTTTGAATTCATTTTCTCCAATTTTTTCTGAACCAGGTATATCACAAGACCATGGCATGTTACACCAAGAATTTACGTTGTCAATATTATATTCTCTTTCAGTTAATATTGATTGGAAGGTATCCTTTGATTCATCGGCTAACTGTATACACGCAACGTTCCCTGCACAAGTACACTGATTTTCTTCAATTACGGGGTTTAATTTTATCTCAACAAAATTTTCTTCCCCGTAGCCACTTTCTACAAATAATTTTTTTGATTTTAGATTTCCCAATAATATTATGTCTTCGGCAAGAACGGGGTCGCTACCAAAAGAAGTAAAAGTATCTTTGAAGGGGTCTATACTGGTTAGAGTGGATCCGGCATCGTCATTAACTATATATTCGGTCTCTATACGATCTGATTTAAAAGCGATACCCAGATCTGTCTTTATTTCAAGTGGGCTTAATATTTCATTGAGAAGACTATTGCTCTCAATTTGTCCAGATAATCTGTTAGACTGAATCCCGATTTCATAAGGGTCACAACTTACTTGAGGTGCACCTAACATTTGGTTAGTAGTTTGATGTAATCCACATAATCCGATTGGAGAAGGTCCAATTAGAGGTATATATCCTGTGTAAACAATCATAAATACCATACTTATCCAAACCCACAAAAAAGATATAGATATTAAGGACCTCGTGAATCCGCGACCCATATTCTTAACAAGTTGTATTCCGAAAATACCGTTCAAAATGGCTCCAAATGAACCTTTAGTGAATTGAGCTGCTGAACTAAAGAAAAAATCAGGGATTGGAACTAGACCTGGAAATTGATATGCAATCCAATTGAAAGCTCCCCAAATTAAACCTCCAATCCAAGCAGAAATATAAAGCGGGTATCCGCTAACATAACCTGCACTCATAAATAAAAAAATTATAAGTATTGAAAATATTTTGCCAAACAGTGGATTTCTTTTGATCTCAGATTTGGCTCCAGATCCTAACCACTTTGCACCGGCCCAACTTGCTGCTGCGCCACCAACTGCAATTTTCGTACCTTTTTCATAACCGCCAACTGCAATTTTTTTGCCTCTCTCTTTTACTTTTAACTTGAGTTCTTCTTTATCTATATTTGAAGTCTTTTTCTTGATCCAGTCTCTAAGTCCCATTTTAGTACAGTTTGATTGTTATTTCGTCTAGATCAAATGCTTCGCTCGCAGACATAGAAATTCTATTTGTTCCATAAACTAAATTGTCACAAATGTCTTCTTCATAAACATTCCCTCCAATTTCTATTGATTTGGAGAATCCATTAATGACTAAATCAAGGCTAGGATCTTCATCATTAGACATCAAAATCAATCCGCAACTTGCACGTCCGTCTGTGACCAATCTCGCCTCAGTTTGATCTATATTAAATTGATAACTTTTAACTGCTGATTCTCTAGAAGTATATGTTGTGATTTTAGGGAACAATACTTCGAATGCATTTCCTTTATCAATTGTGAATGTCAACATATTCATTCCGGATTTTATTGAAGAAGTAGTTAATTGAAAAGAAATGGAGCCTAATGAATTTACTCTAAATACTTCTTCAGAGTTAAGTCCAATGATTATTGGAGATGCAATGCCTTCTCCCAATTCTCGAATAAAGAAGTCTACTTTGGCTGAATCCAATATTACTTCTTCCTGAATATAGAACATTAAAGTTTTTTCTAACTCCGTTCCATGTCTCTTTTCTAAAATTGCTAGATTTTCTAAAGTAATCTTCAAGTTATTAAACGGATTCAAACCCACATATTTTCCACTAATTTTTAATTGATTTGATCCTTGAACTAAAATTGAGGGTGGTAAGTCAAGATTTACTGTTTGTCCAACAGTTGGTGAAAATTCACCAATTTCTTGGCCATTCAAATATATTTTTATGATTCCGAAACCACTAACTGAATCTACATCAAAAGTGACTTGATGTCCGATAGTATCTGATTCATAGTTTGGAACGAAGATAAATTCGAAGTTTGAGGTTTTAAATAAACTTGAAGTGAGCTCGAAATCGGAAGCAATTTCAGTTTTTTCAAATTTTGCTGAACCGTCCAATGTTAAATCTGCGAAATTTAAAACATCTTTTGTCAATCCAGAATATCCTTGGAATTCTAATTCAGATTCTGAAAATAATATTATTTCGTCTATTTTAGGTGTGTTTTCAAGTAATAATTCTTGTCTATCTATTTCCGGAATAGATAGGACAAATAGTAAAAATCCTGCCAAAACGACCAACACCGTAACTGACGCAGTTGGACTTGGTATAATTTGAGATCCCTTATTACGCATAGGATTATCTGACAACCTTTTAATATATACTTTTTGTTTAAAAAAGCATGGAGTTCTTATCAAAAAACGAGAACCGAGTTACACTTAAACTCAATTCAATTGATGATTTTATTTATCTAAAACAAATTATTGAAATTGGAGATATTGTTCGCGGAAAGAGTAGTAGAAAAATTAAATTAGGTGATGAAGGAAGTCGGCAAAAATCCGTTAAAAAGTCAATATGGGTTTCAATAAAAGTAAATCAGATTGATATTGGTAGTAAAATTCGTCTAAATGGATCAGTAGAGGGTGAAATTGAAGGGATTCCAAGTAATTCTGCTCATTCTATCGATTTTGAGCCAGGAAGTGAAATTGAAATTAATAAAGAAAATTGGAAACCTTACCAACTTACTTTAATTAAAGAAGCAGAGCGGGCTTCAAAGGCACCTAAGGCGCTTATCTGTGTTCTAGACGATGAAGTCTCAACTTTTGCACACATTACTGCTTCAGGTTACACTAAACTCGGTCAATTAAATTTGAGGCTTTCAAAAAAACGTTACCAAGAAAATAAAAATCAGGGTGAAAAAGATATAACTCGTGTAGCTGAAAACATTATAAAAAATTATGAATCTTATGAAGTAGATAACATAATTTTAGGTAGTCCGCTATTTTGGAAAGAAATTGTTCAAACAAGAGTTTTGGAATTAAATAAAGACGTTGCTAAAAAAATTAAATTAGAAGATGTATCCGGAGGGGATGAATCAGGTGTTCGAGAGATAATATCTGGAAAAGTTCTTGAAAGAATAATTAAAGATAGTAAATTAGCCAAAGATGAAAAAGTTGTAAATAGTCTCCTTGATTTGATCGCTAAACGTTCCGAACTAGTAATCTATGGTCTCAAGAATATTAAAGTTGCGGCTGATCATGGTGCAGTTGACGAACTAATTCTTACAGAAAAAATGATGGATAGTGAAGGAATGTCTAATATTTTAGATAGTATTGAAAGGAGTGGCGGTTCAATAATTATAATTCATTCCGATAGTTCAGCAGGTAAAAAGTTAAATGGATTAAAAGGTATAATTGCTAAATTAAGGTTCAAAATATGAAAAAAATTATAGCATTTGATTTTGATGGTACGCTTGTTGACAGCAAAGAAGCACTTGCAGATGCATTTAACGAATCTTTTCAAAAAAATAATCTTTTGCGAGTTGATAAAGAAAAAATAAAGGCACTAATTGGTGTTCCTGCAAAAGACTTAGTTTTAGAATTATATCCTGAATTGTCTTCTCGTAAACTCCAAAGCGTTATTGATGACAAACAAACTCTGCTGGACGTGTCAAAGTTTAAATTAAAGCCCAATGTTAATTTGACCTTATTGAAACTTCGAGTAAAATATGATTTAGCAATTGTGTCAAATGCAAAACATAGACAAGTTGTTGAAAATATGAAAACGGTCGGGATTGATCCAAAAATATTCAAAGCAATAGTTGCAGTGGATGATGTTATGACTCCAAAACCCAGTCCCGAACCACTAAATAAATTGGCATCAGTTCTTGAGCAGGAAATTGTTGCATATGTTGGAGATATTGAAGTTGATGTAAAAACTGCTAAGGCATACGGTACAAAATCAATTATTTTGTTAGGCTCCAGAAGTCACGGAGAAATAATTTCGGAGAACCCTGACATAATTATTAACGATTTATCAGAATTATCAGAACTATTATAAATATGAATAGCTAGGATTAAGCATGGTTCTAAAAAATAAACAAATGGCAGAATTAGGTCTAACTTTGTTTGTTGGTGTACTTGCGCTTATTATTGCATGGCCATATTTAACTCCGCTTATTTTTGCAGGAATTATAGCTTATTTTTCAAACCCAATCTTTTTACGTCTAAATAAAAGAATGAGTCCTGCTCTTTCAGCAATATTAATTTGTATATTCTTTGCGGGACTAATTGCATATTTATTCAACAACGGTATTGATTTTGTACTTAATGAAATATGGACTGTTTATGATTCCGTTACTTCAACTGCAAGCTCATTATCTTCTTCAACTTACGAAGTTGTACGATTCTTTGTATTGAATACTACTGAATACCTTTCCAATTTAGTTCTACAATTACCTTACTTCATTTTATCTAGCGTAATATTTTTCATATCATTATTCTACTTCCTAAAAGATGGACGAAGACTTGTAAATTGGGCAGAAGATGCATTGCCAATTCCTGCAAGAAAGAAAATGCAAGTTCTTAGCAATATTCAACAAAATGTAGATGCATTTGTTTATGTTACTCTATTTATTGGTCTAGTTCAGGCACTTGTGGCAGGATTTGGATTTTATATGTTTGAGATCGGTTATCCGCTTATGGCAGGATTAGTTGCCGGACTCCTTTCTCTTCTACCAGTCGTAGGACCTTACGCACTTTATTTAATAGTTAGTCTAATATTATTTGCAGCAGGAGACACTATGACTGCAGTAGGTCTAGCATTATATGGAATAATTATTGGAAGTATTTTAGATTATTCGTTAAGACCTATGTTACTAAGCAAAAAAGCAAGACTTCACCCGCTAATAATATTTGTAGGAGTATTTGGCGGAATAAGCATATTGGGATTGATTGGAATCATAATTGGACCAATAATATTATCAATAGCTCAGGCCTTCTTTAAGGATCTAGCTTTAATGGAAAAATGAGAAAAGATACATTTGAAAGAATAAAGAACCAATTATACTTTGCACTAATTGCATTTACTGCATTTATTGCAATATCTTTTTCATACATGACTTCAGTTTTCTGGACAACAGTTAAAGGTACCGGCTATGCAATTTGGACCTATTTAATAGCGGCACCAGTTTTATTTTCAGTTATACTTTTATTCGCATTAATCTTCCTTGGAAAGGAACAAATTATTAATGAAATGTCTGACTTTTTAACCGGTTCAAGAAATTAATTCTTCGAAAGAAATTCCGAGAGTATCAACATCTCGCTTACTAATCGAATATTCGCCTTTCTTAGTTATTGATAAGCTAGTTAAATAAAAGAAATACCATTTAGCTGAAAATTTTACAGCTAAAATTGGTTCGGCATTAAAAACTTGAGAAAAATTAATTAGCTGTTCAATTTGATCCTTTCGAAAATATTGATAATTTGTTTTAGTGGCTTTTGCCTCTACTGCAAGGGTTTTTCTACCGTTTGACGCTAAAACATCAGGACACGGAAATCGTGAAGATCCTGAACCGGCTACTCGAATAGCAGCATAACCTTTTTCCCAAAACATCGCAACAAGTTGACGTTCAGCATTAGAACCTTTAGCTTTCATAAAACTTTGAAACATTGTTTAGTTAAATTATTTTGTAAAAATCTCTACAATATCGCCATCCTTACAGATATGTTCAAGACCAACTTGTTGTCCATCAAATTTTGCTGAAGGTCCTCGAATTCGTGCATATCTAAAGTTTTTGACAAAATCTTGATGAATGGTTCGAGCAACGTCTTCAATTTTTGATTTTTCAGGGAGTACAATTGGTTTATTAGCGACTTTTCCAGAAGTTTTAGTTTGTACTCGAATTTTATTTAAGAGAGTCCAGATTTTAGGAATCAAACTCTTATTGAACTTTGCCTTAGAAGTTCGAAGATAAGGTAAATTTTTGGTGAAGGGATTGTCCGATTTTTTTCGAGTTAAAAATATTCCTGATTTTTCAAGTTCAGATTTAATCATGTCAAATTCTTCTTTGCTTTCAGAAAGAATAATTGCAACTTCACCTATTCTTGCTAAACTAAGAATTTGGCGGCCATTTTTACTTTCATAGAATCCCTCATAAATTCCAGGAATTTCGATTCCTTGAATCTTTACATTTTCAAAAGGAATCATTCGTTGTACGGGGGTTCGAGTTGTATATTCATATTCTGAAATTGGGACGTCTTTTCCAGATAAAAGTTTTAAGAGAGTTGATTTTCCAGAATTAGTTTTACCGAAAATAACACATTGTCCTGCACCTTCTTTTTTAATTGAACTTCTAGAAGACGACTTTCCTTGTTTCTTTTCGAAAGAAATTTGATCAGTCATTTTGGCGATTTGTTTTTTGATTTGAGCCTGCATCTTCTCAGTACCTTTATGTTTAGGGATAGCCGTAAGCATGGTCTTCAGTGCTTTTAATTTCTCTTGAGAAGTTCTAGCCTCATGATATTCCTTTTCTGCATTTACATATTCATGACCTACATTTGTTGCCATATTAAAACGGAAAGGTTTAAATTAATAAGAATTACTGATTAACCGCAATGTTTAGCATGTCTCCAGCAGCCTATTCTGCATTAAAATATGCAAGTTTAACCTTTGGTTTAGCCGGAATTATATTTATTGCCGGTATTTTTCTAGGTAATAGCCTAGGTACCTTAACTAAGAAATTAGTTAGAAAAATTAATTTGAACGGTAATCTGAAAAAGACATTAGGAGTAGATTTTGATCCGGAAAATATTGCTTATAAATTTGTTAAATATGTTATAATAATAATTGCAACAATTGCGGCGTTAATTCAAATCGGTATTGCAATTAGTGTTATGAACTTTCTTCTATTTGTGTTTGCCGGAATTATTTTAATTTCATTTTCTCTAGCCCTGAGAGACTTTGTCCCTAATGTTGTTGCAGGTCTATACATTATCTCTACAAAAAAAATAGTTAATGGTGAAACTATTAAATTCAAGGATTTTGACGGAACAATTGAAAAAATAAATTTAATAAATACGGAATTAAATATGACTAGTAAAAATAAAATGCTAATTCCGAATTCTTACCTAATTAAAAATTTAATAATTAAGGTCGAGAAGGGTCGTAAGCCGAAAGCAAAGTAGATGTTCCTGAAATGCCGTTAATTGGTCTAATTACATCCATCATAAAACTTGGTAACTCATCGCCTTCATTAAGTACAATTTTGGCAATTATATCATATTGACCATAAACGATACTTACATCAACTACGTTATCGTTTGCATTCAAAGCTTCGAGAATTGTTCGCTCTTTCCCTGCTTCTGCCTCAATTAATATATATGCGCTTAACATTGGAATATAGTTTATCTGAAAAAACTTAAAAATATATTGAAAGGCGTATAGGCCCACACGGTCAAGGTCTAACGCATCATTGCTGCCCCACTGCGCCATAACATGATGACCAGTTGCTCAAGCATATGAAGTCGTAAGCCACGACTGAACTCAAGAGGTGTTAAGAAGGGTCAAACAGATCGAATAAAGTTCGCATATCGCGGCCTATTGTCTTTAAACGCTGCTTTAAGCACTTAACAGTTGCTCTTGCATCCTTATTGTCTATTTATTCCATTCGCGAAGATTGAAATTTAACTCAGACAATTCGCGAGGTTAGCCCCGCCTTTCTATAAGAAAAAAGTATTGATCCAATATAAAATTATCTCAAAGAAACATATAGAATCTCTCCGTCAGGCATTTTTTCTTGAGCTAAAAGCTCGTGTTTTAATGAAATTGGTGACTTTGAGGAATGTAGGAAAAGAATCTTTCCGTTTAGAGTTATGTGCTTCTTGGCATTTTTCAAAAATTTTTCAATAAACTCTTTACCTCCGCTCCATTGTGGATCTAGAGGCGGTTCTTTGGGAAGATAGGGAGTATTAAACACGATTAAGTCAAATTTTTCAGAAATATTTGAAAATAAGTCAGATTGAATAAAAGATATCTTTAGCTTTTTTGAGTTCAATTTTGCACATTTAATTGCTTCAGGATTTATGTCTGCTGCTACAACTTTTTCAACACCTGAGCGTTTTGCTGCAATTGCTTGTATTCCTGATCCCGTTCCCATATCAAGCAAACTTGAAATATTATGGGAATTTAAATATTTGATTAGCTCTCGTTTTAATAATAACGAATCTTCTCTGGGCGCATATACTGAATCCATAATTTCCATTAAGATTAAATATTATAATTCAGTTAAAAATCTATGCTTAGAACAATATTAGTAATAATATTCATGTCTTCTGCATACGTTGCTGGTTTTTTCTTAAAAAATTTGGCACGCTCAGAATACAAATGGTTTGAATCCAAAAAAGGAATTAGATTTGGTAAGTTAAAATATCTGATTGCAGCCTTAGGTGGTTTAGCAATTGGTCCTGAGCCATCAAATATTTCAATAGTTTTGATTTACGGTATACTGATTATATATTCTTCACTTAATCTTGAGATGAATAAACGAGTTGCATTAACTTCTATGATGAAACAAATGGGAATATTTTTGTTATTTGGGGCTATCGGTTTATCAGTTGTATTGAATTCGTAATCTTTTTAAAAGTACGCCAATCACTCATTAATTATGGCGTCCATTAATGACATTGGTCCCGAAAAAGCTAATAAGAAATTAGCCATTGAATTGAAGAAAATTAAAGTAATCAATCCTCCTAGCTGGTCGGCTTTTGTAAAAACAGGTAACCATAATGAACGACCTCCTGAAAATCCAGATTGGTGGTTCGTTAGAGCTGCTTCAATTCTGAAAAATATTTATAACCACGGACCAGTTGGTGTATCTAAAATGAGAACACGATACGGTGGTCGAAAAAATCGAGGTAGAAAACCTGAAAGATTTGCAAGAGCATCAGGAAATATTATTCGAAAAATTGTCCAGCAACTTGAGGCTGCAGAATTGATAAAACAATCAACAACTCAACGAAAAGGGCGAATCATTGCTCCAAAGGGTCAATCTCTTTTGGATAAAGCAAGTCTTGTAAAATTAACGCCGAAAAAGGCTGTAACTAAAAAGGAGGAAAAGAAATGAGTTCTAGAAAACCATCTGGTCGAAAAAATAGATTAGTAAGTGCTGGTCGACAAACAAGATGGGCACCGTTTTGGGTAATTCCGAAAGTTTTTGGAGTGGGACGGAGAGTTCATCCATCTGCATTAACTAGAAAAAAGCGGAGATGGAGAAAGTCTAGCATTCAACGAGGATAAAATGAAAGACGGAGAAACACGAACATATACTGTACCTTTACGGAGAGAATATTTAAAGACTCCAAAATGGAGACGTGCGGAAAAAGCAGTTTCAACACTTAGATCTTTTGTAGAAAGACACTCCAAAGTTGAAGAAGTTAAAATCGGAAAATGGGTTAACGAATCCATTTGGAAGAGGGGTGCAAAAAATCCACCATCACGAGTAAGAGTTAACATAAAAAGAGTTGAAGATATTGTTACTGTTGAATTATCTGAATTACCAAAGAAAGCCAGAAACAAAGAACTTCCTGAAAAGGTTGAGGAAAAGCCTGAAATTAAGAAAGAGGAAAAGCTTAAGGAAATAAAGCCAAAAGAAACAAAGAAGTCTCCTGTAAAAAAGAAAGCTACTCCTAAAAAAACTTCTAAATCACCTGCCAAAAAACCTACAGTAAAAAAGAAAACGGCAGCTAAGAAAACAAAGTAATGGTCCACGTAGACAAAATTAATTTTAAAGGTGACCCAAATATTGGATTATATTGTGTCGCTACAGATAAGTATGCACTTCTAGGTGAAGAACTTAGTAAAGTTAAATTAAAGTTATTAAAAGAAGTTTTGGGCGTTCCAATAATCAACTCAAAAATTTATGGAACTCCGTTTGTAGGAATATTTTGCGTTGCAAATTCAAACACAGTTTTAGTTCCAGAAATAATTTTTGAAGAAGAATTTGAGAGTCTAAAAAAACAATTAGAAGGTATTGCAGAGGTAAAAAAAGTTAAAACAGTGAACACTGCACTAGGAAATAACATTCTGTGTAATGATAAAGTAGGTATCTTAAGCAAAGGATTCGGTGATAAAGAATTGAAAGACATTCAAGAAAAATTGGGCATTAAAGCAAAGCAAATAAGTTTAGCTGAAGGAGATGTCCCAGGTTCTTACGGAATATTAACTAATAAAGGCGGAATCATGGGTTCTATCGTTAAAGATTCTGAAATTAAGGCTTCCGAGAAATTAATTGGATTCGAGGTAGGAGTGGGAACAGTTTCCACAGGTAGTTCAATCATGAGTTCAGGAATTATTGCAAATTCAAACGGATTTTTAGTTTCAACAAATTCAACAGGTTTCGAAATGGGTCGAATTGATGAAAGTTTAGGATTTATTTAAAATGGATTATTTACTACAGCAAAAAATTGGTCAAGCACAAGAAGATTTGGAGTTCTTTAAGCGTCAAAAAACTGAAATTTTTGCGTTAATTGAAACTATGTCTATAATGGAAAAAGGGAAGACTTTGAATGCGCCTCTCGGTGGCGGTATTTATTTTAAGTCAACCGTTGAATCAAATAAATTCTTGTTAAATATTGGTGCAGGGAATCTTGTTGAAAAAACAAAAAACGAAATTATTGAACTTTTGAAAAAAAGAATTAATGAGATTGAAAAATCAGAACAATCAAAGATTTCTGAAATTAATGAATTGAATTTAAAAATAATTGAATTTCAAAAGAAATTAAAAGCTGAACAGGCTAAAAACTAAAATGTTTAGTAAACTGAAAAATACTTTTTCGAAAATTTCGAGTAAGGTAAAAAAAGAAGCAGAAAAAGTTAATGTTATCAAAAAAATTGAAAGTTCGAAATTGAAAAAGATTTCAAATGAACTTGAAGATGAATTACTCTCAAATAATATTGCTTACGGCGTGGTTAGTGAAATTTTAGATGCAGTTAAAAAGTCCAATGTCAAAAATTTGAAAGTTGATTTGAAGACTAAATTGAAGGAAATTTTATCATCAGATAAACTAAATATTTTTGAGGAAAAAAATCCGACAATAATTATGTTAATAGGTGTCAATGGTGCCGGTAAAACAACAACTTTAGCTAAACTTGCATATAAAATTAAAAAATCTAAAAAAGGATGTGTTATGGCTGCAGGAGACACTTTCAGAGCTGCGGCAATTGAACAATTAGAACAACATGGAGAAAAATTAGACGTTAAAGTTATTTCTCATAATTATGGTTCCGATTCAGCAGCAGTCGCATTCGATGCAGTAGAACATGCTAAGTCCAAAAAATTAGATTATGTTTTGATTGATACTGCAGGTAGAAACCATGCAAATGAAGACCTGATGCGAGAATTAGAAAAAGTTAAGCGAGTTGTAAAACCGCATTATACTATTTTAGTAGTTGATTCATTAACTGGAAACGATGCAGTTGATCAAGCAAAATTGTTTGGTGAAAAAATTGGAATTGATGGAGTCATTTTAACAAAAACTGATGCTGATGAAAGAGGTGGAGCAATAATTTCAGTTGCTCACGAATCAGGAAAACCAATTTTGTTTCTAGGTAAAGGTCAAAATTATGATGATCTTGAAGAATTTGATTCAAACAAAATCTTGAATCAAATAATTTAAAAACCACTAAAATCCGAGGAAAATATGGTACTTGATAAATTGTCAGGGTCCTTGAAGAATGCACTGAAAAAACTTACTTCAGGGAAAGTTGACAAAGCTGCAGTTGAAGAATTAACTGGAGAAATCAAAAAATCTCTGATTTCTGCAGACGTTTCAATTAAATTAGCTAGAAATATTGCCGAAAAAATTAATGAACGAGCAATTAAAGAAAAAATAGCTGGCGGACTTACTGCTAAAGAACACACTTTAAATATTGTTTATGAAGAACTGACGAAATTATTGGGTGACGAATTTAAAGAAATTGATACTGAAATAAAACCCACTAAACTAATGTTGGTTGGACTTTTTGGAGCAGGTAAAACAACTACTGCAGGAAAACTGGCTAAATTTTACAAAAAACGCGGTAAGAAAATTGCCTTGGTTCAAACAGATACCTGGAGACCTGCAGCATATGCTCAATTGAAACAATTGTCTGAAGCTTTGAAAATTGACTTTTATGGTGACCCGAAAGAAACTAATCCTGCAAAAATTTACAAATCATTCGAAAAAGATTTAGAAAAATATGAATTAATTATAGTAGATACAGCGGGACGAGATGCATTAAATTCTGAACTTACAGATGAAATTAAATCTATTGATAAAACAGTTGATGCTCAAGAAAAATTATTAGTTTTATCAGGTGATATCGGGCAAGCTGCTGAAAAGGTTGCGCGAAGCTTTCATGAGACTGTTGGTGTAACTGGAGTTATAATCACAAAATTAGACGGTACTGCAAAAGGAGGTGGTTCTCTTTCTGCAGCATCTGTAACTAATGCTAAAGTTAAATTTATTGGTATTGGTGAAAAACTTGACGCTATTGAAGAATTCAAACCAAAAAATTTTGTTTCCAGATTGCTTGGTATGGGTGACCTTGAAACACTTTTGGAAAAAGCAAAGGATGCGATCGATTCTGAAACTGCTGAAAAAACTGCAAAAAATATTATGAAAGGCGAAATGTCTTTCAATGATTTATATCAACAAATGGAAGCTCTTCAGAAAATGGGACCATTAGGACAAGTTGCTAATATGATTCCGGGAATGGGAAAAATGAATATTCCTAAGAGTGCATTAAAAGAACAAGAAGAAAAAATGAAGGTTTGGAAATACTTAATGGATTCTATGACTAATGACGAAAAAGAAAATCCGTCTTTGATTAATGAATCCAGAATTGATAGAATAGTTTCGGGATCAGGAAGAGATTCAGATGAGATGAGAGACTTAATTAAACAATACAAACAAATGAAGAAAATGATGAAAGCAATTTCGGGACAATCACGTAAAATGAAAAGAATGCAAAAACTACGTGGAGGAAAAGGATTTCCCGGATTATTTTAGGCACCTCGAAACATTTAAAAACTAAATAAAATAGGAGTAGTCATGGCTGGAAGCGGAACTGGAAGAAAAGGTGGTTTCAGAAGTAATACTAGATATAAGCTTAAGAAAAAAGCCGGTACAAAGGGTAAAGTGAAAATTACTAATTTGCTAAAAAAATTTAACGTTGGTGAAAGAGTAAGAATATTGCAGGAACCCGCTGTACAAAAAGGTATGCCTCATCCGAGATTCAAAAACTTGGTTGGAACAATCTTGACAAAAGAAGGTTCAAATGCTTACACGCTACAAATCAAAGATGGAAACAAGCTTAAGAAAGTCGTTTCACGAGCAATTCATCTTGCTAAATTAAAATGAAAGTAAAAATACTTGAAAAAGAAGCACTTCCAATTGCGGAAGTTAATGATATATTGGTTAACCTGGAAAAGAAGGGCGAGCTGAGCGGTAGTCAACAAAAAATTAGAGATTTTACTGCTAAGTTCAACAAAATTAATAAATCCGAAGCTGCAAAATTAACTAAAGAAATTGAGTCTGCAGGAATTCCTAGATTAACTAATGATTGTGTAGTTGAAATTGTTAACGTACTGCCGGAAAACGAATCTGAATTGAAAACGGTTTTCGTTAGAAACAAATTAACTGTTTCAAAAGAAGGGATGGAAAAAATCCTAAGTATAATCAAATCTCAATGAAAATAGTGACTGGATACAATGGAAAGAGTAAGAAAGCAACGTGCAAAGGAAGAATATGCGATAGTCTTGGACTATCTAAAGCACGGATACTCTAACGATTCCAGACCGTTCCATATGAAGGAACCAATTTTGCAAGTTATTGGAAAAGATCATTTTGTTCTATTAGAATTAATTCCAAAAACAGGAATTAGTTTCAAACCTAACGATGAGGTTTACATTGGCGACGGAGAGAGAGATCAAATAGCATACATTAAAGGTAGCTTGAAAGTTGAGAAATTGACACAAACTGCAAAAAATGAATTAAGGTTTATAGTTGAAAAACTAGTTGATTCAAATCAAGAAAAATATATTAATTTTTTCAATAATTCTGGTCCAATTTCATTAAGATCTCACCAATTAGAAATTTTGCCAGGAATCGGTAAAAAACATGCAAAAGAATTACTGGAAGAGAGAGAAATTGAACCATTCAAAAATTTTGAAGATATTAAAAAAAGAATTAGTTCAGTCCCTAATCCTAAAAATGCAATAATTGAAAGAATTATTGGTGAATTAGAAGATAAAGATAGATTCAAACTATTTGTTAGAGTTTAATACGAAGCCTATATCTTCACCACAATCAATACTTTCTCTTATCTTAAATTTTCTTTGTAAATCTTTAGTGAAATCAAAGGATTTCAAATAAGTTACTACAAAAATACCTTCGGGTTTTAATATACGATTTACTTCATTGATTGTTTTTTTAGGGTTTGGTGAATTCATTAATGCGGAAAAAGAAAGAACAATATCAAACACATTTTCTTTGAAAGGAAGTTCCGACATATCACCTTGAACATTTTTTGAATTGGACCGTCTTAACATCTTTTTTGAAATATCCACTGAAATTAATTTTTGGTTTAAAAATTTAGATAATAATCCTGTACCTGATCCTAAATCTAAAATTTTGCCCGATAAATCAACATCTTTCAGTGCATAAGAATATTTTTCAAATTGAATAGACCTATATCTAATATTGTAGATATCTGCAGTTTTATCATATAATTTTTGCGCGATTTTTGAGTTTAACATAATTTAAAATAGCAATACGCTTTAATAACTTAATCGAAGAGAAAAATTATGAAAGTATTGGTTGATACAAACGTATTATTATATTCCGCAAAAGGTGGTTTTGATCTATTTAGTGAACTAAAGAAATTTGGAGCTTCACAAATATTAATTCCAGAAAACGTTATTGAAGAACTTAAAATGTTAAGTAAAAGTGCAGAAAAAGGTTCTGATAAAAAGTCTGCCAAATTAGCAATTCAGATCATTAATTATTCAGGAATTACGCCAGTAAAAATTGGTTCCGGACATACTGACGACGTAATAGTTTCATATTCTAAAACGGAAGGTAACTTAGTTATGACAAATGATTCTGAGCTAAAAAAGAGGCTCACTGAAGCGAATGTTCGAGTTATATCTCTTAGCAGAAACAAAAAGATAATTACATCATAAGGTTTAAAAAGGTACTAATATCAAGAAAAGTAAGATGTATTACAAATCAAAAGTAGAAGGAGTTGTTCGAGTCGAGCCAAAAAGATTCGCTGAAAACCTTAAAGCTGTAATTCTTCAAGAATTGCGAGAAACTTACGAAAATAGAATTATTGATGGTCTAGGAAGAGTCTTAGTCATTAATTCAGTTGAAAAAGTTGGAGAAGGAATGATTATCTCCGGAGATGGAGCTGCATTTTATAACGTAACTTTTGAAACAATACATTATTTACCTGAACTGAATGAATTAGTTGAAGGTGAAGTAAAAGATATTGCAAAATTTGGTGCATTCATCGACTTCGGAGCATTTGAAGGAATGATTCACATTTCTCAAACAATGG
>CAZTOR010000004.1:0-18606 GCA_964615505.1 Candidatus Woesearchaeota archaeon
AATTTTGATTTCATTTGTTAAATGTAAACTATAACTTTATAAACATATTGATAATTATTATCAATAAGATGGAAAGAATGACTAAACAAAAGAAAATTATGTATTCGTCATTAAAAAATTTTGATAATTTTTTTGATGTTAAAGATTTTCATAATTACGTTAATAAATCCATGGACATAGGTATTGCTACAGCTTACAGATTTTTATCAGATTTAGAAAATAAAGGAGAAATACATTGGTATTTATGTGAAGGAAGAAAAATATACTCAAAAAATAAAAATAATCATATTCACTTTATTTGTGAAAAATGTAATTTAAGAAAACATGTTAAATTGGATAAAATTGACTTTGTTTCAAATTTTAAAAATAAAGTATGCCATTTTCAATTAGATATGTACGGAAAATGCGATAAATGCAGTTAATAGCACCATTGTTTTCTTCACAATAAATAGATTTAAATTAAGTAGACTAATTTCTTTTATATGGTTTCAGGGATTAGGGCAATCGACATAATGAGTCACAAATTAGTTACTGCTAATCAGAATATGACTATTTTTGAAGCTGCTAAATTAATGAATAAGCACAGAATTGGAGGTTTACCTGTTTGTGAGGGAGAAAAATTAATTGGTTTATTAACAGAACGAGATATAATGATGAGAGTAATTGCAGTAGATAAACATCCTTCAAAAGTAACGGTTAAACAAGTTATGAATTCACCGGTTAAAGCTTACGGTGAAAAATTTGAAGACATAACTTCTTTGGCACATAAATTAAATGATCATGATATTTCCAGAGTTCCAATATTAGATAATGGGAAATTAGTTGGAATAGTTACAAATAAAGACATCTTGGAACATGCACCGCATCTTCTTGAAAACTTTTTAGAAAGAGCTCGTATGGCTTCAAAAGGTCGTCCAGAACATGCTGCCGCATTTGGAATTTGTGAAAGATGTAATCTTTCCGGACATTTACATTACACACTTAATGGATTTATGTGTGATGAATGTTTATAAAACTGTAATTAAATTTCTCAATCCTTGAGCAAGCCCCAATACAAATATTGCAATTAATATTAATTTTGATAAATTATTTTTTTCTTTGTTAAGATAATAAATTATTGGAATAATTACCATTAATTTTGCAGGAATAAATGCTAAGGGAGTCCCAAAAATTTCAATTATTGTTCGTGGAATTACGTGCTTCTCAAATCCGCCAAAAAATAATAAAATAAAACTTGTATTTATTGCATCAAAAAGTTGAGAAATTAGTGCATATTTAGAGATATTACTGAATTTTAAATGTTGAGTCAAACGAAATATTATTTTTGTTGATATAATCATCAATATTAAGACAAATATAAAGTAAGAATTTATTGAAAAATTAAGTCCATATACTATAAAAAAGGCAATTAGCGATACAATTCCGATTTCTTTTAATTTTCCAAACAATATCCCGATTAAAAATAATGAAGAAACAGTTAGATATAATCCCGGACTAACTGTAAAAAACACCTTATTTATTATTCCTTTATCAACATAACTCCTTATTAGAGATCCTAATAGAATATATGGAATCAGATTTAATACAAATTTATTATCTACTTCAACTTTTTTTTGCATAATAAAATAATTAAATAAATATATGCCTAGAAAAGCTATAACTCCATAAGCAACAGTATTAACTAAATTATACTCATATACTGAATTAAATGGAGCAGCGAAATATTTATTTATGAAATTTAGAAGTGCCATCCTTCGTCCTCATTTGAGTGTGTTGTTGTAGCACTAGTTGGTTGTTGAGCGGGTTGTGGTGTTTGTTGTTGATTGGATTGATATGGATTAAATTGGGGTTGTTGTGCTTGTATTTTATTTTCAGGAGCAGTATTTTGGTTTTTTTCTAAAGAACTTACTCTTTGAGAAAGCCCGTCTAAACTTGATTTCATAGATTCAACTTTAGAAACTAAAAGATTCAAAGTAGATTGAATTGAGTTCAATTGGGAATCATTAACAGGCTCAGGGCTACGAGTTGTTGACATTAACGAATCTGGCTGTTGAATCGGATTTTCGTCAAAAGATGGTCCAGGCACAGATGAAGTTCTTGCACCTAATGATTCTCCAAATTCAGGAAAATCATCTTTCTTCTTCAACGGATTTAATTTATCAAAAATAGCCATTATATAATTGACCTTCACGAACTTATATATTTTTTGTAAGA
Organism: Candidatus Woesearchaeota archaeon; assembly: GCA_964615505.1. GTDB lineage: Archaea > Nanobdellota > Nanobdellia > UBA10117 > ARS21 > ARS21. The sequence goes on from CAZTOR010000004.1 coordinate 2,215, forward strand.
AGAAAGATATTAATAATATTGAATGGATTTATGAATATGGATAAGAATAAGCCTGTACTCGGTAAATCTATCATAAAAAAAGAAATTCATTATGAAAATTTCCAAGAAGGGATAGAAAAGTTCTATTTCACAATTGTAGATATAATTGAAGATATGGGTTATGAAATAAATAAAACAGAAGATCAATTTTTGACTTCACCAGGTTCTGCCCAATGGGAAGTTTTCGAAAAAAGAAAATCCATACAACAAGATAAAGCATCTCAATATTTGGCAAATATTGGTAGAATGACAAAAGATATGATGGTTCTCTATCGCGAGCTAAAAATTCAAGATGAACGATTGGGATTTTATAAAGAATCAGACAAAGGGAGCGATTCTGCAGAATTATCGTTAAAATCATTATGGATTGATTTAGTTGAAGGAGGATCAAAAAATCCCAGTTCAGTATTAGGATTAGCTCAACAAGTAGGATTTGTTACTTTACCTGATTTATTTTTTAGATTGAATCCAAAAAAGGTTGATGAAGTTGATAAACAGGTAAATAAGGTAGAGACAAATACTCAAGTAAAGAATGTTTTAAAACGAAAATTAACTCAATATGTTCAATGGAGAGAAAGAACTTATCAGGAGCTAATTACTCGTCGTCATTTTAATATTAAATATCTTGCTCAACATTTTGATGTGATTAAGATGTATCTTGAATGGGTAAAGCCTTATGTAAAAAATGTTAAGAATCTAACTCAAAAAGTAGATAAATCAAAAAATTATCAATTATTACAGACTTCTGAAAGCTCAATTTCAGATATAGAAATTGTTGCAAAGGCAAAAAATATTGATGCTGTAACTGAATATAAATATGTTTTTCCAGTAATTATGGTCAAATTTCATCATCGTACTCGTCCGGTGATGGCTTATCAAGGTCAAGAATATAGTAAAGGTGCAATTCAACTTGGTCGAATTGAATGTGATATAGAAGGATATTCAGTTACACAAGAAGAGTATGAAAAATATTTGTCAAAAAAGGAAGGCGAAGTATTGGAGATATTAGCTTCAGTGGATGAATCAATGAGAGCTTTTTTGAGCGATTCAAAATCAAAAGAAGACTTTGAAGCATATCTTTCTGAAGCAAGAGGTAAAGAAGATGAAACTGTAAAAATTAATAAAAAAACTAGTATTTTTGATATTTTTAAAATTAAACTTCCGAAAAGATCTAAATCAAAAAGGAGTAAAAAAGAGTTTAATAACTTTATTAATGATTATAGAAAATCTGACAATAAATCAAAAAAGGACGTATCTAAATCAACACTTTCTAAATTAAGAAAGAAACACAAATTATCTGTTTCTGATGCTAAGAAAGAATCAAAACACTATGAAAAAGACCGTAATTTAGCAAAAAATGAGGCTGAAAGCGGAGTTGATGGATTAATCACAGTATTAAAGATAAAATACGGAATGATTAGAAATGAATAATTTTCTAGAATTAAAGAAAGGATTAATGTTACTTGATCCATTTATACGACTTAAACGTTTGAAAGAAATATTATTACATGTAAAGTCTGAACAATATCGTAAAGAATTAATTGAAATTGCACGAATAACTATTAATCAATTAAATCAACTCCGTGAAGGCGAAGTTCGTTCAACTTTAGATAATAAATTATCACAAGATAATGAAAAGGAGACTTCTGTTGAAAATATTAAAAGAACAATTGAAGAAATTGCGGAAGAAGAAAACACTTTAACAAAAAGGGAAGAGGGACAAAATATATCTCCTGAGTCACCAAATAAAAAAAATATTGATGGATTTTATGGAAAAAATGAATCAGAAGATCTAACTAACTTTTACAAATCCGAAGAGCTAAACAGTTTTTATGAGCCTCTCGAAGAGGATAAAAAGGATAAACGTTTTTATTTCTAAATGGGCTCTAATTGTCACGATCACGAACATAGCAAAATTCCAGGTTATTGGCATTCAATGGATAAAAATCCTGGAACTTATTCCGGAGATAAATTTACTGCTGGAAAGTTATCTATTTCTACGCCGCCGTTTAAGAATCAGCTAGATAGTATAAGATCGAGAATTATGCAAGGTGCCACGAATGTAGAATTGGGTTTTATTGGTACAGGTAAAGGAACTGCCCAAAATTTAACTCCTGGAACATTAGGTGTACCTGAACGTCAAGCCATTAAAGAAATCGCTAAAATAAATGATGTAGGAATTAGTTCAGTTCATACCGCTATGAGTGTTGAAGGATTAGCAGGTTATTCTCAAAATCAATTCAATGAAAATAAAAGAATTAGCGATATAGAGGAAGTTAAAAGAACTATTGATTTTGCTTCAGATGTTACAGATGGTGGAGCAATTGTAGTGCATACTGGTGAATTCCCTTACAGTATTAAACGGGAGCACGGTAAAGAACCATTTAAAACTAAAGAAGGAAAAGAAATTAAAATTGAAGAACCGCACGGTAATATTGAAGAGAATTGGCCAGTTCTTTTTGTAGATCAATATGATGGAAATATTTCTGCTGCGATAAGACCAACATTTAAGTCCTTTATTTATGACGGTGATGATAGAAAACAAATTGATATAACTTATTTTGAAGAAAGGGCAAAAAAAAATCTTGAAAATAAAGACCCCCAACACATTAAAGAATATAGTCAATATATTGGTCGTAATCCCACTGATGAAGAATATTCTAAAACTTTTGGAAACAAATATTGGTTAGCCAATAAACATCTTATCGATACAAGTTCTTACGAAGAAAAGGCAAGATTTGTATCACATAAATCTAGTGTTAATGAATTAAAAAATAATATTAATTCTCTAACTGAAGATGTTGAAGCTAGAATAAAAATTCGTGAAAAGATTCCTGAAAATAAATTTATACCTCACGATGTTTCTAAAGTTAAGATTGATGAACAAAATTTGAAAATTGAAAAAATGAAGGAGAGACTAGAAATTGAAAAATTACATCTAAAAAATTATGATTTGTCTATTGCTGAAAAAAATAAGAAAATGTTTAATCTTATCACTATTGATGAATATGGTAAGAAAAAGACTTCCGAATCAATCTCAGAATTAGCAATGCATGCAAAAAAAATGACTAAAGATAAAAAATTAAAAAATCCCTTATTTGTAGCTCCGGAGAACTTATGGGACGGTAAATATGGAGCACATCCTGAAGATTTGAGAAATATAATTAAAGATGCTAGAAAACAATTTATCAAAGATGCAGTTTCAAAAGATAAATTATCTAAGCGTGATGCTGAAAAAGCTGCAAAAGATCATATCAAAGCAACATTTGATATTGGGCATGCAAATATTTGGCGTAAGTATTTTGGAGGATCTGAAAATGAATTTAAACAGTGGCTAGGTAGTGAAATAAATAAATTAACAAAAGAAGGAATAATTGGTCATGTTCATGTTTCAGATAATTTTGGATATAATGATGAGCATTTACCTCCAGGATATGGAAATGCACCTATTAAAGAGTTTATGACACATTTAGAAAAAGGAAAGTATGAGGGTGAAATTATTATAGAACCCGGACATCATGATTATATAGCATATACTCAAGGTATGGCTCATTTGGGAACTCCAATATATAGATTACATAACCAGAGTAGTACTTGGACTGATGTTCAAGGTTCTTATTTTGGAAGAACACATATTCCGGGATATATAACTCCGGATTATTTACCTAGTGCAGGCGGTGCAAGACAACCATTTACTTGGTCAGAACTTCCATTAGAGTGAGCCAAAACTATTTATATTCTGAACTGAATAATTGTTTATGCGATTCAGAGTAAAGAAACGTAAGACTAATTTTGAATCAAAGTATCCAAAACAAGATCGCGATTTAGCAAAGAAATTTAGCAAATTAATTTATAATGAATTGGGCGATTTTATTAGCGCAGTTATACTCTTTGGTTCAGCAGCAAAAGGCACTTCTAGAAAAGATAGCGATGTTGATATTTTAATAATAATTGATGATGTTCATATTGATTTGAATCAGGAAATTGTTGAAACTTATCGTATCTTAATCCAAAAAGCTGTGGAAAAAGTTGATGCTAAACGACTTCATGTTCAATCACTTAAACTTTCTGCATTTTGGGAATATACTAGGGCAGGAGATCCTGTAGCAATAAATATTCTCAGAGACGGAATTGCATTCATTGACAGAGGTTTCTTTGAACCTCTTCAAATATTACTATTGAATGGAAGAATTAGACCATCTCAAGAAGCAACACAATCTTATGTTAATATGGCTTATTCTAGCTTAAATCGAAGTAAATCAAATATAGATACTGCAATAGTTGATTTATATTGGGCATGTATCGATTCAGCGCATGCAGCATTAATGAGTCGTGGCGAGGTCCCAGTTTCCCCTTCTCAAGTAGCAACTGAATTAGATGAAAAATTAGTAAAAAATAAATTATTGGAAAAAAGATATGTCGATATAATGAGTCACATGTATGAATTATCAAAAAAAATATTAAAAAGAGAAGTATCTAATCTTTCTGGAAAAGAATATGATAAATATCTAAAATATACTGATACCTTTGTCAGTCGAATGACTAAAATAATAAAGTCTTAAAGTTCGTGATTTGATAAAAGTGTGTATGGATCATCTTCTAAAGCTTCTAACTCTGCTCTTAAATTGTATGCAGAATGTGCTCTTAATGTCAATAATTCTAATTGAGAAGCAATTTTAAATTGTTCATCTGGTGTTGCAGTCCTATATTCATTGATATAATCTTTAATTGTAACTAGTATTTTTTCGCTATCCAAATTATTAATTCTATCAAGTATAATCTGCTGGGACATTCCAATAAAGCCTGAATTTCCAGCAGCTAGTATTTGTTCACGTCTTGTCAAATTATCATCAAATAAGTGTTCACTTCCTTGTTGATAAATGTCTGAAACCATAGCGCGAATACTAGATTCAACGTGGTCATCACTGGTTTCATAATCAATTCCAAATCGACTAGTTGCTACATAAGAATTAAGCGTATCAAGTGTGTTGGAAACATCATTGTGTGTTATTGTATCTAAATTTGAAAAAGCTCTAAGTAACTGAGTGAAATAATCATCTAGAGTTGTTTGATTCTCATATCTAATTCTTTCTTCTGTTTCTTGCATAAATTCAGGTAATGCCATATAAAATCTGATAATATTTTGCTTATAAAGTTAACTATTTTATTGCCATGCCTAAGAAACCTTTAAATTAATAGAATAACGACATACACTATGACTGATAAAAATCTACCTTCCGATAATGAAAAATTGAAGGAAATGTTTGGTAAATTCAAAAAGGAAGATAACTCTAAAGAACTTGTTGAAATGAATAAACGTTTGGATTCTGTTCAAAATAAAGCTGAAAAAGTTAGAGATTCATTAATTAAAAGACATAAAGACGAGATTCTAGGAGCGATTTTGATTTATAAGAAAAATCCTAAGAATGATTTACCGAGATTACTTATTATTTCAGATATAAAGAAAAAAGATAATAAATCAAAGATTGAACATATTTTAAAAATTGAAAAAGAAGGAAATGACTTATCCAAGAAGGATTTCAAAATTTCATGTTATCTTCTAGAAGAAATTTGGGAATCTGCGACAAGAGGGCAATACGGATTACTTCAAAGTATAGTATCAGGCAGAATTTTGTATGATAAAGGAGACTGGATTAAATCACTAAAAGCAGTTGAAATACATAAATTCAGAATGCTAAGAAAGTTTGAAAAATATGTTATTTCATATGTAATTGCCGGTTCATTAATTCGCGGTGAAGCAAATCAAAATTCAGATATTGATGTTTCTCTAATAATTGATGATACGGATGTTACTCGTACAACTTCTTCAGATCTAAAAGCAAGGTTACGCGATATTGCATTAAAGGAAGCCAGAGATGCTGAACGCGAAGCTGGAATTAAAGGTAAATTAAATGTTCAAGTATGGATATTAACTGATTATTGGATGGGCTTGAGAAGAGCAGAGCCAATATTTTATACTACTCTCCGAGACGGTATTTCTCTTTATGATAGAGGTATGTTTGCACCATGGAAGTTAATGCTAAATAAAGGTATGTTGATTCCGAGTCCAGAATCTATTCGTAGATATGTTGATGATGGTAAGAAATATGTTGAGAGATTTAATTATAAATTTAAATCGATGGCTATGGAAGATTTCTTTTGGGCATGTATTTATCCTGCACAGGGACTACTAATGCTTCAAGGAGTTCCTCCGGGTGCACCGAGTCAAGTAGGTCCTCAAATGAAAGAAAATCTAGTAAAAAAGGGCATTTTGGACGCTAAATATTTGAAAATATTTGAAAAAATACATAAAACAAGGAAGAATTTAGAATATGGAAAATTGCAATCTGTTTCTCCTGAAGAAGTTGTTAATATGGCAAAATCTGCAAAAGAATTTGTCGAAGCAGTAGAAAAAGCATATAATTCTCTCGAAAAACGTAAAGTAAAAACAAAGATTGAAGATTTGAAGAGTAGGACTAAAGAAGACGTAAAACTTGTATTAAAAGTTGCAGGAGTAAAATCAAATAAAAAGAATATATCATCTTCACTTGAAAGTGAATTAATTAACAAAGGTTTAGCTCGTTCAAAATATAAGGAATTACTCGCTCAATTAGATGGCCTTAATAAGGAGTTAACTTCATTATCTATGATGGATAGTCTTGAATATAATTTAGATACTATTCGTGATGAAACAATTAATATAATTAATTCTGAAAAGGGATTAAATAAAGATAAACACCGTTTAACACTAAAATATGGTGCAGGAGAACGTCAAAAAGTTGCATCTATTTGGTTATTTAAAGACATGGCATTTATGATAAAGGATTTGTCCGATAAACAATCTCCAGTATATAAATATTCTTTTGAAAGTACGGGAAGACTTTCGAATGAACAGAAATCTTCTCTGAAGGTTCTTGAAAATAAACTAACAACATATTCTGGTGAAAAAGCAAGAATTACTGCAAAAACAATTAATCAATTAAAGGAAATGTTAGATAATAATTTGCAATTATTGATTGGTTAAAGTAATTTAATGTCTCGAATATTTTGATGATATAAATTTATTACTTCTTTAAGTTGTTTAAGTGTTGTTTGACCATTTCCTAATAATTTTCGTCTATCTTTTGGATCCATTAATAACATCGATAGAACTCTACGATGAATTTTTGATGAGTTTAATTTAATTGGATAAATAAAGTTTGAAATTGTTTTATCAATATCTTCACCTTTTTCGAATATCTTAATTTCCTTTTTGAATTGACTTCGTAAATATTTAACATTTACCGCATCCTTACCAATTGCTTTTCGAACTAGACCATTTTCAACTAGAAATATAATTGAATCTTTGGTAACTATACAATTTAGTGGAGATACTCTCGTCTTTTCCTTGAAAAATGCCATTGTCCTAAGGGCATAATTATCAATTGTTATTGCCATTATTTTTTAATACCAATTACTGAAATTAAAAATGGTTTTCTAAGTAAAGTTCCTAATTCTTCACTATTTTGCTTTAATTGCTCAACTTCAACCTTACCTATATTTTTTTTGAGTTCTAACCTCATTTCTTCAGGATAATTTGAAGAAATAAAAACTTGAACTAATTTTTTAGAGTTCTTAACAACATTTTCAGTTCCATAAATAAGTTTATTCTTATTTTTTAATGCATCAGTTAAATTCATTTCTTTTTAAGCTCCTTACCCATTTTTATAAATAATTCAGGTAAACCTGTTCCGATCGGTACCGGTTGATTAATCATAACATTTTCAACAACAGAGGTTAAATTATCGATTTCTCCTCTAACACTTGCTTCAACCAAGTGATTAATAGGAACTTCAAATGCAGCTCTTGCAAGTACAGATTCTTTTTCTTTAGTTATACCGTGTCTAGTTACTCCTTTTATGTTTCCATCTCTAGTCATAATATCTGCCATTAATGCAATATGTCTTCTATCTACCAACATACCTTCTTTGTCTAGAATTTCCATTGTATCATTAACAATTGCATCTCTTGCTGCTTCAATTCCTAATGCATCGTGAATTTCATAAAAATTATTTGTCTTAGTTCTAGTAAAATCGACTTCAGGTATATCTAAGATTGCTCTTAAATTTGAACCAAATGTTTGAATAATGAACTCATCTCCGCTCTTATATGCCATTACATCATCAATTCCGTTGATTCCCGAAACAAAAGTATCTTTTAATTTTTCTTTTAATTTGTAAAGTTTCTTTATATCCTTATCTTTTTCAATTATAGAAACGCTTGCAGATTTCTTTAAAACTTCAAATGTTTTCAGTGTTTTCTTTAATTGAGTATGGACTGCATCTATATCTACTGATCTTCGTTTCATTTCATCTTTATCTAAGAGAACATTTACTTCACCTTTAGCTAAATCCATAGTAAATTCTTTTGCAATATCTTTAAGTACAGTTTGTTTTAATTTTTGAGCAATTTGGTCGGATTTTATTCTGCTCTTATTTAGCGGCGATTTAAGATAAATATGCATTGTTGGAGTAGATGGAATCTTTCTAGCGTCCAAAATTTCAATAATTCTAGGTAAACCAAGAGTAACAGATAGCTCTGCACCTACAAAATGGAATGATCTCATTGTAAGTTGTGTTCCAGGCTCTCCTAACGATTGAGCAGATATGACTCCAATTGCTTCACCTGGATCAACCTGCATTTCAGGATATCTAGTATTAGCTAATTTATCATTCTTAAATTTCATGCCCTTCGGCAAATCCTTTTTAATCCATTTACGTTCAGCCATTATTCGTTTATTATTCTACCTCCATCAGATTTAGCAACATCAATACCGTCTCCGCCAAAAGCAAATTGAACAATCCTTCTGCTTCCATCTCTAACCGTTCCGTCATATGTAACTCTTAAGTCTTGTAAAGCATTAGCTAATCGTCTATATAAATAACCAGATTTAGGAGTTCTCATTGCAGTATCCATGAAATTGTCTCTTCCTGTAATTGCTTCAAAAAATACTTCTTTTGCATTTAAACCATCTGCATAATTACTTGAAATAAATCCGTGTGCATCTGGTCCTAAATCTCCTTTTTCAAAGTGAGCAATAGTTCTGTTTTCGTAACCGAAATTTATTCTTTCTCCTCTAAGATCAGTTTGTCCTTTAAACCCACTCATAAGAACAATATTTCTTACTTTATCTCCTGCTCCGGCTTTAGCAGAATTAACTAAATGAGTATTTTCATCTACAGCGTTATCAATCATTTCACCTAATTCAGATCTAGGATTAGATAATAAATGTTGCATTTTTGTTTCAAAAGTTTCCTTTACAGTTTTACCTGGATATGGTTGAATCTTTCCGGAATTGTATTCTTTAATTAATTTATCTGCTTTTGTATTAGTATCCACCAATAATTTGTCAATTGTTTTCTTTAATGAGTCTGAAATATCAAAATCATTGAAACTCATTGTAAATCCAATATTTTTGGCTACAGCCAGACCTAAATGAATTACATGATTTACAAATTTTGCTGCAACATCCGAACCATAATCTAGATATAATTTATGAATAAGCAGTCCTCCTTCTGAACCGATCAAAGAATTATCAATTAGTCCCTTGACTAATTCACCCTTCTTTATTACAACTTTACCTTTTACAGTCTTTCCGCCCTTTAATTCTTTACCTTTTGTTTCGAAATCTAAGTCCTTAGGTAATATCATAGAAAAGATTTGTTTACCGTTCCACAATTCAGTTGAACCATCTTTCTTTTCAGGTTTAGGTAATTCCTTATCTAATCCAATACTTGTAACTAATGCAGCTGCTTCTGATTTTGTAAAATATTTTTCTTTAGTTAAATAATAACAGCCCAATACGCTGTCTTCATGTGCCCCAATAATACTTAATCCGTATCGAGGTGTTACAATTTGATTTTGAAGTAATAATAATGTTTCAGCTTCTGCTCTTGCTTCTTCTGTTTGAGGAACGTGTAAATTCATTTCGTCTCCGTCGAAGTCTGCATTATAAGGTATTGTTACTGCAGGATTAATTCTCAATGTTTCTCCTGGAACTACTTTAACTCTATGTCCCATCATAGACATTCGATGCAGAGATGGTTGTCTATTGAATAATACAATATCTCCATCAACTAATGTTCTATCTGCAATATAACCCGGTACCACTTCTTCCAAAATTGTTTCAACAGATTCAGTAGTTAGTTTCTTTCTTCCACCTTCATTAGTTGTTACATATCTAACTGCGGGATAATTACCTTGATTTTTGATTAATTCTTTAATCCAATTAATGTTCCATTCTGTTACTCTTTCTGGAACAGTAATTTCTCTCGCAATTCTTAATGGAACTCCAACTTCATTAATATCTATATGTGAATCTGGAGATATAACGGATCTTGCACAGAAATTAACTCGCTTACCTGCGAGATTCTGTCTAAAAATACCTTGTTTTCCTTTCAATCTTTGAGATAAAGTCTTTAATTGTCTTCGTGTTCTGTGTCTTGCCGGAGGAATTCCAGCAATATCATTATTGAAATAAGTAGTTACATGATATTGTAATAAATCCCACAAGTCTTCAATAATAATTTCAGGAGCACCTGCATTAATATTTTCAAGTAATCTTTGATTTACTCTTACTACATCGGATAATTTGTGAGTTAGATCATCTTCAGATCTCTCACCAGTTTCTAAAGTAATGGAAGGTCTTACTCTTATCGGAGGCACCAATAATTCAGTTAAAATCATCCATTCAGGTCTTGCATTTTCCGGATCAACTCCAAATAGTCTTACATCCTCGTCAGGAATCTTTTCTAATCTTTCTCTAATTTCTGTTGGCCAAATTCTTCGGCTTTCACTTTTAGTTTCTCCTTCAGTATAAGTTTGAGGCTTTACAAAATTTAATTTAATACGTGGATGTGAACAATGAGGGCAAACTTTTGGAGTGGAAGAAGCTTTGACAACTTCTCTTGTTAATTTAATTAAAGTTGTAGGATTTTTTTCTTTCTTTGCAGCTTTAAGCTTATCCGTAAACTTAGTTCTTTTCTTTTCATCTAATGCAATTCTACCGCATTCTGAACAAGTTCCTCTTAAAAAATTATAAACATGAGTTCTATATAGTATATGTACAATTGGTCGAGATAATCTAATACATCCATATCCGCCTGCTCCTAACTTGAATCTTTTTATACCCATTCCCGGATCTAGAACACCCATTTCAGGATCCATCAATCCATTTCGGACAGGATAACCGTCTGAATCGTAAATTTCTGGAGTCTTAACAATAACTTTGCTTAATTTCTTGATTTCAGACGGATTCATTAATCCGAATTTTATGCTTCCCACTTCCTTAGTTACAAAATTTGACATTATTTGACCTCCTTAAATTTACTTTTTAATTTAACATGTGGTCTAATACCCATAGATTTCAATTGTTCTAATAATAATTTGAACCCATATGCGATTCTTACTTTTGAAACGTTTTCTTGTGGCTCTAATACACTTTCAAATTTATCGCTAACAGGATTATACTCTGCAATATCTCCGGTCTTTTCACCAACATATACTGAATCAATATCTGAATCAAATCGCTCTTTTAATAATAAGGATGCCCCGTGTGCAATCAATGTATCTTTTTCCATATCTCCGAATCTAAGACCTCCTTCCATAGCTTTACCTGCAGTAGGTTGACGAGTTAGTAATGCTACACGCCCTCTTGCTCGAGATTGTACTTTATCTGCAACTTGATGCTTCAATCTTAAATAGTAAATATTACCAACAAAAATCTTTGCTTCATATTCTTTTCCAGTTCTTCCATCATAAAGAGTTTCTGTACCGTTTTCTCTGAATCCTGCTTCTTCCAATTCCTTTCGAATATCTTCTGTTTTTTCACCTGAGAACGGAGTTCCGTCAACATATCTTCCATTTAAAGCAGCAACTTTTGCTCCAAGAGACTCCATTAAGTGAGATACAGTCATACGACGCATACCAAATGGATTGAAAATTACATCAGGCACTGTACCCGAAGAACTAAATGGCATGTCTTCAGGATTTGCTAAATATCCTACAACTCCTTTTTGACCGTGTCTGGATGATACTTTATCTCCAATTGAGATTGGTCTTGTATCTCTAACTTCAACATTTACTAGAGGATTTCCGTTTTGAGATTCAGTTAAAATAACTTTAGAAACTATTCCGTTTTCTCCAAACTTAACTCGAGTAGAAGTATCTTTTCTAATGTTTGCAGCAGTACTGAAAGATTCTAATTTGGATAAAAATCGCGGAGGTGATGTTTTACCAACTAGTACTTCTCCGCCATTAACAGAAGTTTCAGGATTAACTAATCCGTCACTGTCTAAATATTTATAGTCATCTTCTAAAGTATATCCTTGAACTTCTTTGTCAGGTACAGTGATTCTATCAACTTGACCTGCAGAATATCTTAATCTTTCTGAAGAATAAGGTCTAAAATGAGAAACTCTGCATAAACCTCTATCTACTGAAGCTCTATTGAATACAATACCGTCAGACATATTATAACCGTCATAATTCAATATTGCAATTACGACATTTTGACCACCTGTAATATGATCTCCAAATAAATCTTGAGTATAGCTCTTAACAATAGGTTTTTGAGTGTAATGGAGTACATTTACATTTGTGTCTAATCTATTTAAGTAATTAGTTGTATAAAGAGAAGTTCCTTGCATTTGGTTCTTTTGACCTCTTAAAAGTCTAGTAGATGGATCATGATTAGCAAATGGAATCATAGTTGTATTCATACCAAAAATTACTAATGGATCTATTTCCAAATGAGTATGCTTTTTTGTCAAGCTATCTTCGTTCATTGCAATCAAAACAGATTCTTCTTCTAAAGCATCTAATTCTTCAATAATTCCGTCTTCAACAAGTTTTAACCATTCCAATTTTCCATTAGTTATATCTTCAATATGTTTTTCTGTTAAAAGTGATTTTCCGTCCTTAACTACAATCAAAGGTCTTCTTAATCTATTCTTATCAAATTGTACAAAAATAATATCTTCTTTTTCACTATATGAAACGTTTGTATTTCTAGTAACCTTACCTTCTCGTCTGGCAACAATTAATTTTTTAACAAATTTATTTCCATCTTTGACAGTTCCATACAATGTCCCGTCAACGAATATATCAGTCATTTGTACTTTTCAACTCCCATTTTTTCCAATAATTTAAGATTTTTATCGTACTCTTTTTTTGGTAATTCTGTTGTTATTGTTGCCATTAATGCTAATGCTTTTCTTAATCCAATATTCTTACCTTCAGGAGATTCAATTGCACCTAATCTTCCCCAGTGAGTCGGATGTAATTCTCTTGCTTTGAAACTTTCACGATTTGAGTCTAGTAATGATGTAACTCTTCTTAATTGAGAAATTGCTGCAATCGGATTATCTCTTTCTAATCTCTGAGATACTCCTTGTCGGTTTCCAGTCCAATTACCTGTAGCCATTGCAGACTTAATCTTATCTGTCATAAATTTAGCTCTGACTAAGGATGCAATTGGAATTACCTTACCTCTTCGAACACCCCTGGTAAAAATATATATTATATCGTTCTTTAGTCCCTTAAAATTAGTTCTAAATAAATCTTCCAAAAGGTCACCTGACATTCTTATTCGTTTATTCATATAGTGATCTTTATCATCAAGTGGAATTTCTTCATTTTTCATTAACAAAATTTTTTTAACCATTTTTGCTAAGAATCTTGCTTTTGAAGGTCGATCCTTCCTTGCAGTTCCAAGATGAGGTAATAAAACTGTATCTAAAATTGATTCAACTTTTTGTAACTTTCTTTCTTTTGGAAGTGCTAAGAGCATGGATTTTGCAACTGCTTCTTTTGCTTCAGCTTCATCTTTAAGTTCCATTTGCTCAATTAAATTAATGTAAAGCTCTTCAGGTAATTCTTCAAAACCAACAAATTCTGCAATGTCTTTATCTTTTGTTACACCCAATGCTTTCATTAAAACTACAAAAGGAATTTTTTGAATATTACTAAAGTTTACTAAGAACAAACCTTCTTTTGTTCTGTTTACTGAATGAGAAATTTTGTAAGTATCAATTGCAGAAAAAACTTTTGCAGTATGCGTTATTGGACTTTTTCCATTTTCAATTAAAATTCGATTAGGAGCTAAATCTTCTAAAAGAACTAATGCTCTTTCTGTTCCATTGATAATAAAATAACCTCCGGGATCAAGTGGATCTTCGCCATGATCAACCATCTCTTTTTTAGATAATGAATTTAGATAACATAACTTTGAACCAATCATTACAGGAATATGTGCAATTTGAACTTCTGATCTATCTCGCTCTTTTCCATCTATAACTAATGAAACTTCCAAGAAAACCGGTGCAGAATAGGTTAAGTTTCGCATTCTTGCTTCATTCGGATAAAGCGGTCTTTCAGAACCATCTGCTTCCAAAATAACAGGTCGCTTAACAGAAATATTTCCAAAGACAAATTTTACTTCTTCAGCATCAACCGGAATAACTGCAGGCATTAATTCCTTTTCGGCATCAATAATATTTTGCATTCTCCAATCAATAAAAGAATTATAGGAATCGATATTACTTCGTACAAATCCGTTTTCTTCAATAAATTTTTTGACCAATGCTCGCTTATTCATTCCACAACTCTCCGGTAATATTTGTACTCTCCAGCATGAGGAGATAATCTAATAATTTCAATAATTGAATTTACTTCAGCATCAATCTTTTTGACCATTGGATCTTTTATAGTAATAGAAGGTAATTGAGAACGAGATATGTTATAATTTTTTAAAAGAGTTTCAGTTTCTGAATCGTTTAAGATTTTGTGTTTTGGAACAAAAACATGTTTTGAAATGTCAACGGAAATTTCCTTTTTCTTAGCCAAATTAGCACCTCGGAGTACGGTATCTCGTGAAAGATTATCCTTATAAACTTATCGAAAATTAGCCACACGCACTCTTATTTCATAGAAATTATGGTTTATTTAAAAACGTGTCGATTAATTTAATATTTTAATTAAAATAATTCCAAAAATTAAATATTTTATTGGTTTTGTTAGAATAATAATTGCCCAAAACTTCTTACTTTTTAATAATCTTCTATTGAAATTATCCAATCTTCGGAACCAGTCTTCCATTACAATCGTGTTCATTAAAGCAATCGGGACAAAAGTTTTTTCCGCAAGCACTACATGTTCTTTGAACAGTTGCTTTAGAACATCTAGAACAAATTCCAATCACTTCCATAGTATTTCTAAAAATTAATCCTTATATTATTAACGAATTCACTTTGTAAATTAAATATCCTAAATATGCTGACAACATTAATAATGCACCTTTTTTACTTAGTTTGTGATCTCTTTGAAACAGTAAAAGTAAGACTGATGAAATAATGAACCAAAACGGTAAATCAAAATTAACAACCGTTTTAGAAATAGGATTATCTACTATGATCGCACCAAGACCTAATGCCATCATGGGATTAGTTATATTTGAACCAATTAAAACACCCAGTGAAACTTCCTTAGCTCGCTTCAAAACACCCATTAATGCAGTTGTGAATTCAGGTAATCCTGTTGCGACACCAATAATTAAAAGTCCAAAAAAACTTTGTTCTATTCCAAGAATTTCTGAAAAGTTTAATGCGCTATCAACAACAATATTTGCACTCAAACTTAAAATAAAAATTCCGGATATTAATAAACCTATATGGTGTCTCATCCTCATCATTCTAGTTATGGGAACATATTTGTGTTCTTGATTCTTTTCACTACGATATAAATGCCCCAAATAAATAACGTAAAGTCCGACTAAGATTATTCCTTCTACTTGACTAATTACTCCATTCTGTCCAAATAAATATATCAAAACAATTGACCCCAACATTACTAATCCGTCTCTTTTCTGAATATTTTTTGAAGATTTTATTACTGCTAAAAGTCCGATTATACCTATAATAAAGGTAATTTGAAATATATTTGAACCTATATTCGTTCCAATTGCAATGTTTGACGCAGCAACACCGTTTAATTCATTCAAACTCGATATAATGTGAGTAAATATTTCGGGCAATGAAGTTCCAATTGATAAAATTGTTAATCCAATAAATAATTTAGAAATTTTCATTCTTCTTGCGAGGATTAAAGCTTGATCAACTGCTAAGTGAGCACCAAACCAAATTCCGATCAATCCCAATAGAAAGACTATGACTTCCACATGAATTAGAGTACTTCATTCAATAAAAAACCTGCTCCTAGAAAGACTTATAAATGAAATAATTTACCAAGATTCTATTGCCCACGTGGTGTAGTTTGGTCTATCATACAAGCTTGTCACGCTTGTGACCCGTGTTCAAA
>CAZTOR010000005.1:0-17555 GCA_964615505.1 Candidatus Woesearchaeota archaeon
CATCCAAAACCTTTTTAATTCAGATTACGAGGTACTTATATGACAAATATGTGGCACGACATTCCATACGGCAAGAATGCACCTGATGTAATCAATGTTATCATTGAAATACCGAGCGGTAGTAAAGATAAGTATGAACTAGACAAAGAAACTGGTTTAATTATGCTCGACAGAGTACTTGAAGTTTCTATGAATTATCCTGGAAACTATGGTTTTGTTCCACAAACACTTTGTGATGATAATGATCCATTAGATGTAATTTTGTTAACTCATTCGCCATTACATCCAGGAGTATTAGTAAAAGCAAGACCAGTAGGAATGTTAAATATGATTGATGGAGGCGAATCAGATGAAAAAATTCTTGCAGTTCCTGCAAATGATCCTAGATTTAACGAAATTAAAGATTTGAAACATGTCCCGAAGGCATTTTTAGATGAAATTTATCACTTCTTTGATAGATACAAAGACCTTAGAAAGAGCAAAGTTGAACTTGGTAAATGGGGAAACTCTAGAAAAGCAAAACGTGCAATTAAGAACTCCATTAAATTATACCACACCAATTACCAATAATTTTTAATATATTCTTAACTAATTTTTATGTGGAAAAACCGATTATTTCTCTGAAAAAAGTTTGGAAAGTTTACGATATGGGTGATTCCAAGATATATGCAAATAAAAATATATCTTTGGATATTTTCAAAAACGAAGTTGTTTTTATTGTTGGTAAATCTGGTTCAGGAAAATCAACATTATTGAATATGATTGGAAGTTTAGATTATCCGTCTCGAGGGAAAATCTTACTTGATGGGACAAATATCTCGTCTTTAGAAGAAAGTGATCTTGCTCAAATAAGAGGTAAAAAGATTGGTTTTGTTTTTCAATCATTTAATTTGATTAATAGTATGACTGCATTAGAGAATGTTATGCTTCCAATGACTTTCCAAAATATTCCTGCCGAAGAAAAAAAATCTAAAGCTGAAGAAATTCTGAAAAAAGTAGAAATGGGACACCGACTAAATAATTTACCTAGTGAGCTTTCGGGAGGAGAACGACAGAGAGTAGCAGTTGCAAGATCTTTAGCAAATGATCCTGAAGTAGTTATTGCTGATGAACCTACCGGAAATTTAGATACAAAAACGGGTAAGATGGTTATGAATTTATTTAAAAAAATACATAAAGAGGGAAAGACCGTTATAATCGTGACTCATGATTTAGATTTAGTAAATCGAACACGTGAGCATAAAGTATATAAGATTGTAGATGGAGAAGTAAAATAATGAGAAGATTTATTTCAATTTTATTATTATTAGCATTAATTTCTGGCGTATCGGCTTATTCAGAAACGGTAAGAACAAGCTCAACAACTTTGGATTTGCCAATTGTAGAAGGTAGCAATATTATATTGGAAAGTTCAAACTATGAACCTGCACCAGCCGAACCTGGAAATTATTTAGATATTTATACTGTTGTAAGAAATGCAGGAAGTCAAGAAATGAGGAACTTCTATGCTGCAATTGAACCTTCTTATCCGTTTTATTTAATGGGTTCAGAAACTGGGACTGAATTCATTGATAAGTTAGTGCAAGGCAGAGAAAAACTTGTTGATTTCAGAGTTATGGTTGATGATCAAGCAATAGGTGGAACATATGACCTTGAAATTAAAATATGTAAAGATGCCTTTTGTGATGATGAAGTAAAAAGTTTGAAAACACCTATTTCAGTTAATACGGGAGGTAAACCGAAATTAGAAATTGGTATTGATGATTACGAAGTATTTACTCCGGGAAGTCTTGGAGAAATAATTGTAACTGCAGTAAATAAGGGAAAACAAGGTATTCAATTCTTAACTATTGAAATAATTGACACTGAAGACTATGATATTATATCTTCGCCTAGAAAATATTTAGGTGAACTGGAAACAGATGATTTTGAAAGAGAAAATTATAAATTATACCTCAGCCCAAATATTAAAAGTTCAAAAGAAGTTATTGTTTTGTTAAATATTGAATATTCGGATCTAAATTACAAAACTTATCAAACACAGGAAGAAATAACCTTCAAAATATATACTGAAAATGATGCTAAAAAAATTGGTTTGGTTCAAGGTAGCTCTTTTGGAATGACGGCAATACTACTCTTAATTCTTGGATTCTTTGGATATCGATGGATGAGGAAAAGAAAAAAAGGAAATGCTACGTGAGTATATTTTAATTGCATTAAATAATCTTAGGCGAAGAAAACTACGTAGTTGGTTGACCGTCATAGGTATTATTATTGGTATTTCTGCAATTGTCTCTTTAACTTTAATTGCTCAAGGTACTGAGAATGCAGTTAATCAAGCATTTGAAGAATTTGGTACAGACGTTATTCTAGTTCAAGGCGGTGCCACATTCAGTAGACCAACACCGGGAGAATATGGTCTTGAAGATAGAGACATAGATTTTTTTGAATCATTTGGTGAAACAGATATAGTAATACCTTATGTTTATGATACTCAGGAAGTTGAATACAAATCTGAAAAAAAATATCCTATTGTATATGCAATAGATACTGAACTTTGGAGTGAATTTTTAGCCAGGTCTAATTTTGAAGTTGAGCGCGGTCGAAATTTTCAACCCGGTGAAACAGGTACGGTTGTAATAGGTTGGAAACTTAACCAAGACTATTTTGAAAAAAAGGTTGATCTGAAAAGTCGAATTAAGGTAGGTGGAAAAACATTCAAAGTAGTAGGAATATATGAAAAAGTAGGAAATGATGGTGATGATACTTCAATTGCAATGTCGCTCGATGATGCTCGAAAAGTTTTTGCTCCCGAAGGAACAGTTACTGGTGCTCAAATTATTGTTAAAGAAGGAGTAGATTTAGATAAATTTGTCAAAGAACTTGAAGAAGAATATGAAGATTATAGGGGCGATAAAAATTTTATTATGAGTACCTCTTCAGCGATACTAGAACAAATAAATAATATTTTAGGAATAATTCAATATGTAATAGTAGGTATTGCCGGAATTGCACTAATTGTTGGAGCAGTAGGGATTGCTAATACAATGTATATGTCTGTTCTTGAGAGAACTAAGGAAATTGGTGTTATGAAGTCAATTGGTGCTACAAATAAGGCCATTATGACCATTTTTTTGATTGAGTCTGCATTTTTCGGAGTAGTAGGAGGATTAATTGGAAGTATCGTTGGTATATTGATGGCGTTGGGTGCAAAATATGCAATAGAAGCGTTTAGTCCAGGATTACCTTTTCTGATACTGATTGATCCCTATGTTATAAGCGGTGCATTAGTATTTTCTGCAATTGCAGGAATTCTATCTGGAATCCTGCCTGCAAGATCTGCTTCAAAATTGAATCCAGTAGACGCTCTAAGATATGAGTAAAAAAACATGGGGAAACTAGTTCCCCGGTAAATAATTTTTGGTGCCAGTAAGTTTTACTTACCGGTTCAACAAGTTATATCCAAAGTACAATCCGGATAGTCCTACTGCATAGTAGACTAACATGGACAACATTCCTCCGCCTAAGTAAGATACTAAATCATAACCTAGCGCAGTAGTTCCCCAATTAATAGCTCCAATAGCAACTAACCAGTTTGTGATACCTTTCATATCCATATTGATATCAATTAATTAATGTATATAAACATTTTGTATAATTTATCTATAAAAAGAGATAGGGGAAACTAGTTCCCCGGTAAATAATTTCTGGTGCCAGTAAGTTTTACTTACCGGACAACAAACCATATCCCATCCACAATCCGGATAGTCCTACAGCCCAATTCCATACTGTTCCTAAACCACCCAACATTGTTGTCAAATCCATCAGATTTGCAGTGGTTAAGAAAACATTTACTGCGCTAAGAACTACAATCCAAGTTGCAGCTGTATTTAAGTTTCCTTTCATGCCTAAAATATATTTTTTGTTATATATAAGCATTATGTCATGAACGAAATATGGGAATTATTTATAAAAAAGTAGTAGCTTAGGTTATTATGCGTAAACTTGACTTGATTTTGAGAAATACTGTTGAGACGATTACTTCAAATGAATTAGAAACATTATTGCGATCTAGAAAGACACCAAGTGTATATATTGGTGCTGCACCTTCTGGAAAGGTTCATATCGGATATTATATCCAAGCAGTTAAAATAAAAGATTTTATTGATGCTGGGCTTGACGTAAAGTATCTCCTGGCAGATATACACGCATATTTAGATGACAGAAAATCCCCTTGGAATCTCACTGCGGCTCGTTCCAAATACTATAAAGAAGCCATGACTGCCATTCTAAAATCAATTGGTGCAGATACAAAAAAGGTTAAATTTGTCCTAGGTTCGTCCTTCCAGCAAAAAAGAGACTATATTTTTGATTTATATAAAATAATGGGTCTGGTAAAATTGAAAAGAGCAATGAGGGCCAGTTCAGAAGTGGTTCGACAAGTTGACAATCCAGATTTGGGTTCAATGAATTACGCATTAATGCAAGCCATAGATGTCCATCATATTGGTGCAGATATTGCTTATTCGGGAATTGATCAAAGAAAAATTTACATGTTAGCTCGAGAAGAAGTATCAAAATTAGGACATAAAAAACCAATTTGTTTGTTTACTCCTCTTATTGGACTAAATAAAGAAGGGAGTAAAATGTCTGCATCTGAATCAAGTTCAGCAATTTATTTAGATGATACTCCTGCTTCAGTTAATAAAAAAATTGGTAAAGCTTATTGTCCACAGAAAATTACTGATAAAAACGGAGTATTTGATATGATTCGGCACGTTGTCTTCCCGGTTGATGGAAAATTCGATATTGTCCGGCCTGCTAAATTCGGAGGAAATAAAACATATTTATCTCTTACTTCTCTTGAAAAAGATTATAAATCCAATAAAATACATCCGGCAGACTTGAAATCTAGTCTCGCAGCCGTATTCAATACTTATCTTTCAAAAGTAAATAAACATTTCAAGAACAAAAAACACATTATTGATGCTGCTTATCCAAAATAAAGTTAGTCTTATAAATTTCTGTAACCTACTTCTGGCATGAAGAAAAAGATAATTCAGTTAGCATTAGAGAATGCTGTTGAATTTAAAGGTAAGGCGAACCAAAAAGCAGTTATCAACAAAATTATTCCAACATTGAAAGATAAATCAAAAATTTCATCGATTGCTAAAACTGTTGCAAATACTATATCTGAAATAAATAAATTATCGATTAATGAGCAAATCAAAAGGTTGAAGAAAATTAATCCTTCATTTTTTAATCCTAAAGAAAAAATTAAAAAAGAAATTGTGGATCTACCAAATGTTAATCAGAAATTTAGAGTGCGTTCTGCACCTTCTGCATCTGGACCTCTACATATCGGACATGCTTTAGTTTTGTCTATAAACAAAATATACCGAGATAAATACAAAGGAAAGCATATCCTTCGAATCGAAGATACTAATCCCGAAGGCAATTACAAAAAATTCTATAGGATGATAGAAAAAGACTTTACTTGGTTAGTTGGAAAACCAGATGAGCTATATATACAGTCTGATCGAATTCCAATTTATTACAAACATGCTGAAAAATTATTGAAAGGAGGACATTTATATATTTGTGAAGAAGATTCTGAAAAAGTTCGAGCAAAAATTAGAAAAGGAATTTCGCCAATTGGAACAAAAAATTCTGCTTCAGAAAATCTATCAAAATGGAAAGATATGCTTTCTGGAAAATACAAATCTGGCGAAGCCGTTGTTCGGGTTAAAACAGATTCTCGTTTAAAAAATCCAGCATTGCGAGATTGGATTGCATTTAGAATAAATAAATCTGCCCATCCAAGAGTTGGTAAAAAATATCAAGTTTGGCCAATGATGAACTTTTCTGTCGCAATAGATGACTATGAATTAAAATTAACACATATAATTCGAGGTAAAGATCATGAAGACCAAACGCGTAGACAGCAAAACATTTTCAGATTCATGGGTTGGAAAACTCCAGAATATATTCATTTAGGAAGAATTAATTATAAAGGTATGAATATTTCTGCTTCAGAAATTAGAAAAGGTGTTGAATCAGGGAAATTTTCGGGGTATGATGACGTATCTGTTGAAACTTTAGCTTCTTTGAGAAAAAGAGGTTTCAAGCCCGAAGCAATTATAAAATATTTCTATGAAATTGGTCCCACTAAGCGAGATAAAACTGTTGATAAAGAGGAAGTTTACAAAACATTAATTGCACTCAATCGTAAATTGGTTTAATTTTTTTTATTATCAAGTGATTCATTTAATCTTATATTTTTCATAATTAGACTTACCATTCGACTTCGAATAGCTATAGTTCTAATATCGGTATCAAATAAATGTGGCTGTTCAGCATAATTAAACAACTTACGCATAGTACTTTCTTCATTTGAAAGATCTGCAATATATAATAAATTATCTGCTATCTCAGACATATTTAATATTGACTCTAAAAGTGTACGATCTTTACTTGAGAGTTCATCGGGATTTTCTCTTAGTTCAGAAGATATAATATCGCATAAAACTTCTCGTTTATCTGTATCAGATTTAATTGATTCGTATTCCTCTCTTAAAAAATCAGTACAATATTTAGTTTTAGGTATACGTTTTTCTAATTCTTCAAGATATCCTACTTGTCTTCCACTATATTTATTCATTGTTTACTCTAAAGTATACTCCAATAATAAAGTTTTTAAAGAGTTTGAGCTATTGCCTTTCATTAACCAATGAGGTTAACGAGGTTAAAATGGAATTAACAAAAGATATTACAGAAAGAATTTATTCTCTAATTGAGAATGCCAGATCGGAAGGTAAAATCCGAAAGGGCGTAAATGAAGTTACTAAAAGTCTTGAAAGAGGTGAAGCAAAATTATCTATTTCTGCTGCAGACAGTTCTCCTGCGGAAATTGTTATGCACTTACCTTTACTTGCTAAAGAAAAAGATATTATTCATGTTGAAGTACCTTCTAAAGAAGAATTGGGTGCAGCTGCAGGTCTACCTGTAGCGACTGCTGCGGTAGCAATTGTTTCTGCAGACAAAAAAATTATGGATACTATTTTGAAAGATATTAAAACTCTATTAGAAGGTGAATCAAAGCAAACTAAAAAATCTGAGAAAAAGGAAGAAGCTCCAGTAAAAAAAGAAAAGAAAGCTGAACCTGAAGAGAAAAAGGAAGAAGCTCCAGTAAAAGAAGAAAAGAAAGCTGAACCTGAAGAGAAAAAGGAAGAAGCTCCAGTAAAAGAAGAAAAGAAAGCTGAACCTGAAGAGAAAAAGACTGAATAATGGCTAAAGAAGTAAAAAAACAACAAGATTCAAACACTGATCTTAGTGGTAAACTTATGCGAGCATATCCTGCCGAAATAGTTGAATTAATTGGTAGAGAAGGTACAAAACAAGTTGTTACTTTAGTTCGATGTAAAGTTCTTGATGGAAAAGATTCAGGAAAGATAATGAGACGTAATGTTTATGGTCCAACTAGAATTGGAGACATTATCATGTTAACTCAAACTGAAATTGAAGCAGGTGGCGGAAGAGGAGGTAGAAGATAATGGTTGATTGTTCTTTTACCGGAAAAACAATTCCGAAAGGAAAGGGACGAATGTTAATTCGAAATAGTGGTAGAGTTTTATACTTCATTAATGGAAAAGCAATGAAAAACTTCCTTAAATTAGGAAGAAAGCCCTTGAGAACCAAATGGACTAACTTTTACAACAAACAGAAAGCAGTTCGACTCAGCGGAGCAAAGAAATAAATATCTCTATTGTTTTTTATATTTATGAAACCAATATTACCTACACTTAAGGAAAATCCCAGGTACGTTTTATTCAAAATTAAATCTAGCTCTGTTTTATCTCGTTCAGATGTTGAAAAAGAAATATTATCTGAATACAAAAGATTTCTTGGTGAATTGGGAATTGGAAAAGCTGGAATAAAATTTATGAGTTTTGATAAAAAAAATCAAATTGGTGTGCTTCGTACTAATAGTAAATATTTAGATGAAACAAAGGTTGCGTTAACATTAATAAAAAAATTAAAATCAAAAAATGCTAAAGTTGATATTTTGAAGGTAAGCGGAATGATAAACAAACTTCATATTGAAACATTTAAAAAGGCATAGTATATAAATTCATTAATTGAGGAAAAAGATAGATGCAATTTGTACCAAATCAAGTTATGGGTTATGATCGGGCAATTACAGTTTTTAGTCCAGATGGCCGAATATTACAAGTAGAATATGCAAAAAAGGCAATTGATGCAGGTTCACTTATCGTTGGTGTAACAACCAAAGAAGGAGTGATCTTGGCAGCAGATACTCATAGAGTAGATCCGCTTTTAGTTGCAGACTCTGTATCAAAAATTGAAGAAGTAAATTCAAACATTATTATGACTTCGGCAGGTTATATCGGCGATGCTAGAGTTTTACTAAAAAGAGCAAGATTAAAGGCACAAGAACACAAATTAACTTATGGTGAAAATATTAACCCTGAAGAACTTGTTAAATACATATCTGACATCTGTCAGAGCTTTACACAATACGGAGGTATAAGACCTTTCGGAGTATCACTTTTAGTGGGCGGAATGAATGAAAACGGTCCGCAACTTTTTTCCACTGAACCCGCAGGAATTTATTTCAAATATAATGCAAAAGCGGTCGGTAATAACTCAGTTGAGGCAAATAAAATACTAGAAAAATCTTGGAAAAAAGATATGAGCGTTGAAGACGGAATTAAATTAATTCACGATGTTTACGCAAAAATTCTTGGAAAAGAATATAAAAAATCCCGAGTTCAAATTTTAATTTCGAACTCAAAAGGAATTAAGGTTGCTCCGAAAAACAAAGATTGATGCAAAATAGAACATACGATAAAGAGAGAGTTTCATTTACTCTAGCACGCTTGAAGAAAGGCGGAGAAAATTTTGAAGTTGTTATTTCAAATATTGACAAAGCTCTTGCGCTAAGATCGGGAAAATTAATCAATGTTAAAGAAATTGTTCAAAGTCAAACCGTTTTTGAAAACGCAAATAAGGGTTTAAAGTCTTCTGAAGATAAAATAAAATCAGTGCTAGGTGAAAAACCTGTTGAAAAAATTATAAAAGAAGGCGAACTTCACTTAACTGCAGATCAACGAAAAAAATTGATGGAAGATAGGAAAAATAGAATTGTTGAATATATTCAACAAAATTCTGTAGATCCTAAGTCCGGTTCACCTCACCCACGTCAAAGAATTGAGTTGGCAATGAGTGAAGCAAAAATTAATGTTGATATTTCTGAAAACATAGAAACTCAAATTCAAAAAATTATCAAATCAATCCGAACAATTATTCCATTATCTTTTGATAAAGTAAAAATAAAAATTATTATTCCTGCAAAATATGCTGGTTCAGCATATAGTGCATTGAAAAATAGATACAGTTCCTCAATGAAAAAGGAAGAGTGGCAAAACGATGGCGGAATAAAAATTGAGCTTGAAGTTGTTGGTGGTGCCAAAAGTAATATATACTCATTAATTAACAAATTAACTAATGGAGAGGCTGAAATAAGCGAATAAAATGGTAAAAAAAATACATGTAAAAGACAACGATATTGTTGTTCCTGGACAATTACTGGCAGAAGGAATGAGTTATATTCCGTCAGGGAAAGCAATCAGGAACGGTGAAGCAATTACTGCAACAGTAGTTGGTAAAATAAGTAACAAGGGACACGTAGTAAAAGTTGTTCCGTTGTTTGAAAAATATGCGCCAAAGAAGGGCGATAGAATAATTGGAAAAGTAATTTCCATGAACAATTATGGATGGACTCTGGACATTGGAGTTCCAGTAAAATGTGAATTAGATCTTAGAGAAGGAAGTCAATCTTTCATTGAAATGGGAAAAATGTCACAATTTTTTGACATTGGAGATCTAGTTTTTGTTGAAATAATTGGTGAACGAAATGGTACAATTAAAGTTAGTGCTAAAGATCGACTATATAGAAGATTACCCTCAGGACATTTAATTAATGTCGATTCAAGATTAATTCCTAGAGTAATTGGTAAACAAGGTAGTATGATTAATACATTAAAAGATGAATCTGGATGTAATGTTGTGGTCGGACAAAATGGATACATTTACGTACATTGTGATAACACAGATAATGTTTTCAAAGTTCAAGAAGCAATTGAATATATCAGAGAAAACTCTGACAGTTCCGGATTAACTGAAAAAGTAAAGAAAATGTTAGGAGGAAAAAAGAAATAATGGCAGGAAAATCTGAAAAACCGCTTATCGTCAAAGGAAAAAGAATTGATGGTAGAAAATTTAACGAATTAAGAAAAATGTCTGCAGAAGTTGGAGTTATTCCACAAGCAGATGGTTCAGCAAAATTCGCGATGGGAGAAACTGTTGCAATTGCAGGAGTTTATGGTCCAAAGGAAGTTTTGCCAAAGCATCAAACTAAGGACGACAGAGCATTAATCAGAGTTTATTACTCAATGCTTCCGTTCTCAACAACAGATAGATGTAGACCTGGGCCAAGTAGACGAAGTAAAGAAATATCAAAAGTTATGATAGATGCATTAGAAGCAGCCATAATTACTGAAAAATATCCAGCAACTGCAATTGAAATACATGTACAAATTTTGAATGCTAATGCCGGAACTAGAACTGCAGCAATAAATGCTGCATCTTTGGCACTCGCAAATGCAGGGATTGAAATGAGAGATTTAGTTTGTGCCGTTGCTGCAGGTAAAGCAGATGACACTGTACTACTTGATCTATTTCAACCGGAAGATAACTTTGGTCAAGCAGATCTTCCGATTGCAGTTATGCCAAATCGTGGAGAAATAACGCTAGTTCAAATGGACGGAGATTTATCTCAAAAAGAATTTGACGAATCTATGAAATTAGTTATGGATTCCGCAAACGAAATATACGAAGTTCAAAAGAATGCCTTAACTGGCAAAAAGGAGAAGAAAAAATGAGTTTAGTAAATACAGAATTTATCAAGGAATCATTAAAGAATAATATGAGACCTGACGGTAGAAAGTTAGATGACTACCGAGATATTGAAATTGAAACAGGAGTTGTTACTCAAGCAAATGGATCTGCAAGAGTTCGATTAGGTAAAACCGAAGTTATTGCAGGAGTAAAATTCTCCGTAGGTACTCCTTATCCTGATACTGCCAATCAAGGTATGTTTATGGTTAATGGAGAACTGAGTCCAATTTCAAATCCAAACTATAGAAGCGGACCTCCGTCTCCGGAGTCCATTGAGCTTTCAAGAGTAGTGGATCGAGCAATTCGAGAATCTAAAACTGTAAACTTTGAAGAATTATGTATCAAAGAAGGCGAAGCGGCATGGATGTTGTCAGTAGATATATATCCAATGAATGCAGATGGAAATCTATTTGATGCAGCAGTTATTGCAGGCTTACTTGCAATCAAAACTGCTAAATTCCCTGAATACGATGAAAAATTGGGTAAAGTTTTACACGAAACTCGAACAAAGAAAGGAGTTAAACTTCAAAACCTTCCGGCAATGGTAACAATCGCAAAAGTTGGAGACAAATTATTAGTTGATCCAACATTTGAAGAAGAAAGCATTATGGAAGCTAGATTAAACATCGCAACTATTGACAATGGAAACATTTGCGCAATGCAGAAAGGCGGTGTGGCTCCACTAACAAACGAAGAGCTTAAAAATGCTGTAAAATTAGCAACAAGCAAAGGTAAAGAGCTACGTAAACTCTTGAATAAATATTAAAATGGTTAACCTAACAAAATTTGAGACCGCACGAATTATTGGAGCTAGAGCTCTACAACTCTCAATGGGTGCTCCGATTTTGATAAAAAGACCAAAAGATTTGTACAATACTGTTCAAATTGCTAAGGAAGAATTAGCCAGTGGCGTTCTTCCAATTACAGTTAATCGACCAGCACCTATAAAGGTTGAAGAACCTATTGAGGATGAAGAAAATGAGTAATTTAGTTACTGTAGACCAATATCTTGAAGCCGGGATCCAAATAGGAACCAAATTCAAAACAAAAGATATGAGTAAATATATACATAAAATAAATCCGAAAAACGGTGTTGCAATTCTAGATGTTCAAAAAATTGATGAAAAACTGAAATCCGGAGCAGAATTTTTGGCAAAATATAATCCTGAAGACATATTAGTTGTATGTCGAAGAGAAAACGGTTGGAAGTCAGCTAAAGCATTTGCTGAAGCAATTGGGGCAAAATTCTATGTCGGAAGATATCCTGCAGGAGTTATTACAAACCCTCAATTAAAGACATTCATCGAACCAAAAGTAATGTTTGTAGCCGATCCGAGAGGAGACAAAAATGCAGTTAAAGATGCATATCATATTGGAATTCCAGTAGTTGCATTATGTGATTCAAACAACACTTTCAAAAATATTGATATTTCGATGATCTGTAATAATAAAGGATCAAGATCTCTAAGTTTAGTTTACTGGATATTGGCAAACGAATATTTGAAAATTAAAGGTAATCTAAAAAAAGGTTCAGAGTTACCTTTTGAAAATTTTTCTGAATGATAATTAAACAAGGACGTAAAAAATTATCTGAAGCAAAATTTCTAGGTAGATTTAATTTAGGACTGATGTTCCGAAAAGTTCAACCAGTTGTTCTTGAAACATTTTCTCCAACAATTTCCCACTCAACACTTCATACTTGTTTTGTTCAGGAACCAATAGACATCATTTGGGTCAAAGAAAAAAAAATAGTTTCACTTAAAAGAAATGTTCGACCGTTCAAGTTCAAAATAGCACCAAAAAAGCCAGCTCAATACATAATTGAGGCCCCTACTGGTTTCATAAAAAAGCATAAGCTTAAAAACGGACAATCTATCTCCCTCACATCATAATCAAAACAGAATTCGTCAAGGCGACTTCTGTTAATTTAAACAATGAAAAACAAGAAAACAAAAAATAGAACAAATAGAAATAGATCGATTACGATCGAATGTAACGGCGGCTTCAGAGAAGTCGGTAACAACGCAGTAATTCTAGACAACGGTGAAGACCGTGTTTCAATGGAATTTGGTTTTAATGTTTCTGATGGAATCGGACCATTAATTCCCAAGAAACCTGTTGATGGAGTTGTAATCTGTCACGGACACTTAGATCACTGCGGTTCAGTTCCGGAATTATGGAATTCACAAAAAAAGAAACCAAAAATCTTTGGTACAAAAGCAACTAAAGACTTAGCAGAATTAGTTCTTTATGATAGTGTTAAGGTTGGAAAATTGAAGGATAAACCTAGAAATTTTAGTAAAAATGATATAAAAAATGTTCTTAACACTTGGAACATAGTAACTTACAAAAAACCGTTTAAAATCGGAAAAACCAAAATCACATTTTATGATGCTGGACACATTCCAGGTTCTGCAATGGCACTAATCGAAATGTCTGGTAAAAAAATATTATACACTAGTGATTTTAAAATTGAAGACACTCAATTAGTTCAAGGTGCAGATTATTCCAAATTAAAAAACATAGACTTACTAGTAATGGAAACAACTTATAGTTCTCGTTCTTTAGACAAGAGAACTAAAATTGAAAAGGCGTTTGCAGACCAAGTCAAAAAGACTGTAAAGGGTGGAGGAGTTGCATTGATTCCTTCTTTTGCAATTAGAGCACCCGAATTATTAATGATTTTGGAAAGATATGGTGCAAATTTTCCAATCTATGTTGATGGAATGGGTCGGGCTGCAACAGACATTTCCTTGAAGAATCCAAAATTTATTCGAAACTCTCTACAATTAAAGAATGCTATGAAAAAGGCAATCTTGATTAAAACTCAAGAGCAGAGAAGAAAGGCTGCAACAAAACCATGCGCAATAATTACTACTGGTGGTTCAATGGACGGTGGACCAATCGCACACTACATTAAACACGTTTATACTGATCCTAAATCTGCATTAATCACTGCAGGTTACCAAATCCCTGGAACAGCAGGTAGATATTTAGCAGACACTGGAAGATATGTTAATGAAGAAGTTGACTTGAAAGTTAAATGTCCAATGTACAACTTTGAATTGAGTTCTCACGCAGGACGAGACGAATTACTTAAATTGGTTAAAGATTTACGACCAAAAAAAGTTCTTTGTATCCATGGGGCACACTGTCAAAGATTCGCAATGGAATTAAGAAGTCAATTATCGCTTGATGCAACTGCACCAAAACAAGGCGAAACGTTAGAATTCTAAAATTCTGACACCTTTCGGTAGGTTTGATTTTTCTTCAAACTTTGACAATTTCTTAATTCCTAAAAGTCTTCCTAATGCTTCTAAATTATCTTCGAGTCTAGTTCCATAAGTATCTTCGGCAAAAGTAGCAATTCCCGTTTTGCATCGATATTTATTCAAAAACTTAGTATTCTGTAAAATTCGGCCAATCAATTTTCCTTGATTTTTAGAATTCAGTAAATATTTGAAATTCAAAATGTAAACTTTACCATTATCTTTTATCATCTTTGCAATGACTTGGTTCATATTTGACCTCCGATAATGAGTATGTTCTCTGCCTCTGTCAGTTTCAATTCCAGTAACTCCGTAAACTTTCTTGTGTTCAATCAATTTCCTCAAAATCTTTTCTTCACTTGACTTTCCTATAACAACGCAATCAAACTTTTTCAATTCATTAAAATCAACTGATTTCGGTTCATATAAAACTCCTATCTCTAACGTAGTGTTTCCCTTAATTTTATTATATTCCTCTGGACGAACTAAATAGATATAGTCTCCTCTAATACTCTTCGTCCTACCATTGTACATCAGGAAATCCATACTTTACCTTAAATCCGATTATTTATATATTTAGAGATTATACAATTTTTATGGTAAAAAAGAAAGATAAAAAGAAAGAGCCGTTTTTTATAGGACTTTTTGACTTAGTTGATTTAGCAATTAATTTTTTACCTGGCAAAGCTTTGACCGCCTTACTATTGGTGGGTGTGGTTTCTGGAACAGTTGCGTATAGTGCCGGAATTGAATCTGTAGAAATTTCGGTTCCCGATTGTCCTGAACAAATAACTTGCCCAGAAGCTCCACCTTGCCCAGTATGTGAAGACTGTAAAGATTTAGATGAATATACTGATGAAGAATTAATTGATGCTTTGAAACCAAGATGGATATGTTATCAAAATGATTAGAAATTATTTATTTTTCATCTTCAGAAGTTAATCCTAAAATTATCTTCGCAGATTCTCGAGTCATTCCTTTGTCCATGAATTCTTTGATTTTCTTTTCATTTTCGACTGTGCTCATTTTAAAAATTACCTCGTCCGTGTTTAGTCTCATGTTCTTTTGAATATTCGGCAATCCACTTTATTGTTATCTTTTCTACTGAAACATATTCTATTTCTGATCCGAAATAAATTAATTCCCTTTTAGGATTTGGATTATCTTTAAAATTAGAAAGATCTAAATTTGATACATCAACTTTGTAAATATAACCTGTTGAAGTTCCAGAAAATCTTGAAGTATTGGGAACATTATGTTTAATATGAACCTGTTTAAGAGGTTTTTGGAGTTCAGAATCAGCTAATTTCCATTCATCATAATCTGTATTGAAAGACGGATTTCGGGTTTTTGCAAATTCATTAAATTCATTAACTACGAAAATTGATGCAATTCCTTTCAACGGAGATAAAAATAATCCTCTACTTCCCGAAGATAATTTTGATAATTTATGTGGTGAGCCATGATACATATATTGAATCATCTTTCGTGTAGTCCCCCTTCGAAATAAGTTATGACGTGATCTAGCGTTTCTCGTTCACCTTGCGGATCAAAATATTGTGTGTTGATTCCGATTCGTTTAATGTTATTCCATCTATCATTTTGATATATTTCTGCAGCAATATTTCCTTCACAAAGTATTGCATCTGGATTTCCTCGAAGAAAATAAAATCTCCCTCGATTAGAATAAACATGGATATCTCCTTCTTTAGGAGTTTCAGGTCGAGATTCATATACCTTCATTTAATTTCTCTCAAAATGATTTTGAAGGTTAAGTCTTTTCCTGCCAAAGGTCCTTGCGTATAAGCATCGTTTCCAGTAAGAACTACTGTCTTTTCTTCTCCGACTTTCATTCCGGTAACGGCTTTGTCGAAACCTGGAATCACATCGCCGTTTCCAAGAGTAAATTCAAATACTCCTCTTCCTTCAGATGTATCAATTTGTTTGCCGTCAGCAGTTAACCAATAATCAACTGCAACAGTATCGCCTTGTTTTGCCATGGAAGAATTTAGAAGAGTAACTAATAAAAAAGCTACTAAAATCATTAAAATTAATTTTTTGATTTTCATGGATCTATTAATGTTCTTTCATATAAAAGCCTTGATTTTAAATCTTTGAATCTATATTTTGACGTTACTAATGAATCCATTGCGTTATAAATTTCATCACCTTCAGCAATAATAATTAAATCTAATTCTTTACTTAAGCCATCCTCCTTATCTAAAATAAATTCTAAATTTCCGCTTGCATTAGGAATATTGACGCTACCATTAATATTAACTCGTGGAAAAATCTGAGCTGTTGGAATTAATTCCCCGATAATTTGAGCCATATATTCTTCCGGAATTATGCCGTTTGTAGCTACATTTAGTTTGCGATTTAATCTAGTAGATCTTCTCTTTTTTCTTCTAAGCCTTTGAATATACCAATTTCTAAAGCGTATAGGTGAAACTATCTCAGGAGTTAGAGTTGAATAAATTTCAGAATGATGTGATTCCTTTTTTATAGAAGATAATATTCGCGCTAAACGTCTTGCTTCAAAATTTTTTGAAGTTAAAATAAAATCTAATTCATCTATTTCGGGCATATTCAAATCACTTATATGATATTTTTTTTCGAATCCAATTGCACCTGAACGGATATTTGGATCAGCAATATCTCTAGAAAGTAAATAATTTTGAAGAGTATTGGAGCGTTCTACTGTTTTTTGTAATAATGATTCTCCGATACTTCCCGTTTGAACTTCAAGACAAAGAAAATGTTGATCTTGTTTTAGAGCGTTGTCAAAGGAGGCCGTTAGTTGCCTTGAAAAAGCCATTACTTAGAATTTAGTTCTAGTAGTTATAAATAAATATATTCTGTATAAAATAAGACTACCTAACTAATCCTCTGGATTTCTTTCCAGATGAAGTTAATCCTCGAGAAACTCTGTTCTTTTTTGTAGCTATCCAAGATAGAGTTCTATCTGACTTTATCGATGGGTGATCTCGATCAACCATAATAACTTCATACCATACTCTCTTACCATCTTCACCGACCCAATAAGAATTGAGTACTTCAGCGTTTGGATATTTTCTTGAAGCTCTCATCTCGATTATTGATTGTTTGCTCTTTGAAGGTGTTCCTCTTCGATAGTATCGTTTTGGTCTTCGCCCACCAGTAAATTTAGGTCGCTTAGTTGTCCCTTTTGGAACACTTCCTCTAATTATGAAAATACCTTGTTTTGCTTTATAACCAAGAGCTCTAGCTCGGTCTAATCTAGTTGGTTTTTCAATTCTTTCAAAAGCAGGTCTACCTCTAAGTTCT
>CAZTOR010000006.1:0-14520 GCA_964615505.1 Candidatus Woesearchaeota archaeon
CCTTGAGAGCCGGTTCCTTATGGAATTGGGGGTTCGAATCCCTCTCCCAGCGTAATATTAAACTTCAGTAATATCTTTGATTTTCTTTAGAATTCTATTAAATCTCTTTCCTTGTTTCTTATATATTCCTGTTCCCATTTCGTATTTCAATAGTTTTTCAGCAATTCCTCTTTTTGGTCCTCTACGTCTTACTACTAAAAACAACGCACATAAAATATACTTTATCAAAACTACACTTGTTCCTTCTGAATTTAGTCGTCGATTTGAAACTTTTATAGGTTGGCTTGTTAAAACTCTAAATCTTAATTTTTTTGTTCTTCCCCGAAGAATATAAGTGGCATCTTCACCTAGATAAATATCTGGGTCAAATCCGCCGATTTTATTAAATGCAGTTTTGCTCGATAATATACAGTATCCTGCTGCGGCAGGATAAGGAGTATATTGTAGAAAAGTTATACTTCGGTTGATAAATGTGTAATATGCTTTATTCTTTAATTTAAAATCTGAACCTTTAGATCTACATGTTGCTAAAGAAAGACGTCTCTTCTTTAATTCTTTCAGAGTGTCTCGAATAAAGTCCTTTACAGGATAGACATCTGCATCAAAAAAATAAATATATTTTCCACGTGCTTTTTCTGCTCCATTATTTCTACCTTCAGAAACACCTTTTTTTGAAGTTGTAAAAAATTTTAAATTAACTCCTCTCTTTTCGAACTTCAAAATATATGATTCAACAATTGATTTCGTATTATCTATTGAATTGCCGTCCGAAATAATAACTTCAAAATCTGAGAATGATTGTCTTAGGAGGTGGTTTAGAGTCGTTCCTATCTGTGTCTCTTCGTTTTTCGTTGGTATCACTATAGATACTTCAACCATAAATTATGTTCAAAAACAATGTATAAATACTTAATGTCTAAATCCATATTATGAAACTAGGAGTACTATTTTCTGGAGGAAAGGACAGTACATTTGCTATCGAATTAGCAAATTCTGATAAAAATGAAGTTGTCTGTCTGATGTCTATGAAATCTGAAAATAAAGACAGTTACATGTTTCACACTCCTGCTATTGATTTAACTGAACTTCAATCGAAAGCATTGAATATTCCTTTATTGACTCAAAAGACTAAAGGCAAAAAAGAAAGTGAACTTATTGATTTGAAAAAATTAATTCAGAAAGCTAAAAAGGAATATAATATTCAAGGAATTGTTACGGGTGCGGTAGAGTCAGTTTACCAATCATCTAGAATTCAAAAAATTTGCGCTGAATTAAATCTGTGGTGTTTTAATCCACTTTGGCAATTAAATCAAGAAGAATTGTTGAAACAACTCTTGAAAAGAGGTTACGAGATTATTATTTCTGGAATTGCAGCTTATCCTTTAGATGAAAAATGGATAGGTAGAAAAATTGATAAAAAAATGATTGAAGAATTGATTGAATTAAAAGAAAAATTTGGAGTTAATCCTGCAGGAGAAGGTGGTGAATTTGAATCTTTGGTTTTGGACGGCCCAACTTTCAAGAAAAAAATTTTAATTAAATCTTACCGATCGGAATATAGTAATCATAGTGGTAATCTGGTTGTGGAGGATGCGGAATTAAAATGAAATTATTGATAGTTAATACTTGTTCAAATAAATTAAGTGAAAGAGAATTTGTTTTACCCTTTGAAAACAATAACACTAGAACAAATCATTATTCAAAATTGAAGGATTTAGATTGGGCAGATAAAATATTGATAACAGGTACAGCACTTGCAGATAATGAATATCTGAAAAATCAAACTAACTTTAATTGGTTGAAAACAATTAATAAACCAGTTCTCGGTATTTGTTCAGGTGCGCAAATAATTGCTTCAGTTTTTGGTGGAAAAATAATCAAAAATATAGAAATTGGAATTGTTGAAGTTAGAGGAAATTTATTTGGCAAAAAATACTTCCAAGCATATTCAATACATCAGAACGGTATTTCTAAGTTAAATGAATTTGATATTTTAGCGAAATCTGATAATTCAATTCATGCAATTAAACATAAATCTAAAAATATTTATGGTATTGTTTTCCATCCTGAAGTTAGAAATCAATGGGTTATTGAAAAATTTATAGAAGTTTGAATTCAGATATTATTTTTCCCAAAGTATCTTCATTTTCTGGTCCAATAGCGAGCGCTGTTTTGCTCCCGGGCGGAACTTGAGTTTTTCCAGCATCGGTGATTAATGCTGTATTCATCTTCCTTGCCTTTGATTGACGATGTAATTTAAGTAATGTTTCGGTATCTGGACACTTAAGTATAACTTTTCCTTGCCCCTGTAATTTCCATTCTTTAAAGGATTTTTTGTTTAAAGATTGTAATGCTGCTGTCAAACTAGCATGAGCAACTTGTGCTGCTATTTTTCCTTTTGTCATTTTCAAGGACATATTAACTAAAATAGCTTGTTTATATTTTATCATGTAATTTTTATAACGTTCTAGTTTATATCAATTTTCAAAAGTTATTTATTTGAAAAGAATTAGTTTTAGTATGTTCAAGTTTGTCAAAAAGGGTTTAACTTCAACAAAAAAATACATTGAAAAATATCCCACAATAGTTATGTCTTTGATTTTTGGTTTTGGTTTGAGCTATAAAACATTATTTACGCATGGTGCTACCAATTTCCATTTATTTTTAATTGTTAATTCGTTAGTTTCATTTATTTTCATTACTTTGTTAATAAAATATTTCAGCAAAGTTTTGAATCATAATGGTGACGCGTTAATAAAAAAGATGAATCTAAAATCTTCATTTCTTTTATTCTATCTTACAGTTGTTTCTAATGGTTTAATTCTGTTTTTAGATACGGCTAATTTCGGAGTTAAACACGGTTCAAAATATAGTTCATTGAGAGATAAAAGCTTGGGAGACGGCCACACCTCGATTCGTTGGGCTAAATTTTCACATAGAGGAATTAAAGAAGAAGGGATGTATCAAGCATTGCTTACTTCAATTTTAATTATTCTTACGGGAATTTTCTACTTTATAAATTCAGTAACAAATAGTATTGTACTTGAATCTTTATTCAGATTGTCTCTTTGGAGTATGTTTTGGAGTGTAATTCCTGTTGCAGCAATTCTTGGTTTTTTTACTATGGACTTGCTTGGAAGGACTTCCAAATTTGTAGATATTGATTTATCATATTTAAGAAAAGGCGATCCAGTTTCAACAGGTGGAACTATTTTCCTCGTAGGACAAAGAAGGATCTGGCCATTATTTACAGCATTCGTATTATTTTTTTCAATGATGTTGTTAGGCAAAATTAGTTTAATTAATGCCATAATTAATTCAGCCATAGTTGCATTAATTTCATTTGTTGCGTGGTTGTTCTTTTATGAATTTGGGCTAAAAGGTACTCCTCCAATTAAATGAATAGTTTATTGTAATTGGACAAAATTTTATTTGCCACATTTTTTTCATCCATTTCTAAAACTTCTGCAATTTTCTTTATAGTTAAAGTTACATTTGAAGAATCATTACGTTCACCTGATTTAGGTGCCAAGAATGGTGAGTCTGTTTCAGTTAAAATTCTGTTTATTCCTGCGCGTTTTACCAATTTCTTAAAGGTTTTGCTTCGGACAATTGTTACAGGAATTGAAAAATAATAACCGTTTTTGGTTGCCTTCTCTGTTGCTTCAAGATTTCCGCAAAAACAATGCATAATTACAGGTACTTTTGCTGATTTCATGATTTCAACTGTTTCTGATTCAGCATTCCGAGAATGTACAATTAAAGGTTTTTTGATTTTGTTTGCAGTATCAATTATTTTGGATAGAACTTCTTTTTGTCTTTGTTTCTTGTTATCTTCTTTTGTCCAATAATGATCCAATCCCACTTCTCCAATTGCAACTATTCTGTCTTTGTTTTCTTCAATTTGTTTTAATATTTTAGATAAATCTTTATCAGAAATTGTTCCTGCTTCAGTCGGATAAAGACCAATTGCTGCATCAACAAGACCATATTTATCTGCTAATCTCAATACATTTTTGTTATCTTCAAAACTTAAACCATTAGAAATAACTTTTGTTACTCCTGCAGACTCCATATTTTTGATAACTTGGTCTATGTCTTTCTTAAAATTCTTGTAAGTGAAATGTGCGTGTACATCTACTAACTTCATATTTTCAGCTCCCTAGTAAGCGTATTAATATCTTTTGTTTTGTTTATTTTTTTTCGCCACTTTGGTCCGCCATCTAAATCTTTCAGAAAATAAATACAATGTTCTTTAATTTTTTTGAATGGAACATCATATTTCTTTGTAAGTCTGAGATATTCATTTGCTAGTTTAAATTTATCTTTAGTTCGATATTTACCTTTAGTTTCTAAATCAATACATTGCTTGAAAATATATGGATTTTTTGCTGCTGCTCTTCCTAACATAACATAATCACATCCTGTCTCGGATTTCATTCGAATTGCATCCTCTGGAGTTTTAATGTCACCATTTCCAATAACCGGTATATTTAGTTTATCTTTTAATTTTTTGATGTGTTCCCATTTTGCAAAGCCGCTTCGTTTTGTTGCGGCAGTTCTGGGATGAATTGTAACCGCTGCACAGCCCACATCTTGAGCAATTTTTCCAATTTTCAAGTAATTGATATTTTTATCAGAATATCCTGAACGAATTTTTGCGAATACTGGCTTCTTAGAAATTTCTACCATATTTGAAAGTAATTTCTCAACTAGTTTTGGATCTTCTAAAAGAATTGCTCCGACTTTCTGTCTTTGGGCTTTATGTACTGGGCAACCTAAATTATAATCAAAAATATCTACTTTATCCTGCATATATTCAATTGAAGACTTTATTTCATCTAATTTAGTTCCCGCTAATTGTAATCCAACACTTCTTTCTCGTCGTCGATCTATTTTTACTTTATCTACTCCACGAGAAAGTGCTGCAGCATAAGTCATTTCAGTAAAAGTTAATCCTGAGCCATATTTTGAACACATAATTCGAAATGCGGTATCTGAAACTCCTACCATTGGTGCAGCAAAATATTTTGATTTAAATTTCATTATTATTTCTCCAGAACAACAAAACGCCGAGTCAATCCTCCGTGTACATACCAATTAAACTGTCCGATTTTATTAAATTTTGAGTAAATTAGTTTATTCATCGATATTTTACTTGGAATGATGATTACTAGCCTACCTTTATTTTTTAGAACCTTATAGGATTCTTTAATGAATTCTTTAAATAATTGTCGGATATTCCGATTAGATGTTGTTGAACTTTGACCATAAGGAGGGTCACAAATAATTGCTTCCAATGAATTTTTTTTAAATTTTGAAGAAATATCTAGTGCGTTTAACTTTATCAAACTTTTTGGTTTGATTTTGTAGTATTTTAAATTTATTTTTGATCTTTTGATCATTCGATCATCATAATCACTTCCTCGAACCGTTAAACCATTCATTGCTGCCTCTATCAAAATTGAACCCGTTCCACAAAATGGATCCAATATTTCAAATTTTGCATTACTTAAATTAATCATAGCTCTTGCCATTTTTGGTTTCAAAACAGTGGGATGAAATGCAGGTCTATCTTTAGGGTGGCGTCCTCGATATTGACTGTATTGTGGTGTCCAAGTTGAACCATCTGAAAAATATACTTTTTTTATTAGCGCAGATTTTTCAATTAATTTTAGCGCAGATTCTTTAGTGATGCGCTTATCAATAATAAGAAATTTTCCACGCTTAATTCCGGATTTACTAAAAAGAGTTTCTACTTCAAAACGAGATAAATCTAGATTTTCTCCAGAAAGCTTGAATTTTAATTGCATGAGTTACCGCTTTTTCTTTTTGTTTAATGCGATTATTCTTCTCTCTAAAAGAATTAATTTTCTTATACCAAAAGTTAGTCCTAATAAAAGTCCAATTACTGCACCCCATAAAATGAATTCAGTTGGAGATAAAGCTACCATATAGTGTATATCTATTGGTTATTTATAAAATTATGCCTAAAATACATCTGGTCGAGGTTGTGTTTCGGGTTTAGCAGCAGGTTTTCTATAAACTTTTGCAATTCCAGGTGTAACAATTAACCAGTGTTCTCCAAACGCCGCAATATCTCCGTCATTTGCGTCCACCGTCTTCTTTAATTTATCAATTACTCTCTTAAGTCCAATTGAATCTCGGTCTTTCAGAGGTAACATATTTACAATTGCGATAGTAGATCCCGTTCTGACACTGTCTAAAATAGGTTTAATTGATTCAAAATTATCCAATTTGAATGTTTGAATAAGAAGTTTTGTGTTTTCATTTTTTTTTGATTCAGGATTGATTTCAACATAATCTTCCGTTAAAACAACATCTTCTTTTGATGGAATGTACCTTCCAATAGAAAGTCTATCTCTTAGTTTGTTGAATGGACTCATAATAAAGGAATGTTATTACTTTCGAATTATAAAGTTTTGGATGGTAAGCTAGCCATTATAATTCTGATCCTACTTCTTCCAAAATACTAGATATATTCCAGATCTGAGTTCTTGAAAAAGTTTGAAGATTTTGGTCTTCAGAAATTTCAGCAAGTATTTCTTTTGCTTGGTTTAAAGATATGTTTTTTTCTCTAGAATCATCTGACAAAATTTCTTTTATGTTTTTTAGTTGATCCTTCACATTTCGCGGTAGACTTCTGTCTTCAGTTAATTCATCAATTAAAACAATCAATTCATTCAGATTTTCCATCTTTAAGCCCTTTAGATATTACTTCTTGTAGTTCACTTGCCTTTTTCTTAAACTTTTCCTCTTGTTCCAGCATAATCTTTTGGTGAGAGCTTAATTCTTTCTCTTGTTTAGTTAGATCATTTAGAACTTTATCTTTATCTTTTTCTACAATAACTGATCCAATCATTGAATAAACTTTACCTTTGCTAGATTTTACTTCAGTTATTGAAGATTTAACTTCAGTTATAGAAAAATCAATTTGTCTTCTCTGCGTATCTATTAATCCCAATCTATGTTGCAATACATTGAGTTCATTTAATTTTGCTTGTAATTCATCTGCTTTCATTTTTCAGATTCCATGTCTTTTGAACAATAGCCATCAAACCAGAAAGGTTTGTCGAAACTGCCCTAAACGCCACTGCATCATCTGCAACAATTTTAATTTTTAAAGGGTTCCCTTTGATTATTTTGTAACTTGCTCTTCCAGTTTTAAAATTTTCTTCAGGTAAAAGTGCTTCATAAAATAAATTAAGAAATTTATTGCTTCCTTTAATTTTAATAGTAGATTCTATCATTATCTAGCTTTAACTTTTGATCCAGTTACGCCTCGAGATTTGAATAAAATTCTAGAACTGCAATATGGACAAATTACTCTACCTCTAACTTGATCTTCTTTAATTTCTTCGGAACAGTTTTGACATACATATACCATTTTACTTTATTTCACTAGCCGGAGAGTATGCTTTTCCAGTGAATTTTGCTAGACAAGATCTACACTCCCAGATTCCTGTTGAGACTCTCTTTACATTAACTTTCAAGCAATACGGACATTTATGCTTTGCTCTTTGAGAAATTTCAGAATTAAGTAATCTTTCTTTAATTCTTCGACCATATCTTGCGCCAAAACGACCGGCAGATGCTAACTTTCTAAGTCTCATTTTCAAATACTATGAAGAGTCTTTAAAAGACTTTTCAATGCGCCGACCGGGATTTGAACCCGGGTCACCGGCTTGGAAGGCCAGAATGATACCAGACTACACCATCGACGCGTGAGATTACATCAATTATCTAGTTTTAAAAGATTTTGGAATAGAAAGTTATTATTAAAGCTAAGGTGAATAAATATTATGAAAATACTTGTAATTGTGGCGCATCCTGATGATGAAGTCTTAGGTTGTGGTGGAGCAATCGCGTCTTACACAGACCAAGGACATAGCGTATCTTCAATAATTTTTACTTATGGAGAAAATTCCAATCTTAACGAAAGTCCGAAAAAATTAGCAAGAACGCGTTCTAAAGAATCTATTCGTGCGGGAAAAATTTTAGGTATTGAAAAAATGTATTTTTTGGGACTTCCTGACAATACTCTTTCTAAAGAAGTAAAAGATAAAGAAGTAAATAAAAAAATAATGAAAATTATTCAAGAACAAAGGGCTGACATAATTCTAACTCATTCTCTTGATGATTATCATCCTGCTCATCGAAACGTTGCAAGATTAGTTAAAGATATATCTAAATCAAATAAACTAAAATCTAGGATTTATACTTTTTCAGTGGGAGTTCCAATTCGTGCTATTCAAAAAAATAGACCTAAATTAATTATTGATACAACTAACTATCAATCAAAGAAAAGGAAAGCTTTGAAACAATTTAAATCTCAACATTGGAACTTTAATTACTTCGGTAATTTATCTCATCTAAAAGATTACATATATGGAATTTTCCACAATAAAAAAACAGTGGAGGTTTTTTACAAATGGTAAGAATTCTCTTCGTTTCAGATACCTTCTATCCTAGAGTTGATGGTATTATTAGATTCATGGAAGAAATGCATTCAAACTTAAAAGAAAAATATGATATACATTTCTTAGTTCCGAAACTAGAAGGAGGTTCCAGAAAAGCAAAAATTAGGAAAATGAATGTTATTTACTGTCCTACTTTCAAGTTTTCAATTGCAGAATTTAAACCTAGCAAACCTATTGGAAGCATTGTCAAAAAGGCAATTGATAATTCAGATTTAGTTTTTGTTAATACTCCGGGCGGTCCGTTGGGTGCCAGTTCAATTTATCATGCTGAGAAGAAAGGTAAGAAAATAATTTCATATGCTCATACTTTAGATTGGGAATTGTTTCCATTTGCCACAGATAAACCTAAATTAAAAAGTATTTTGATTCCAATATTAAAAAGAATATATTCAAAATCTGATTTGATTTTGGTTCCAGATGAATTGATTGCAAAAGAATATCGAAAAATTGGGATTGAATCTGAATTCAAAGTATTACCGTTAGGAGCAGACGTTAGAAAATTCAAAGAAAATATATTTGACA
Organism: Candidatus Woesearchaeota archaeon; assembly: GCA_964615505.1. GTDB lineage: Archaea > Nanobdellota > Nanobdellia > UBA10117 > ARS21 > ARS21. Next base: position 9,024 of record CAZTOR010000006.1, read on the forward strand.
GATTTATTGTTCGAAAAGAATTAGGAATTGATAAAGAATTTGTCATTGGATACCATGGGAGATTGAGTAAAGAAAAAAATATTGAATTATTGGTTGAATCTTTCAAAGACTTTCACAAAAAATATCCTAAAAGTAAATTACTTATATTGGGAGATGGTCCGGAACGAAAATTAGTCAAAGGAGAAGGAATAATTTCAACGGGATTCGTCGCCAATCCTGAAACTTACTTAAGAACAATGGATTGTTATGTGCTTTTATCAAAAACCGAAACCAGTGCGCTTAGTTTAATGGAAGCCATTGCTTCAGGGATTCCTATAATTACAAGTGATGCCGGATTAATTCCGACCTATGTAAATGAAAATACAGGTATTTTATTGGGGAAAAATGATTTGAAAAAGAAAAAAATTGTTAGAGCAATTGAATCGGTTCACAATCAAAGATTTAAATCAAAAATGAAAACTATTGCTGCCAGAATTTTTATTGAAAAAAGAGATTGGTCAAAAATTGCAAATGACCTATCTAAAACTTTTGATGAAATAATTAAGCAAATTTAATTTGAAGTCTATTTCTAAATGCGTGTTTAATTTCTTTACCTAACGCACTTCGCTTCATAATTTTCAAAGACTTTCCTTTTTGGACAGGTAACTTAGAAACAAGTACTTTGTCTATTATTACTTCTACATTTTTTGTTGGGGTAAAGAATAAGAATTCAAAATATTTTGAAGTTTCGATAAGTCTCCAACGAAGTTGCCGTCTTGATTCTCGTTCCTTTCGTTTAACTTCCTTCACCGGCATAACTACTGTAGAATCGCCGTATGAATAAATTTCATATTCCAATTCATCAGTATCATAATCAAAAATATCTACTACCGGTCTGGCCAAATCTTTTTCACGCATTCCAGAAGGTACCTTTACTCCCATTTTTAGACCATATACTTTCTCAACTTGACCATTTCGAATAAATATTACTGTGTCCACAATAGACGGTATCATTCCAACTTCAACTTTTCCAATAAATCTTTGGATTGAATCAATTGGATTTGATGCATGTACAACACCTACCATTCCGACTCCTGCCAATCTCATATCTGAAAATAATTTGAAATCGCTCAAATTTCTAACTTCGTCGTATAAAGTATAATCAGGTCTAGTAAGTAAAAGTATATCTCGTAAATCGTCGTGACTTGCTTTGTTAAGAGAATATTGAGTAACTTCTGCAGGTAATTGCATGTCTCTCGGAGATTCAAGTGATTTTACAACCTTGTTCAAACTCGCGTACTTTGTTGCTAAAGATTGTGCAAATGTTGACTTACCGCTTCCTGGACTTCCGGAAATTAATATTCCTTCTGCCCTACTTTCCAAACGATTTATAATTTTTGAAGATAATTTGTAGTCTGATAAATTTAATTTCTTAACAGGACGAACAACTGTTATTTCCCATGCATCAGATAATGGCGGACGAGTTGCAACAATTCTATAATTCTTAATTTGAGCAATGATTATTCCCTTTCGGTTAGTTTCCAAAAATGAATTCTTTAAACCACGTGCAGCAGAAGTTATTTCATCAGCTATCTCATTTAATTTCTTATCAGTTAATTTTTTCTTTGAAACCTCAACAAAGGACCAGTCTCCAGGAGTACCTTTTTTGGCTTTGGCGACATCTCCTTCCTTGAGATGAACGCTCATATATTCGGGTTTGAAAAACTTTTCAAAACTTAAAGTTTTGATTTGTTTGTATGATTCAATAAACTTGACAGAAATGTCTGAAGCAAATGCGACTTCTGCTTGTACTCTATCCGATGTTAATAGCGTAGCTTTTTCAGTTAATGCCAAATTACGAATAATTTCATCAATTGCTCCGCGTTTTGCCAATACTATTTCTTCAGAAGTAAGTACATCTCCTTTGAAACTTATTTTTACTTTTGATTCCTTTAGAGACTTTAATTCATCAAGTCCTATAAATCCCGTCTCTTTTCCTTGATTTGCCTGATTTTCTAATTCAGACAAAAGAGCACGATGAACAACAATCTCTTTTACCTTATATTCCTTAAGATTTTTTGATAAAACTTGGTTAATAATTGCACTAGTATCTGGAACAAATTTAGTTAATGCGACGATTTTCTTCCACCCACTTAACAAATGCCTTGACAGTATTTAAAGCATTTGAAGCAGAACTTGCACTTGAATATTCTGATTCTTTTAATTTGTAGTAGAATTTGTAAAAGTCTGAATAATCATGATTTGTCTTTTGAAAGCTACTTATTACCAATGCTTTCTCCTTTATTTCCTCATTATCAAATTGTAATAATTCTCTTATTGCCAATTTAGATGCCTCTAATAAATGTTTAGTTGCACCTTTTGAAAAATCAGTGGAATCTTCTCTGCTGAGCAAGTACTCTGCGAATAATACTTTTTTCTTAGCTTCTTCAATCTTCGACAATTATCTCACCCACTTTATTTACAAAATCTTGAGCTTGACTAAAATATGTCTTTATAGTTGACATGTCGTAGGATGTGGTAGAATAATCTTGGTCAGCAACAACGTAATTGTCATCTCTACGATAATGAATTGAACTTGATTTCAAAGAAAGTTCTAATTCCACCATTTTTCTCAAAAATCCAATTGTTACTGGATCAAATTCCCTTCGTTCTGCCACCTTTTTTTTGAAAGTATCTGCCATTACATTGAATTGTTTTGGGAATGGTTCAATATTTCTTTGTTTACGCTCATAAGTTAAGAGTGATTCAAGCGATAATTTAACTGAGTTAATTAGTTGGTTAGTTACTGCAAAAATGAAATTTGAGTCTTTATTTAAATTAAAGGTTACAAAAAGTAGATGCTCTGCAGAATCAAGTTCTAGTCTTGCATCTTTAATTAACTTTTCATAATCGGCCATACTTAATTTTTTGAGTGTAGATATAAAAGTTTATATATGGTTTATAGAGGAATACTTCGCAATTTATCCTAAATAACTTAAATCTTCAGCTTTGGTTTCCTTACTTCCAGTATGAGCTTTCATTGAGAGTTTTACCATATCTTTTAATTTGTTTTCAAATTCTTCTGCTTGTTTTCGCAAAGGTCCTGGATCTATTTTTAGTCCAAGATAAGTATCTAAGTATTTAATTAATTCTGCTGCACTTCTAGAATCAGGCATTCCTACGCTTGTTTCAGCAAAAAGAAATGTTGAATTCACATGTTCGGATTTTAGCATTAGTGCACCAGTAACTCCTGTAACTGCACCGCTTTCAAGTTTTTCAAGTCCCATCTTCCTAAATTCTTTTTCAGCCTTAGGATAATTTGATTTTATAAAAATTCTAGAAAGACCATCTTCGAGAGGTGAAACAACACCCTCTAAACTAATTATCTCTTTAGCATTTAGAGTTTTTGCTAATTCTAAAATTGCGTCAGAAACGTTCCACTCGATTCCCTTAACACCTGCAATTGCATGAACAAAAACTATGTTCTCTTTTGGGGCGTAAAAAATTTCAAGTAATCTTCGAGTTTCATCACCATGAAGCATCGCAATTGGAGGTAATTTATCATCAAAAATATGACCAATTGATTTTGTTTTTAGATGATTAATCATATATTCAACTGCAATTGTTCCCACAAAACCTATTCCAGGGAATCCTTCAATTATTACTGGACGTTTTGGTTTTTCATGAAGAATTAATTCCATACTGGAGTATATAGGTTGTTTTTTATAACGGTTTCTAGGTATTCGTAAATCTTATAAAGTCGAATAATTAGACCTTATTGTCAGCGGTCAAAGCGGACAGGCAACACCCGTTCCCATCTCGAACACGGAAGTTAAGCTGTTCTACGTTTTTATCGGTACTGCCCAAGGGTGGGAAAGTAGAAAAGCTGCTGACTTTCATACTCTTTTTATTGTCTCAATTTTAAAATTAATATGAAAAATTCAGTTAAACAAATTGGTTTGGAAAGAATTAAAATTTTGTTTAAAGAAGCAGAAAAAAATAAAGAATATGCGGATAGATATGTTTTCTTAGCAAGAAAACTAGCTATGCGATACAATATTAAACTCTCTGCAAAATTTAAAAGGAAATATTGTCATAATTGCTATAAATATTTTTATCCTGAACGTTACAAAGTTAGAACAAATCCTAAAAATAAAGCGGTAGAATATACGTGTCAATTATGTCAAAAGGTAACTAGGTTCGGATATAGAATTGAAAAATAAAAAGTAATTAAATTTATAGAAAAACTATTTTTAATTAATTGATTGTTTTTTCCTTAATTTCAGTATTTATTTTTTTTATGAAATCGTTGATTTTAACTCCGAATTTTGGTCTACTTCCTCTTGGTCTGACTGCTAAAGTTCCTTTGTCTTTTTCTTTTTGACCAATTACAATAATGTATGGTACTTTTTCAAGTTCTGCCTCTCGAACTTTTCGTTGTACTGTCTCAGAACGATAATCGCCCTCTACTCGTAGTCCCTTCGATTCTAATGATTTAACAATCTTTTTTGTATATCCAATCATATCATTATTGAAACTAATTACTTTAACTTGAGTCGGTGACAACCACACTGGAAAAGCGCCTCTATAATGTTCAATAAGAATTCCAAACATTCGTTCGAATGAGCCGAGTAATGCTCTGTGTAAAATTATTGGGAACTCTTCTTTATCTTCTTTATTTGTATAAGTTGCGCCAAGTCGAGAACATAAATTAAAATCTAATTGTATAGTCGATAATTGCCAAGCTTTTCCGTTTGCATCTTTGAAATTGAAGTCAATCTTTGGTCCATAGAATGCGCCATCTCCTTTGTTAACAGAATATTTCATTCTATTTCTCTTTAAAGCCGATTCAAGAATTGATTCTGCGTTATTCCATGTTTTGACATCTCCCACATATTTCTTAGGTCGAGTTGAGAGTTCAACACTGGTATTTTTGAATCCGAGTGCTTTGTACACGGTTCGAACTAATTCAATCAATTGTGATATTTCTCCATCTAAAGTTTCAAGATTACAGAAAATGTGGGCATCGTCTTGAGTAATCATACGAACTCGAGAAAGTCCAGTTAATGCTCCAGATGCCTCATTTCGATAAACAGTTGCGAATTCTGCATATCTTCGAGGAATGTCTCTATAAGAATGATTTTCTTTTTTGAAAATTGTTGTGTGGAATGGGCAACTCATTGGTTTGACTGCCATCTTATCTTCTCTAGCCTTAACTAAAAACATATCTTCACGGTAATTCGCCCAGTGTCCCGATTTCTTAAATAAATCTATCTTAGATAAGTGTGGTGTTCTTACAAATTTGTATCCTTGTTTAGCCAAGAGTTCTCTCAAAAAAGTTTGTAACTCATAAAATACTGCTTCGCCTTGCCAAGGAAAAAGAGGTAATCCTGGTCCAATATTATCGCTTTGTTGGTATAAATTTAATTTCGGTCCCAGAACACGGTGGTCATTTGCCTTAGCCATAAAGTATGGTCTTACTTAATGTATAAAAATAAATCGATTAAGAATGAAGGAC
>CAZTOR010000007.1:0-14048 GCA_964615505.1 Candidatus Woesearchaeota archaeon
ACTTAACAGGACTGGCAGAACGGCCAGATGTAATCGGAGCTGTGTTTGGACAAACCGAAGGTTTGTTAGGTCCAAACTTAGAGCTTAGAGAACTTCAAAAAGCAGGTAGAATCGGAAGAATTGAAGTTCAATTAGAATCAAAAAATGGTAAGAGTAGAGGAACAATTCTTATTCCATCAAGTATGAGCAAGTCTGAAACTGCACTAGTTGCAGCAGCAGTAGAAACAATTGATAGAGTAGGACCTTCTGAGTCTAAGATCACAATTGATAGTATCAAAGACGTTAGATCTACAAAGAGAGATTATATTATGAATCGAGCAAAGGAACTATTGAAAGAATTAGTTCATTCTCAACCTGACGCTCAAGAAATGACTGTCGAAATAGCCGAAGATGTAAGAGCATCTGACGTTGAAATTTATGGTAAAGATAAATTACCCGGGGGTCCGGATTTTGAAAGTTCAGACGAAATAATAATCGTTGAAGGTAGAGCAGATGTTGTAAATCTATTGAAATATGGTATTCGAAATACTATTGCATTAAATGGAGCAAAAGTGCCTCGTTCTTTACCAAAATTGGTGGAAAATAAGAAATTAACGCTATTTGTAGATGGAGACCGAGGAGGAGATTTAATCTTAAAGAATATTTCTAAGAATTTATCTATAGATTTATCTGTAAAAGCACCTGACGGAAAGGAAGTTGAAGAGCTAACACAAAAAGAGATCTTGATGGCTTTAAGAGGCAAGAATAATATAAAAACATCTAAAACCAAAAAGACAAGTACTCGAAGAACTTCTAGTAAGAAAGAAGATTCAAGCTTACCTTCTGACACAACTGCTCTAAAAGAGTTGCATGAGGAAATTGTAGGCGACGGGGCAGCAGTTATTCTGGACGATACTCTACAAATTCTAGGAAGAGTTCCAGTTAAGGAGCTAGATTCAGTTCTTGAAGAACTAGATGGAGCCCAGGCTATTGTAATGGATGGAAAGACTTCTTCAACAATAATGAGATCAGCTTACAAAGCAGGATTAAAATATATTGTTGCAGCAAAGAAACCCACTCGTTCAACAGCAGTTAAGGTTTATACGGTAGACGACTTATAGTCGTCTACTTTCTTAATATAAGAATCATATTTTTGAAGTGTTCCTGAAACTCTTTTTTATTTTTAGAATAGTTAACTATTTTTTTAGAATTAGAACCTGAAAACATTTCATAATTAGAAAATTTTGATAGAATTAACATTTTTTCAACCTCTCCAGTTTCAAATGAATAGTAAGTTCGGGGTAAATTACTCCAATTTATTTTTAATTTACCTTTTTGAGATAGATATCCATAAGTGATGTATGCAATACCTCCCTTTTTCAGAACTCTATATGTTTCAGCCAAGAATTTTTTACCCTCGGATTTAGGTAGGTGATGAAAAGTAGCGAAACTAGTAACATAATCAAAAGATTCAGACTTAAATGGCAAGTTTGAAGCATCACAATTCACTGATTTTTGCATATTTTTCTTTAACATTTCTATCGATATATCGCAAGAAGTTACATCACCAAATTTTTTCAAGCCAGGATGTCCTGCTCCGCTCCCAATATCTAAAATTTTTCCCCGCTTTCTGAAATAAGGCGTCAAATCATAATTAAAATTTCTGCGGTAAAAGAATCCTAACTTAGCAATTTTATTCCATTGCTGCATTATCCTTTTTTTCATTTTTTCAAAGTTAGCGAATTCAATTCTTCATCAGTATTAACCAGTTTTTTAATAATTTGGTCAGTTTTAGTGTATTTTCGAGAAAGTTCAACAAAATAGTTGTATCCTTCTCTCCAAATCTTTTTTCTTTTATATTTTTCTTTGAATCTTATAATATTTTGACTATTTTCATATGTTGGCGGACCTTTCAAAATATGTTTTTTTGACAACTCTTTAGGATTTAATATGAACCAGATCAAACCATCACTTTTCTTATCCCAAAAAAATCCAGAATCAATCAATTCAAAGTTATTTTCAGTAAAAATACGCGATATTTTTTTGTAATGATTCAACATTTTAGCACCAGATGCATCCATTTTTGGACTTTCAGGTTTAGCATAAAATAGATATAATTTGTTTTTCTTAGCACTTTTCTTAATGTCTTCAGGAGTAATTATCAGCTCATCAAAGGATTTCATAGATGGTTTTTTCAAAAAAGTTTCAACTTCCGTTTTCAAAAAGTCATATTTTTCTTTTGTCACCGCAGCTGCAGCATTCCTTTCTTTATCAACTGGATCAATAACTAATAGCGGTGATATCTGCTTTGAAGTAGAGATAACTGCTCTTGCAGCTTTTTCATTAGAATAATATTTTTCAACATCCAAAAAAACAGTATCATCCCATTTAGCGATTGCAGTCAATAATTTTTTGAAACTGCCATAATTTACAGTAAGGATCTCAATTAAGTGACCTGAAAATCCACCGATCCAAGATTCTGCACCATACGCACCAATTCCTCTGAAAAATTGTTTAGAAATTTTAACATCCTCAACAATATTTTTTGATTTTCTTTTAGACCAATTAACATGAAACGGAGAATGGTCTGTAATGTTTTTGGCTTGATTAGGTCGAGTTATGTAAAGAACAGGAATTACTTCAATCTCGAAACCATTCAACTCAACTTTAAAATAGTCTCTCGATCCATTCAATCGTTCAATCTTTTTGAAGCATGAACTCAGAATAGTTTGAAGAATATCAGAGAGCTCACCATCTTCTTTAAATCGAATAAAAATATCTATGTCGTGGAGACCCGGCAGATTTGCACCCTTTCCAACACTTCCTCCAACAAAAATATTTGCTTTAATTTTATTTTTGGACAAAACTGGTTCTATTTTGGACTTAAATTCTTTAATAGTTTTTTTTATGTCTGATATCTCATCTTGGCTCAACGCAACCTGTTTTTTAATTTTGTCCAAAATTTTGTCCATGCCTGTCTTAAGAAATGAAGATATTTAAGACTATGGCTTAAAATTTATATATAAAGTCAATGTATTAATGTAATGGATGATGATAATATTCTTACCTTAATATTTGCATCTTTGGGAATAATTATGGTGGCTACCTCAGTCACTTTTCTGATTCCAAAGGGAAATTTAACCGGACTAGCTATATCTGTACCTATAATAAATCCAATATTTTTTCTAACAATTCCTTTCCTTATTGCAGCTTTAATTTTAGTATTTAAGTTACCTCGTAGCGAAAAAGACCCAATAAAGAAGTATATTAAGTCTTCCAGGAAGAGTGGACTTTCTGATCTACAGATCACAAACAATTTAACCGAAGTTGGATGGAACGAAGAATCTTTTCAGAAGTACTTAAAGTAAGTTAGACTCACCATTTGGCACAAATCGAATGACTTCTTCAGGAGAACAATTAATTTTTTGTGCAAGCATTTTAGTTATAGCTGATTTTTTGCGTTCTCCGGGAATAAGTGTAAAAAATTCATCAATCTGAGAAGAAATTGATGAAGTTGGACCGCCTACTATTCTATCTTCTTTAGTTCCTATAGAAATTTCCAATTTAACATCTATAAAATTTCTCTTTCCTCGAACCATAAAACTACCTTTATTCAAGAATTCACCAGGGTTAGGAGTTTTAGATACTTGCTCAGGATTAACGTAGAAAACAGTTGCACTAGACATTTTTAGTTTCCAAGCACGCGAATAAGACGCTGTTGCAATTGCAACTTCTTCAATATCTTCCTTTTTAGCATCTCGACCAGATTTTAGTATGAAAAATGGTGAACCTGACATTTCTGTGTGAAAAACCAAATCTCCAACTTCAAGATACTTCTTAATTAGAACTTCATTGCTGGTTGCATCTCGACCACCAATTGCCAAGAAATCATTTGAGGTACGAAACCAACGGAATTTTTCAAACCATTCTCTTTTTACTTGTCTTTTCAATTTCGGTTTTTCAGAAACGGGAACATTAACTTCTTGAGATTTAAATTTGGTGAGCATATTTTTTGCACCTTCAATTTTACGTAAATTTTTTTTATTTTTTAGATAAAGTTCATTAATTAAATTCTCAAGCTTAGAATTAAGATTCAATTCAATAGATTGATCCTTTAGCGTCAGTATAATTGAGTTAGATTCGCGATCAATTTTTTGCAAAATTTCCATTTCGGCACCCGAGGATTTAGTTAGTGCTTCTTCAACCTCGTTCCAAGAGTGACTTTGTCTGGCAGAATTAATTTTATTCAGAATATTTGATATAATTTCATAATTTTCATAAATTAATTTAATCAATTCTTGATTCTTATTATTTTTTTGTGTTAGCTCCCTAATCAAATTTTCTTGTTTTTCGATATTTTTTTCAAGTTTAATCTTTGCTCTACTATGCGTTTTTTCATGCTTGATTTGAGCTTTAACTTCGAGTTCCCTAGAGTATAGATTATCTAGTGCTTCATTAAATGTATCAAATTTATCTCCTGAATGACTAATCAACTCAAAAGGAAATGCATTTTCCCCAGTTAAGATTGGACTAGGAGAATCAAATTTTGATAAAAGCTTAGTTAATTCAGAGTATAGTGTTTTTATTTCACCTTTAGATAATAAATCAACGTCTTTTCCGGAATCAATATTTGTTTGATTACAAATTTCTTCACCATAAATTTTACCAAGTTTTAATCCAACCGTAAGAAATCTAATCAAAGAATTTCCAGACCAGTTTTTAGTTGCTTCAGTAAAATCGTGCAAATCAACCTTACGTACATCAAATTCAGAATTAGGATATATATAATCAACTCCCTTCTTTACAATTTTTTTAGATGTTTCAACTATAGCTGCAGAATTTATTATTTTGTTTTTTGAGTCAGTTAAAATAAAATTTCCTTTGCTATGTAATTCAACAATTAGTTTTTTATCTCCATTTTTTGTTTTAAATATTAATTCAACAACTCTTTCTCCTTGCTTCAATTGGATTCGCTTCAAAACAGAGTTGTTTAAGTGGCGCCTCAAAAACATAGCAAAGGCAGGAGGATTAGTAGGATTTTCTAATCTAAATTCTGATAGATACATGCCTTTTCCTGAATCAATAATCAATGCATATTTACCAATATTTGAACTATGTAAATCAATTCTAAGTATTCGCGTCTCAGGAAGAAAAATTTTTGATACTTTTGAGTTCAAGATCTTCTCACTCAATTCTTTTACAATTACTTCAAGTTCTAGATTTGTAAGTACTTTCATTCTAAAGGTTGATCTTCAGTAAGTTTGAAATACTCATAAAACTTTCGAGTTGGACACAGTTTTTTACTGGCACCGTCCTTTTTTGATTCAAGAAATCCATTTTCAACAAGTTCTTTAATATGTCCATACGCTTTATTACTTCTAATTCGAACAACATCTGCTTGACGAATACTTTTTTTATGTGCGATGTAAGCTAGAGTTTCTAAAACGGCTTTACTAATCTCCGGACGAGCAACTTCTTGAACTGTTTCAATATGCTCATCCTTTATTGCCATTTTCCAAATAGAATCTTGATTAATAATTTTTAATCCACTAACTCTCTTCGAATAATCTTCTTGCAGTTCAAACAAAATTTTTTTCAATAAACCTTTTGACGAAACTCCTGCGTGATTAGATAACTCTTCTAAGGTTAATCCCTTTGGTTTACAATGTAAAATTGCTTCAACTTGCCCTTTAATTTCGTCCATTCAAAACCTCCAGATATATTTTATCAAACGGTTTTTCTTGATGAATATTCAACTTACCCGTGTTTGCTAAATGTAAAACCGGTAGGAAGTTCTGAACTCTATCTGTCTCATCACCTTTATCTAATAATTCTCCAAATAGAATTTTTGCTTTATTTTTTTCAAACAATTCTAACAATCGAGTGTTCACAATTTTTATTCGATCAGTCAATAAGTCTTTTTTGGAAACAAAGATTTCTTCAGGAGTAATAACTTTTTCAATTCTAACTCTGCGTTTCTCTCTACGCTTATCAACTTCAATTGCTTTCTTCAGCGCACTCATTAATTCTATAACTGTAACTTTCCGTTGTCTTGGTTGAACTGTCCGAGGTTCAATTAAATATTTCTTTTTTGTGTTATGTTTGATATGTCGTGCAAGATTCATTATTTTTTCTTCAGCCGGGTCAATATAATGATCTTCATCATATTCAAATTCTTCGATTTGTATTTCTTCTTCATCATTTGTAAGAAGAATGAAATCGTCTAATCCTAAATGATTTGTTTTAATCTTCAACATTAGTGCTGCAGCAAAAACTACTTTACCTGAAATTCTAAAATTTAAACTTTTCAACTTAGAAATAGTATTTAGATATTCTTCAGAAAATTTGCTCAAATCAATATCCCATGGATCAACTTTCTTATTTCTAATTAGTTCGTAAATAATGGATTGCCATTTAATATCATCTTCTGAAAAAATTGCATCATATATTTTATTCGTTCCCATTACTTCACCTTCATACTACTAATGAAAGACTCCCCCTGTTTTTTATTCATCCAAACTCCGTGTAATAATTCTGCTGAGGACATAACTGAATCTTTGTGAGAAATTATGATTAACTGAGAGTTCTTTGAGTATTCTTTCAACAATTCTGCCATCTTATTTACATTCACTCCATCGAGAGGAGCATCAATTTCGTCTAATAAGTAAAAGGGAGAGGGATTAAATTCTGCAATTGCGAAAAGGAATGAAATTGCAACCATTGCTCGTTCTCCTCCAGATAAAGCAGTCAAGGAATTTGCACCAGGTTTTATAACTTTTATCATAACTCCGCCATCAAACGGATTATCTTCATTTTCTAAAATAATATTTCCTTTTACAACATCGTTGTTTATACTTGAATAAATTCTAGAAAAGTTATTTGAAATTTTGTTAAATGTTTCCATGAATACGTTTTTCTTCTTATTTTCAATTGCATTAATTACATCTGCAATAGATTGCCTCTCGGTATCTAGTTTAGTAACTCTCCAATTCAATTTTTCCCATTCTTTTCTAACTTCTTCATAAATTTCTAATGCTTTCATATTTACGTTACCTAGCGAATTAACTTTATTCCGCATATCTGATTGTTTTTGTTTAGCTGCTTGAATTGTCTTCAAGTAAGGAAGAGTCTTTATTTTTAGATAAGGTTCAATCTCTTCTTTAATTGCAGAAAGCTCAGAATCCAATTTTGCTTTAGCAATGTTCAAAGTGTTGAATTCTTCATTTTCTCCAAGTCCTTTCAAATCAATTTCCTTTATCGAAAATTGTTCTTTCTTCAACAGATCTCCAAGCTTCGTTTTTTCAGAAAATAATTTCTTTAATTGACCATAGAATTCTTTCTCAGCCTTTTCCATATGCCCTAACCTTGTAGTTTTAGTTTTGACATTTTCTTTTTCATTTTTTATTTGAGTATCAAATTCAACCTTTTCCTTATCTAATCCTTGAACAACTTTGCCAATATTATTTTTCTCAGGTACCAACGCATTCTCAATTGTTGCCTCAATAGTAGCAATTTCAGCATTCAAATTTGATCTTTCAGAATCGATTTTATCAAGATCTTTCTTCTGTTTACCAAATTGAAGCTCTTTAGATTTGGATTTCAAACTATTTCGTTCAATCTTTGTTTTTTGTAAGGAATCTGCCAAAGAATTCAATTCCTTTTCAATAGTTTTGAATCTTTCAGATCCTTTTTTCTGTTCTTTAATTAACTCCGATAATATATTTTTCAGTTCAGCTGAACTTTCTTCAGGTTCTACAAATACACCCATTCCTGATTCAATTTCAGATTTCTGTTTTCGCATTTTAATTAATTCTTTATCAATACTATCTCGTTCTTTCTCTAATTTTTTGACTTTATTTTTAACGTGTTCAACATTTTTAATCAAGTGTTCTACTTCATCACTCTTTGTTTTCTTAGAGAATGAAAGACTGGTTTCTCTACGATATCCTCCGCTAATAGAACCGCTTCTGGAAAAAATATCTCCTTCTAATGTGACCATTTGGTGTTTACCAATACCTAATCTTTTAGCCGTATCAGTATCATCTACAATAACTGTATTTCCTAAAATATTTTCATAGACTTTTTTGAATTTACTTTCAGTTTTAATCAAATTGTGCGCCATATTTACAACACCATTTCCTCGAGGAACTGAAGAATTTGTATAGCTATTTATTTTATTTAATGGCAAAAATGTGGCTACACCTAATCTTTTTGATCGTAAGTAGTTCAAACACTTAATTGCAACTTTTTCATCTTTAACTACAATGTTTTTCAATCGACTACCTGCTGCTACTTTTAACGCGGTTGAATATTCTTCATCAACTTCTCCTAATTGTGCAACAGTACCATATACTTCTCCCAATTTACCCTTATATCTCAGAATTGCACCAATTGCTTTATCTCTCATCAAAGCTTCATGAGATGCATTCAATTCAAATTGTATTTTATTTAATTTAGATTCTTCATCAAGCATTTTTTTCCTAAGTTCTTTAATCTCTACAAAAATCTCAGAGTCTCTATCACTTAAGGAATTTATTTCGATAATAGTATTTTTGTAATGTTTCTTGATGTCTTTTGTCCGTTCAATTTTCTTTTCAAGACTTAAAACTTCCTTCAACTTTTCAGTTAATGAAGTTATTTTCATAGAAATAACTTCTAAATTACCTTTTAGTGAAGCCCGCTCTTCAACATAATTATTTTTTTTATTTTCCAATTCAGAAATATGAATCTCCTTTTTCTCAATCTTCTCTATCAATTCATTAATTGATAAACCTGAAACTCCCATTTCTTTTTTGATAGAGGCTTCTTTCGAGTCCAAATTTTTAATTTTATTTTTTAATTCTTTGAGGTCATCGTCTTTAATTTTAATTTTACCAGAAATATCTTTCAAATTTTTATCTAACTGTTTACGTCTATCTTCAATTCTACGAATTTCATTATTTGAAGATTTAATTAGAGATTTTCCATTTTCAATATCAAATCTCAATTCTTCAATTTCTTTCTGTATTTCAAGCTGTTCTTCTCCGCCCTTTTTTTCAATTTTTCCCTCAACATCCCTAATTTTATTTTCAATGAATTCAATCTTTTTACTCGATTCATCAATTTGCGATTGAAATTTAGAACGCTGTTTTTCAACTTTTTCTAGTTTTGAGGCAACATCCTGCCTTCTTTTATTAGCAACACCTAATTTCAAATTAAGCTCAGTTGACTTTGCAGATTTTTCTTCAGAAAGATAAGATTGATATTTTTCAGCAGTTTTTTTATCGGTTTCTAGAGAATTAAGATAAGTCTTCTTTTCATTCATGACGATTTGGACATCTCTTAATTTATTTTCAACTTTATCCAATTCTTTCAATGCAGATTCCTTTTTTCTTTCATAAACTCCAATTCCCGCAATTTCTTCAATTAATTTACGTTTATCTTTTCCGGACATAGATATAAATGAAGAGATATCTCCTTGTAGAATTATGTTATGCCCCTCTGGCCTAATTTGACTTAACTCCAACAATTCTAAAACTTGAGTTCGAGTTGCTCGTTTACCATTTAACCAATATTTTGTTTTTCCTTCTTTAGTAATTTCTCGAACTAATTCAACTTTCTTACTATTATTACCAAATATTCCTGAAGCATTATCGAATGTTATTGAAACAAAACCACCTTTAGACTTAGTCCCTTCTTTTGTGTAAATCAAATCGCCATAATTATCTGCTCGAATACTTTTAGTTGAAAGACGACCCAAAACAAAACAAAGTGCATCTAGCACATTAGATTTACCTGAACCGTTTGCACCTGCAATACAATTAAATCCTGGACCAAATTGCAAATTTGTATGGTTGTTAAAACTCTTAAATCCACGAAGCTTCATGTTAGTGATATATGTTTTACGCATGGCTGTTTATTGACGTCGAGCTATAAAAAAACTTTGATGATTAAGGACCAATTCTATCAACATCTCGAGGAAATAGAACGGCTTCCCGAATATTTGGCAATCCTAAAATAAATGCAACTAATCGGTCAATACCCATACCAAATCCGCCGTGCGGCGGAGCCCCAAATTTGAAAGGCATAGTGTAAAATTCAAAATCTTTAGGTCTCAAACCTTTATCTTTAAGTTGTTGAATTAGAATATCATGATTATGTTCTCTTTGACCTCCGCTAGATATTTCATTGCTGTTGTAGATTAAATCTACATATCTACCAATATTTTCATCATGCATTGCGTAAAATTTAGTAAAATTACTTGGAAAATTTGTTAAGAAAAATGAATCAGTTTTGAATTTAGATTTAACAATCTTAGCTAACTTCCGTTCAAGTTCAGTTCCAATATCTGTGCTGGGACTTATTTTCAAAAGTTTACATGCATCAGCGTAGTTGATTCGAGGGAAAGGCAATCTCGGAACAATAATCTCTTTTCCCAACAACTCTAATTCGGCTCGTCCCTCTCTTTTTACAGTTTTTAGAATGTAGACAAGCAATCTTTCTTGCAATCGCATAATATCTTCTATACCTTCAATAAATGACAGCTCTACGTCCAATTGCCAGAATTCAGTTAAGTGCCGATGTGTATGAGATTTTTCTGCACGATAACTAGTCCCAATTTCATAAGCTCGCTCAAAACCACTTAACATAATTAATTGTTTGTAAAGTTGTTGACTTTGATTTAATGCAACCTTTTTACCAAAGTAAGGTAACTCAAAGAGTTCTGAACCACCTTCTGCGCCAGCACCCGATAATTTTGATGTCTGCATCTCAATAAATTTATTTTCTCTCATGAACGAGTGAATTGCAGATAAAATAATTGATCTTATTTTAAAAATTGCTAGAATTTTCGGATTCCTGAGATCAATATATCTATAATCTAATCGCTTACTCATATCAGTTTCAATTTTCTTCCCTAAAAATTCAATCGGTAGTGGAGTCGCAGCTTTAGACAACAAATTAAGTTCAATTAATTCTAATTCTTTTCCACCAGAACGAGCCTTACTTTTCTTTACTTTACCTCTAATTGAAACAACACTTTCTCTAGAAATACTTCCCAATTCTTTCATTTTAGGATATTCTGAAGTGGCAACAATTTGAAGATAGCCTTCTCTGTCTCGAAGTTTCAAAAAGGCCATTTTTCCCAAAAGTTTGCTTTGCTCAATAAATCCTGCAACAATAACTTCTTTACCGATTCGCGTTTTTTGAATATCGGAAGTTGTAACTCGTTTTGAGAGATTAATCATAAGATTTACTCTAAGTGAGAATATTTAAGACTTACTGGAAGTCGGCCAAATTAGTTTGATTTTGTTTTTCCAAGTTTTTATATGTAGACCAACACTTTCTCAAATATTTATTTATGGGTCCTTTAAAATTATTTTTAAGGTATGCAACACAAAGCGGATCATGAGGATAACCTGACCCAACATCTGCACCAATTTCAGATTTTATTTTATCGAGTTGTCGATCTCTATAAACTTTCGCTAAAATTGACGCAGCCCCTGCAATTACATAATTCAAATCAGCTTTATGTTCTGCAATAATTTCACATTCGATTTTCAAATGTTCTTGAATCATAAGACCAAACTTTGCCCCACCATTTGCCGGTTCAGGAGAATCAACCCAAACTTTTTTGGGAGACAATTTGTTAATAATTTTTCCAGCAACTATTGCTTCCATTTTATTCAAATTTATACCTGAAAAATTGTAATTATCAATTTCTTGAGCACTAACTGGAATAATCTCATAATTATCAACTATATTAATTATTTTATCATAGAGTTCTTCTCGTTGATCTTTTGTTAATAGTTTTGAATCCTTTATTCCTAATTTTTCTAATTCCGTCAATTGCTCTTTTGATGCCGTGACGCCTGCCATAACCATTGGACCAACTATTGGTCCACGACCTGCTTCATCAATACCACAAATCATATTTTTGCTACCGCTTCAAATTTATAAGTTTGATGACGGCCATCAAAACACTTTTAAACCAAAAATTAAAGCTCAAACCAGCGAGATGGGGCAGTCTGGAGTGCCCGTCGGGCTCATAACCCGAAGGTCGTAGGTTCAAATCCTGCTCTCGCTATTTTTATGAAAAAGATTTCAAAGTTTACTATAATCATGAGAATATTTTTATTGTTCTAGAGTTACATTCATAAATGGGTAAAATAAATGTTCCCAGATCAAAAATGCTACAGCGCCTAGGTGCAGGAGTAATAGGCTTATTTTTACTCATAGTACTAAGTGGTTTGATTATTGCTTCTGATCAAGATTTAACTCGAGATGAAGGTATGTTAACATCGCTGTCTATTGCAACGCATATTGAACCCGAAACTCTCGAAAATTCTCATCTTGCATCAAAAATAATGTACGTATTTTTATCCTTTGCAGGTGAAGTTCTGGCATTCTATGTATTCTATATATTTATAGAATTCATACTTTCAGGCGAAATGAATAAAAAACTCGGGGGTGTTAAAGATATTACAATGATGAGAAATTCAAAAGATCACTATATTGTCTGCGGAGGCGGACGAGTTGGAGAACATCTGGCTGAAAAATTAAAGAAAGAAGGTAAGAAACTTGTTATATTAGATAAAGATGAATTAAGAGTAAGTACTCTTAAACACAAAGGGTATCCTGCGCTTTTGGGATCTGCAAATGATGAAATTGCACTAAAGAATGCTGGAATCATGCATGCTCATGCACTGGCTGCAGTTATCGGAGATGATGCCGATAATCTACTTACAATTTTAACTGCAAAAGAACTAAATCCTGAATTAGCTATAGCTGCAAGAGCAAATGACGAAAACATCGTATCTAAGTTAAAACATGCAGGCGCAGAGATTGTAATTCTTCCTGAAGTTGTCGGAGGAATGAAGTTGGCTGATGCAATTTTAGGAGATATAGATCATGGACACGTTATTCACCACCCTGAAAACTCAAAAAAGAAGAAGAGTAAATAGTTCAACCCAGATATTTTTTTATAGCACGTAATGAAGACTGAATATGAGAGAACAAATTCTAGAGGTTGTTAAAGAGAACGGACCAATATTGCCTGTGGAAATAGTATCTAAAACTGGCGGAGATAGCTTAGTGGCTAATGCATTTCTTTCAGATTTAGTTGAAAGCGGACAATTAAAAAAAAGTGAAGAATTAATCGGATCTGTAAATTTATATTTCATTGAAGGACAAGAAGACCAAGTAAAGAAACGATTAACTGAACTAGACGTAAATCTAACTCCTAGGAAATTTTCCAAAAAACCAGTTATTAAAACAAAAGCAATTGAAGATAAACAAAAAGATTTTGCTGAAAGATTAAGTAAAATCGAAGCTGAAGAGAAAAAGAGAAATGATCAGACTCAACCAAAGAAATCCGTTATAAATTTTACCAAGAATTTAATATCTAGGGCTAAAGAAGAAGTAAGTCCAACTAAACCCATAATTAATCCAAAACTTTCAGTAAAGAAACGAAACGAGATAACTGAAAAGTTTGAATCATTTTTTGACCAAGCAGTAAATTATCTAAATCATAGAAAATTGAAAGTTATAAATGAAAATTCTGAAAAGAAATTTTGCATAATTCAAGCACCTTCAGCAGTAGGTCCAATGAGGTTCTATGTTAGGATTTTAGAAAAGAAGAAACTAAATAAGACAGATATCGCTGAATCATATACTTCAGCAATCGAGAAAAAAATGCCAGTTATTGTAATAACTAGTGGCGAAATTGCAAAAACCGCAAAATCTTATTTGAAAGAAATTGGCGGGCTTGTCAGAGTAAAGTCTCTAAAATAAGAGTGCAGGTGACAGGATTCGAACCTGCGAAGGCACTAAGCCAATGGATCTTGAGTCCATCCCATTTGACCGCTCTGGAACACCTGCAGTAAAATGTCCTTCTAAAAATCATTTAAAAACTTATCTAGATTCTAAATTTCTAATTTTTTTATTATTTTATTAATTTTATCATTAAATAATTTAGTTCCAGATTTTGCAGTTTTAGCTTTCTTAATATTTGCTTTTAACTTTTGCATCGAAGAAGTCTTTACAGTTCGTTTTGGTGCAACTCTTTTCTTTACAGTTCGTTTTGGTGCAAC
>CAZTOR010000008.1:0-13780 GCA_964615505.1 Candidatus Woesearchaeota archaeon
TTGAGAGTCTTTCTCCCAATTCTTTTAGTGCGGCCTTTGGTGCTGCTGCCTTCGCCAAGGCATTACGATAAAAATTGAAATTCTTTACACCTTTTTGAAATATCGCTCCAGGTAAATTTTTCAACGCAATAGATCCCTTTACAACTCGATCTTTAGTTTTTGAGAAAAATCCCGCTTTAGCTATCTTTCCATCAGATATTTTTTTCAAATTATGTACATTTAATTCCTTTTTTCCCAATTTAGACCACACTCTAACTTTTCCGTCCGGATCTACTCCTGCAGTACTAATTGCAAATCTCAAATTTCTTTGAGCATTTGGATTTTTAATTTTTTTAAGCGGATCTTCTGGATCGATATAATCATACTTTATATTTTCAGGTTTAAAACGAGAATTTTCACCTTTAAGAAATTCTTTTGTTAACTTATCTCCTTCAGCATTAGAAATAAATTTTCCAGTATTTTTGTCATGATATCTTGCAGATTTTTCATTCCAGTAAAAAGTTTCATCAGTAAATTCTCCTTTTGTTGGTGCTAATCCTCTTGACTCTTTATCAAAAACAATTGCATCTACTGCTGCTGGATCCATTGCTGCGTCTGCGATATTTTTCATTGTATATCCTTGACGTTCAATTGAATTCGTCCATGCTTGATTTTCAAGTTGTTGTTCTTTTTTAGCCATAGCTTCACCAATTGCTGATCCTGCTGCAGATTTGGCAGCTACTCCTGCTGCATTCTTACCGAATTTTTTGTTCCATTTATTTAATGCATAAATCGAAAGAGCTTCTTCAAGCGTGATAGTATCCCATGCATGATTCAAAATTACCTCTGACATATAGTCTTGAGGATATTTATTCACTAAAAACTCGCAATTTTCGGGATTGTATAAAACTGAACCATATCCTGGATTTCCCGCAAAATCTTGAGGAATTTCATGATAAATTGTCAGGGGAACAGGTGAAGCATCAACAAAATCCGTATAAGATGACATCGTTTTAGCTGCTAAATACGGATCTCCGAAAACTGAAACCTCAACAGAATCATAAAATAAATTTACGGCCATTAATGTGGTAAATGCTGCGATTGCAAGAAGTCCAATTTGAAGTACCATATCGCCGGACAATCCTTTTTTCGTCATTTTAAGTTACAATTTTAACAGTAGTATCATATGTACTATATGCTGCATCTCCAACTATTTCGAAAACTGAACTACAATAATCTGCTATTCCTAATACTGTTGGTTGAATAAATAATATATTGTTACTGCCATCATTACAGATACAAACATCTTCATTAATGGTATCTGAAAAATCTTCATTTATCGGAAATGAATCTCCGGGGTTGTTAAAGTCGTCATCAGAATCATAACTATCTGGAATTATCAATTCATGTTTCATTTCTAAATCTTTCAGTGCAGATTCACCTATTTTTCCGGGAGTTTCCACCATAATTAAATTATCAAGTTTATTTATTCTGAAACCAGGAGATATCTTCATTCTAAAACTATAACAATCGCCATCATCTGATTTATCTGCTTTGTTTGTATAGGAAGCTATATCTCGCATAGCCATTACTGCCTTATCTTCACCAGATGAAACAAAAAGTGTACTTACTAAATAAGCTCCCGCTATGACTATAACTACCGTCATAGCCACAGAAATTATTCCTTCTACTGTTACATCCGCCATTATAGTATATTAATAGAGTCGTTTAATGAACTTTCAACTTGACCTTCAAGTCCTCCAAATATTGATGTTAGATTAGCCCATTTACCTGTAATAAAAAGTATCATGAGTAACAAAACAACTACTGCAATTATCAAAATAATTACCGTTTCAATTGGAAGTGCAGCTCCTTTTTTCATAAAAAGGAATCAGCTTCATTATATAAAAAGTTAGAGTCTATATATCAAAAAGAAAGTCACTTTCTTCACACATACTTGACATAGAACGAGTAATTGAATTATCAAGACCCGGAATTGATTTAATCGAGGATAAAATTGGACAACTTGAAGAAATACTTTCTCTTGCTAATCTGGCTCCTCCTGCATTCATATCATTTGAAAGTAATATTTTCTTTCCAGAACCACAAGGATAACTAGCAACAATTCCCGACCAAACCGGTAAAAGTCCATCACAATACGTTACTTGGAACGCGCTACTCTCTCTAATTGCTTCGTTATTTCCTAACTCAAGATTATCTTCAAAATAATCTTCATAAGTTAATTCAGATCCTGAAATTTTGGCAACAGACATTACATTTCGTATTTCTGGCCAAGTAATATGACTTTTCAAGCTACTTGAAAGTTTTGCACTTATTTCAATAGAGGTATCTTGAGACATGCAAGTAGATGGATCGAGTCTAGAATTACAAAATTTTGCCCTAATATTATCTACTGAACTAGTATGTTCTAGTTGTGCATTTGTAGTATTAGTTAAAATAGTATTTAGTATAGAAGTAAAATTAGATTTGTAACATTCACCTCTACTAGTTGAATAATTTATATATGGATCAATAAAACGAGATGGTACCGAGCTATAATAATTTTCAATAATATCTTTATACCATTCGTCAAATGCAGGTTCATTAATTACCGTATCTCCACTTACTAAATTTATTGTTAAATTTGCACCATTGTAATTTGCACCATTGTTTAAACATGAAAATAATTTTCCATTTGTGATTGCTTTATTATTTTCTAAATATGCATTGTAAACTGTTATTAATTGCGCATCAGATAAAGCATCTGATTTTAATGAATTACAATTTTGACCAGCATTTTCAGAACCGCATTGGAAAATTGAATTTAATCTTTCCCTTATTTTTACATTTGAATCTATCCTTTCAGATTCTCCAATTATTGTATTAAAACACGCCCAATTATATCCATCAATTGTTCCGGCACCGTTCATCTCCCAACATCTTCGTGTAAGTGTTAATATTTTATATATTACGCAATTTTCTGTAGATTGAATAGTATTACTTGTCATAGATATAACTTCAGTTGGACATGAAGTTAATGCATAGTTTGGATCAATTACTTCTTCTTGAGTCTTACACTTACGTTGAAATTCAAGAGCATTTATATTGAAAAAATTTTCAAGTGCATCTCCCGTTTCACCCTCTGATTTTGAACTAATTGCTGCTAATTTATTTTTACAATAAGAATCTGAAACATCATCAAAAACTACGACATCTGTAAATTTATTGAAAGTTAGTGACATTACTCCTAAAAAGGCGATTGCTAATATTGCTCCCACTAATACCATATTTATCTGACCTTTTCTCATATTATATTTCCCAATGCAATTTTTGTTATGATTATAATTAATCCTCCAATTATTAAATTCAATAAAAAGATTGTAATTGTTGTTACTCCTGCAATTTGTGCATATTGCTTACTGATTGTAAAAAATAAAATTAAAGCCAGAATATATATTAGGGCCAGCATAACGTCCATTAATCCAATTGTAGTTGAAACAAGTAACAAATACATTAGCATATAACTCAAAGGATGCAGTATACTTAGGAATTGTAGAGAATAAAAAGTCGTTTTTAGAGTAACTGTGCTATTGAATGCTTTTGAAATTCCTTGATAAATTAATGCTAAAAATGAAAAAACTACAGATAAAAACAAATAACTGAAAATAATAAGCGGAAGATATGCTAGAAATATGCTTGTTGTAGAAAACGAAACATATTGTGAAAGTAATTCGTATGATTCATCTAATTTTATTCTATCCAGTAAAAAATTGGATAAGAGAAAAGTAAAAATTAATGAAATTAAAATATTGAAGAAATGATATTTAATCAGTCGTTTAGGATTTATTGAACTTAATAGTTTTGTAGCTGCAATTTTACTTCCGAAAAGATATTCTATAAAAGTCATTAAAGGGTAAAGCATATTTAACTTCTTTCCAGAGATATAAAACTTTATTGAAGACTTTCGTTAGCAGATTTTATTAGATCTAGTGCCGGTCCAGTTACACTTCCTTCTGAACCTATTTTATCAATCATGAATAAAATTATTAACATAGCTAAAACTAATCCTATAATTAAAAGTATGATTTGTCTAATTCCCAATTCCATTATATTTTTAGTTTATCTACGAGTTGATTTGCAATATCTGTCATTCCTGTTTTACTTGAAGCGATAAACACCAACATAAAAACAAGAAATAATACTGCAATAAGTAATGCGATAATCTGCCAACTCATTTGACCTTTGCTCATGTTACTAACAAACACCTCTTTTATTTAAAGCGACTGAGGCGCCATCATATCCTACTGCTGTTCCAAAAAAACTATCTGCAATCCAACCCGCACTACCTAATGTGGCTGCACCTTTTTTTCCACCAATTCTTGCACCGACTAACGTTCCACCAACCGTTAAAGCATTAATATTTTCTTCTTCATAGTATTTAATTTCCCATTCTTCACCTGTGCTTAAGGAATCGTCAGAAGATTCAATTGCGAATCCGGCACCATTTAGTCCAGTCCTTTCCGGATTATCTTCAATTACTGTTATTGCATATGACAAATAATCTGTACTAATATCTGCAGGAATATGTTGCACAATTGAATATTTATACATAATTCCTAAAGGTTTTACATATTCAATTTGTATTCTATTTTCTATAATCCTTTGATTTTCACGTAGTATCATGCCATAATTCTGTCTAGCAGAATCTAATGAAATTAGGTTCCGTATTGCTCTCGTATCCAAATTATTTGAATCAAATTCTCCTGGATAAAAATAAATTGATGATCCTGCAACTTTTGGTAAAATTATAGTTCCGTCTCGTGAGTCCATCAGATAACTTGAAAATCCGTCTGCAAAACAGATTCTGTCACAGGTTCCATCAAAATGAGCTTCTCCAAGAAGATAATTTGCCCAACATTCTTCGACTTCATCCATTACCTGATAAGCTAAACATTCTTGTATGAAAATATCAGGGTTTTCGAGAGCATAATTTACAGATATATCGAAATGATCTGGCGCTGACATCATTGGTTTGCAATCTTTAAATAAAGTGGCGCTAGATAAATCTGGAACTCGAATAGTTTTCAATTCAGTTTTACAATAACCTTTTCCGGAATCATATTGAAAATCGCCGCCCATCATATTCTTAAATGAATTCCCTATTAAACAAGAATAGTCTCCGCTTTTTACTGCTTCATCTGAAACAGTTGCAACAATTATTAAACCAACTGCACCTGCAGCTATTGCAACTATCATCAAAATAATTTGGAAACTAATACCTTTATTGGAACGCATTCTTGGCAACCATGAACATTATACCTATTGCAATTAGTGATAAAATAAGCACTATTAAATAAGACATAGGGGAGTTCTGACCTCGCATAGGAAAATATAAGCTTGTTTTATTAAAAACTATTCATACATTTCGTTGCAAGTATAATTTATTGCATTACAACTTTCTTTTTTTGATTCCCATAACATTGGATCATCAGTAGATTTTGCTAGATCACATGCTAATTTACATTCAGCACTATTTGCAAGCGTATCTGGTTGAATTTTGTCAATGTCTCCGCTGAGATCTGCAAACTTACCTGTAAAAAATAAGATTACTGCAATTAAAACAGTTAATGCTATAATTAATCCGACAATTGTCTGAATACTAATTTGGCCTTTCATATTAACATCCGTAATCAAGATCAGTAGGATTTATAATTAAACTGGCTCCGGTTGCGGTTTTTCCGGTTGCTTGACAATTAACACTTATAGGTGGTGACCAACAAGGTAAATTCTCTGCATCAGAAATTAAACCATCACCATTTACATCAACATTATATGTGCTTGAACAATATTGTGAAGTACCAAATGCGTTTGCCCCTGACGATGCTACTGCTGTTTTTGCAGTATTACATGCAGTTGTACAACTTGTTCGAACTGTTTCTAATTCATCCGGAGTAACATCTTCAAATTGCTTTGCTAAATTTCCAAAACTTCCAGTTGTAACACTTACAATTAAAACTAAGACAAGTAAAGCTATTGCAACATATACAATAGTATTCATGCTAATTTGTCCTTTTCGCATAATCATAATTGGTTCCGGTTTTTTATATAGTTTTTGAGTTTAAGTCAACATTCCGGTCACAATGAATGCTAATTGTGAAAATAAGAAGGTCCCTACAATTGCCAATCCGCAATATAATAAAGTTCCCGGTAATATATTTTTTGCAAAGGTCCATTCTGAATCTACTCTACTTACACCATTCAATATGCCTGACACTAGATAAGATAGTACAAATATTACTTGAATAATGTATAAACCAATAATTATTTGAAGTAAGAATGGTGGAATTGCTACATCTACCTGAAAAATTTTTGTTATTCCCGTTCCAATTCCTGCCTGTGTTGCTCCGCCACCTGCATCTATATTTTCAAGTTGACCTGAAAGATTTACTAATACTTTTGTTATTAAAACAGATAAACTTACTACTAATGCTGACATCAACGGTGCTAAAAATGAAAGTTGCATTTTCATTGAAGATAAACTATCTGAAAGAAGATCATACATTCTTTCTTTGACTTGATGCATCTTTTGAAGATATAATGAAAGAGTGGTCATAGAATCTGCAGCAACAGCGGGACTTTTTTTGGAACCTTCAACCAATAATTTCATTACGGATTCAATCAAAGGTGAAGGAAAACTGTTAATGGCTCCGTTTTTCTTATCGAAGATTGCTGCTTCAAGAGTCATCCCTTTCTGAGTTATATTTGCATTAATTAAAGAAAAAAGATCATTAACATCTGTGCCCTTAGTCGTTATTGCTAAATTTGCAAATGCTGCCTCGGTTGGAATATTTTCACCAATTCTATTTCCTAATTGAAATATCGCTGATGAAAATTGATCTTCTATTTTTGATAATTTTTGCCTTAATTGAATTAATTTTTTATTTTTGTAATTAAAATAGATATAAGAAGATATTCCTGTTGCAAAAATGAATATTATTGAGAGATAAAAAACTGAATTTTCAAATTTTTGTAATGTCCATGCATCCCCCATGGCTAAATTTAATAAAATTGCAAAAGTTGGTACGCTCAATAATGCAAATAGTCCTATGCTTCCAAATTTTAACAAACCCGTTCTAGATTTAGCCAGTTGTTTTATTTGTTCATCATTAGTTATAGTTGCTCCGCCTGGCCGAGTCATTAATATCTTTCTTCCTAAAAAGAAAACCAGGACGGGTAAAATTACATTATAAATCATAATTAAATGTGTTGCTTGTATAGAATCTGCTAAAAATGCTGAAGCCATTGGTAACATAACTAGCATAAGTAAAGGTAATACGATTCCCAACATATGTACTGTTTGAATTGGACTTTTCAAATTGTGAGCAAAATGAGTCATATTATCTTGAACTCCGCTTGTAATTACGTCTGATGCTTTTTCCAAAATCTTTTTTGATTTAGTACTATCTGATTCCAATAGACTTGATTCTACTAAATGAATCGCATCAACAAATGCAGGTTCTGAATCTTTCCATGTATCCATATAGTGATCTAAAGATTCATTAATTGTTGAAAATTTACCTGTCTCCACATCCCATAATATCTTCATAAAATCTAATGAAAGCGGAGGAGGTAATTGATTAGCAACAAATAAAATCGCCCTTTCAAGATTTGAGTCTTTCTTCATATAAATTACAATATATAAAACTGCAAGAAGTAATTGATCTGATGCCTTAGCTCGCCATGATTGAAAAATATATTTTGGCATATTTGAAAAATGTAATAATGTAAATATCGCTGCACCAAAAAATACTAGCATGAAAAAATATGAACTTAAAAAAAATGCAATAAATGCGAATATAATAAAAGGCATACTCAATAAAATTGCCAGCGAATTTACGCTGCCTGGTTCAACACGAATGTGTGATAAAGCAATATATTTCTCAAGATTTGGTAGCTCTTTTTCACTTGGTTTAATTTTGAATATCTTACTTGCTATATTTGTGGCCTTTTCATATTTAGTTGATAAAAAAACCCTATTATCATCTAAGAATTTACTATATGCTGTAGCATATGATTCTGATTTTTTTGACTGAGGATCATCATACTTCTCAAGCCTAGATTCAAATTCATTAACCATTTCTCAATTCTGATTCAAGCCACGCCTCCCATTCGGAATAAATCTTGTCAGAATTAGTTTTGCCATCTCTTTCGAGGACTGCTTGGCTAATTTTGTGGAAATTGTCGTTACATTTTATGGTGAACTCTGCTTCAAGTTTTTCGGGGTCATCTTTAGCAATTTCAACTATTTTATCTTTTATTTTAGCACGTAATTGAATATTATCCCAAACTGCATCCCAATTATCCGTCCATTCTGGAATTTTCGAAGCAATTGATTTTAAGACAACACTCTTTCCTTTAAGAAGAGTTTCCGTTGGCTCCAACATATCCGTTTTTGGGTTATATACCATTAAATCAATAAATGCTTTTTCAGCTAAAGGATCATCAGTCCATTCTTTACTAATTTCAGATATCTGAATTACTCTCTTTTTCTTATCCAATCCTGAAGAAGATTTTACAGGATTAGCAACAACAATTATATCTGTTGCTTTGAAAGAAGTTTTAGGAACGCCTAAGTCGTTTACTACTCTATCATATATGGAATAAGGAGAATCACCGTGAATTGTTCCCATAACTACGTTTGCTAAAGCTCCGACTCTCATTGCCTCGTAGAGAGCAGTTGCTTCCTTGCTTCTAACTTCTCCAACGATTAATGCTGAATCGCCAAGTCTTAATGCTGCACGAATTCCATCAGAAGCAGTCAATTCAGAATCTGTTTGAGTAATTACTGCTTGAACCTTCATCGATTGAATATCATACTTTAATTCCTGATAAGTCTTTATAGGTAATTCCAAAGTATCTTCGACAGTAATTATTCTATTTGAACGCATTAATTCGACTATAGATGATGACAAAAAGGAAGTTTTTCCCGAGGAACGAGTTCCTGCAATTAATATTGTTCGTCCGCCATCAATTAAAAAACTCATCAGTCCTGCTCCAAGAGAGCTAATCATACCGTTATTTATGAAAAGAGGATATGTCCAAGGTCTTTCTCTGTGTCTTCGGAAAGAGAATGCGATTCCTGATGGACTTAGTGGTGGTTGAATTGCTGCGACTCTCGCAGTAGATCCCGGAAGTGATAAATTGGTATCTAATACTGGATTTGCTTCGTCAAGAGGTCGACCAGAAAGTAATCTTAATTTAGTTGCCATTGCTTCAGTTTCTTTCGAAGTTAAAGTAATATTTGTTCTACATTCTCCATATTTTTGATGAACAACAGATACTTCGTTCAGATTAGAAGGTGCGTTAATAGATATATCTTGTATATTTTCGTCCGATAAAATTACTTCAATTAATCCAAATCCCAAAGTATATCTTACCAAAATTTGTGCCAGATTCTCATAATCTTTATTTGTTAATTCAATTTTCTTTGTAGCACTTAAATCCTTAAGTAAATCTTTCTCAACAGATAAAAATAATTCTCGAGTTTTTTCGGGATCAATAAATTCGGAACGTTGTGGTTTATGTTCAGATACGATTCGTTTGGCTTCACCCAATAACGTATATTTTGATTCACTTAGATTTAATTCAGGAGGGACAACATGGTATATTGGTCGAACTTTTCCGGGTAAATCTAAAATTGAAACTTTTGTATCATTCTCAAGACGATATGCTTCTAATTCTCTTGCTCCGGCCGGTAATTTAG
This sequence comes from Candidatus Woesearchaeota archaeon, assembly GCA_964615505.1. Taxonomy (GTDB): domain Archaea; phylum Nanobdellota; class Nanobdellia; order UBA10117; family ARS21; genus ARS21. The sequence goes on from CAZTOR010000008.1 coordinate 9,743, forward strand.
TGACTAACTTTGCATACAAAAAATTTGGTTTAATTATTGGACTAAAAATATTATGATATATTTCTCTGCTTCCAGGTTTATGCTTATTCAAATTTGATTGAACCAATTTGAAGAGCTTTAGTTTCTCAAATCTTTCCTTAAGTGATGTCAAAGTTGTTATGAAAACTTGTCTGGACTGTGCACTTTGTCTAGATATATTTTCAGCAATTTTTTGTTCTCGGTCGATTCTAGCCATAATTCTCAAATATGCAGCAACAGGATCCTCTTTAAATCCGTAATTAACTACTGACTTCAAAAATTCCAATCTTCCCGGATATTCTTCAGGATCTTCAATTGTTTTTACATATGCTTCCGCGAGAACTTTAGCATTATCTACTAAATCTTGAGCCATTGCAGCAAGCTCATAAAGTAATTCAGTTTGGTCTGCAGGATAGAGAATATCTTCTTGTTGTTTAAATTCGATTTGTGTAATTCGACCAACTCTAATAATCTTATTTATGGTGTCGGCCATAACGATTTCACTAGATTCAATTGAAGGAGAATGTATGTTTTTTGAATAATCAATTTCCAGAATTCTTTGTCCGGGTTCTTCTCTAATTCGATAAGGATTTTCGGATGAAGCCATACTATATACTTAAATATATTAGACAATTAAAATACTTATCATGGCCGAAATCGGTGTTCTTCCTCAAAAATTAGAAAATACTGATCAAACCTATTCTGAATTAGCAACAATAAACCGTCGTTTAAATCTACTTGAAAATCGAATTAATAATCTTGGAGATCAAATTGATTTGATAGAAAATAGCTTAAATGAAAAACATAAATCTTCAAATTCGGGAATTTCGGATTTAGATAATAATTTTAAAAATCATAATGATAAAATTGTTGAGTTAGAAAATGAAGTAAGGCGTCTTTCTTCGTTGGTTAGTGATGTAGCTACAAAAAAAGAAATTAAAGTTCTGGAAAGATATATAAATTTCTGGGACCCAATTAAGAACAAATGATGGCACTATTTGATAAAAAACCAGAAGATAAAGCAAAAGTTCCAGCATTGCCTACACCTCCTCCATATATGCCTTCTCAATCAAATTCCGGACTTCCATCTTCTCCAAATTTATCCTCTGAACCGGGACTTCCTGAATTAAATCCTCCGTTGGATAATTCAGCACCAAGCATAAGTGGTCCAAATGATATTCCAACTCCTTCTGTTACTGAAAATCATACTGAGTTGATGACAGAAGATATTGAAAAAATTGTAGAATCTGTGTTAAATGAAAAATCGAGTAAGATAAATGATGAATTATCAAATTTAACTTCTTGGAAAACTGATTTAACTAACCAAGTTTCAGACTTCAAAAAACAATTAGATGATTTAAACAAAAAAGTTAATGATGCTCAGAATGCAATGATTGGAAAGGTTGATGAATATAATAAATCGCTTGGTGACGTCAATGTTGAAATCCAAGCAATGGGTAAGGTATTTCAGAAACTTATTCCAGAATTTACTGAAAATGTGAAAAAACTTTCTGAGACAGTTAATAAAAAATAATTATCTTGATACTCCAGGTCTACCGATTAAAAGTGCGGCTCCTGCAAACATTAGTAACATTACAATTACGGATAAAACTGATGGATCATAAATTGTTGCTATTCCTCTCTCAATTGTTGTTTCTCCTTGAGGTGAAGAACTTAGAACTTGCCCTTCTTGAATTCCAGAACCTTGTGCTTCCTCCAAAGTAAGCAAATTAGGTTCAGTAGCTTGCTGTATTTCAGGAATTGATGAAGTTACTGCAATTATCAATAAAATAATTAATGCTGCAAAAACTGCAACATATACTTCAGATTGCTTAGCGGCAGCTGCAATGTCTTCCATTTCCAGTCCCATAAATCTGAATATAAGTACTAAAAATAATATTACGCTGAATAATAAGGTTGAATATACTAATAATGTGGAAACTAACTTAACTGCAGGAGCTACTGATATTAACATTAGTGCAAGCATTATCGCAATTAATGCGTTCAAACCTTGATTATCTCCAAATATGCCAATTTGATTAAGAACTCCATATGTAGCTGCTGCGAAAAGAACGAATGGAAAGACTACTTCAAAAAATCCTAAATCCTGAAGGAGATCAATTCCCGACGTTATTGTAACTGCCATTATTTCCTAAGCCAATACATTATTGCTAGCGGTATTCCTAGAACGAATGTCAATCCCAAAAGTGTACTTAATGCTTCTCCCTGTAGTAAAAATGGTTGTGACCCAATTACAAGTTCATTTAATTGTCTAACTATAGGTATTCCTCCTTCCACACCTGCATCAATAATCATTAAGAAAATCAGAGTAATTAATCCAAATAGCAAAACTGGAGCTTTAGCGATTCCAAATAGACCATCGTCCATATTTAATCCCATCAATGCAGCTATCATCATGAGTAAAAGAACTGTTACTAACAAAAATGATGCTTGAGGAATTACTCCCATCATCAACTCGATTATATCTGTTGAAGTTATTACGAAACCCCCGATTGCCAGAGCAATTACTTGATTAACTGAAGTTGCGCTTGAATCGTCTCCGAAAAGTTTGGTTTTTTCGAGTAATCCCAACACTAATGCATAAACTAATATGAATGGTAAAATAACCGTAAAGAATCCAAAACTACCTAATAATTCAACTGCATTTTCAAGAGGATTCACAACTTGGACCATGGTTATCTAAACTGGTTTATTAATAAAAAGGTTACTACTCTTCTTCTTGATGTATTCCTGGTCCGATTTCTTCGACTTCAACTCTTACTGGGTTTTCTTGAATGATTTTTAATATTTCACCATTTAATTCTTTGGCTCGGTCAATTAATTTACTTAAATTTGTTAAAGAAGTTCTGAATGCAGTAATAAATTTCCTTTCATTTTCAGTTGCACCTTCAATTAATTCTTGCCCTTTTCGCTCATTGGCTTCTTGGCCTTTTTTCCAAACCATTTCTGCCTTTTTACCTTTACTTGGCAATAATGTATTGATCAACGTTGACATTCCCTTTACGTTGCTCTCCAATATGTCCAAATTTACAAATCTTCCGTTAGGATCTGGTTGAGATATATTTCTAAATGTATCTAACCCTGCTATAAATGATATTCTCTGAGCATTTGCCTCTTTGTCTCCGCTTTTTTCTGGGAAATATATTAATTCGAGCTTATGTAATCTATCCATTGCTTGAAGGGTTCTTTCTCCTTGCCCCACTACGACTCCAGATTGTTTCTTTAATTTAATATACAAATCATCACTTCTCTTTTTTATTTTATTAGAATCTTCTTCAGGAGGGTTTACTACTTCTGGCAGTGAGTCTGATTTAGGTTGAGCTTCTTCTGATTTATCTTCTTTTGAAACCACTGTAACTTTCGTTTTACTAACTTGTATAACTTTATGATTTTCATCAGTTAATTCAACAATAAATTCTTGTTCTCCTAAAGGAATGCTGGCTTGAGGTAAAATGATAATTGCTCCTAAAATTGAAGTTGTAAATGGTCCATATTCTTTATCTACTTTTATACCTTTTTCAGTGGTGGTTTCCAAAGTTAAAGTCAATGATTCCATGTTCTTAAATTGTAAGAAATATTTTTTTTGAGAACCTTTCGGTACCATTACATTAAGCTTCATTCTTTCCATAACACCTCTGTATAAGGTTATCCTGGACGGAGTTACAATTTGAGCTTCATTAACTTGAGCTTCAGAAACAGGTTGACCTAAATTTGTTAATAATTGAATAATTAATTGTAAAATTGCATCATTATCTTGTCTTGGTTGATTTCTATTTAATTGTTCTATTAATTGCTGCGCGAGTATTACATTTACTGGTTGATTCAATACTTGATTAACGTTTTGTTGAATGTTCAGTGCGGAAATTAATTGTTGAACGTTTTGTTGATTTTGAACATTATTGTGTGCAATCAATAATGGCATTAGTTGTTGTATTAACATCATTTGTTGTTGCTGTTGTTGCTGTTGTTGCTGTTGTTGCTGTTGTTGCTGTTGTTGCT
>CAZTOR010000009.1:0-13021 GCA_964615505.1 Candidatus Woesearchaeota archaeon
CAATTTTGATTGCAGCAGCTCTTGTTTACATAATTGATTATATTGTTCTAAGTCCGCTAGGAATGTTGCCTGTAGCAGAATTTGCCATCGATGTAGTCTTATTTTATGTATTTTTCAAAACAATAAAATCTGAAGTTCCAAAAAGAAGAAGATAAACTTTATTTTTTATGAGATTTCTCAATAGTTTTCAATTGTCTCATTGGCAAAAAGTATTTCCAAACTTTATGTTTATCATAACCAATCAATTTCTTAATCCAATCTTGCCACATGGCTAAATAACTCCATTTTACTATAAAACTCTTTAGCCAAAATGCTTTTAAACCGTAAAATAACAGCAAAACTAACGCAGAGAGGCAGACTATCGGTGTTTAACACTGTGGAAAGTCCACCCACTCGCGAAGTCCAGCGCAAGCGTGCTTTAATCGGCTCGTCTGGCAACAGAAACGAACTGCTCTGTTCGTATGATGACGCTTCGGCTGAAGTTGTACAGAGTAAGGTGAAATAGGGTCAGACTGGATGAGTGCAAGGCGTATGCCGCTTAGTCGAATGTCTGCATCTGTCGTCCGTATCGGGACAGAACAAAAGGTGGCTTATATCTCTGCGTTATATTCTTCTTCGAACAATTTTTAAACAATAATTTCTGTTTTTTCACATGGCTAAGAAGAACAAAGTTAGATTACCTTCCTCTCAAGGAGGGATTGTTAGTTATGGCGATAGTGAAGATTCATTCATACAAATCAAACCTACTACTGTTATGGGATACGTTATTGCAATCACAATTCTAGCTATACTTGTGCGTTTATTATGAAGATAATATCATGGAATGTGAACGGCATTCGTGCAGTTTTGAAAAAAGGATTCACTGATTTTGTATCTAAAGAAAACCCAACTATTTTATGCATTCAAGAAACTAAGGCTCATCCTGATCAAGTCGATGAACTTCTACAAGAATATGAACATCATTTTTGGAATTCTGCAGATAAGAAAGGATATTCTGGAACAGCTGTTTTTTCAAAGATAAAACCACTTAATGTGAGCTATGGCGGAAATATTAAAGAAGGTGATACTGAAGGCCGAATTATTACTTTAGAGTTTGATACTTTCTATCTTGTGAATGTTTACACTATGAATGCCCAAAGAGGGCTAGCTCGAATCGAATCTCGGAAGAAATGGGATAACAAATTTTTAAAATATTTAACAGAATTAGAGAAAACTAAACCTGTTGTGACTTGTGGAGATTTCAATGTTGCTCACAAAGAGATTGACTTAGCTCGTCCAAAGCAAAATATGAAAAACGCAGGATTTAGTCCTCAAGAACGAGCAGGTTTTGATAAATATATAACAAATGGTTTTATTGATACTTTTAGACTTTTTAACGAAAAACCTGAACAATATTCGTGGTGGAGTTACAGATTCAATGCAAGGAAGAAGAATATTGGTTGGAGAATTGACTATTTTTTAACATCAGGGAAGCTTAAATCAAAAGTGAAAAATTCTCAAATTTTGGATGAGGTAATGGGTTCAGATCATGCACCAATTAAATTAGTGTTAAATATTTAATACATACTTAGTATGTATAGATATGTAGTAATACTTAAATATATGTACTAGCTAATTGAGCTAGATATGTCTAAAGAAAGAATAACTATAACGATTGATAAGAAACTTTTGAAATGGATAGATTATCAAGTTAAATCCAGAAAATTTGCAAATCGAAGCCATGTACTTGAGTTTCTAGCATCAAAAGGAGGTAAGAGATGAATAAACCATCCTTTGCGCTTGGTAACTCATTAATTATTTTTGCTTCCTTAGCAATGTTCATTTCAGTGATGTCATTAAATTCCGGTTATTCGAATATCCAAAGTTTTACAACTGTAGATACTACTGATTTGAGTGAATTCACTCAATTAACTGCTGAAATCAATAAACCTGTTACTTGGATAAAAAATGATACTCAACAAATAGTTGAGACAGAACCTCCTGAAGTTGTCGAAACAGATACGTCTGAGGTAGATGGTAAACTCCAAAAACGAGTTACTATCTCCTCTGACTTTCATTACGAAAAAATATTGACATATGCTTCAGTACCGAATTTACTCTCTGAACAAGTTAGATTGTTCTGGATGATTGATGGAATCAAAACAGATGTAACTGAACGTGAAGATTTTAACGTAACATTTTACGATGAGGATGGCGACACCTTAATTGATAAAATTTCATGGATTACACCACATTTATCTGAACAAGAATTTATTTTAGAATTTGATATTACCGTTATCAATCCGTGGGAATCCGGAATATCTGGTGGAGACTGGATAGTTTATTTTAACACAACTGGAACTGGAACATTAAACATAACAAAAGATGAATTATCAAATCAAGTTCTAACTTTCAATTACATAAAATGTGGTGACACTATTCTTTATTCTTCAATGAGTGAATATTCGTATATCTTAGAAGACTATTCTTGTTCTGAAACTGCAGAAATTTCACACACAATCGGACAAATGCCTATGGAAATATTTGGAATGCAATTTGATTTCGGTAATGATATCAATAATGATGTAGATTTTGCATATGATCCAGATTTCACTGCAGATGCTGATAGTGACGGAATATTCGATTTAGATGAGCTACTGTTAGGAACTGACCCAGCGGATCCACTCAGTCCAGCATATAGATCTGCAACAGGTTGTAATGCATTACCTTTTGTTGGTCCAATGCTTGGTCCTTGTACAGGTGACGGAGTTGGAGCTGATCCAGCTAATTGCGACGAGGACGGTGATTGTATTTCTGATTTTGCTGAATCTTGGATCGCAGGCGGAGGAGGAGAATATTTTAATGCGTTCGGAGTTCAATATAATGCTGCCGATACTGATGGCGGAGGCGTTAATGATCATGATGAAATTGTTGCCGGAACTGACCCATCTAATCCGGGTGATGATGGCGGAGGCGGAGGCGGAAGTTACCCAAATTGGGCAACAGCACCAACTTGTTCAACAGTAAATTCAAATTCAGGTACAACTGTTTGCGATGCTGATTTATCTAACTCACCAGGAGGAGTATGTGACAATAACGGAGCTGGGCATGCATTTAGTATCACTGCAGAAACTACTTCCGAAGTAGATTGTGCAATAGCGAACGGTGTCAATTTCACAATAACACCTGCTTCAAACTGGTATGGTACAGCAAGTTGTACGGTAAGGTGTACTGACACCGCCGGTGCCGGAGGAACAGCTGATTCAGTTGTATCAATTACAGTAAATAACCAGGCACCTACTTCTTCAACTCCAACTCTTACTCCTACAAGCCCTACCACGTCGTCTAACTTAACTGCAACAGCTGTTAGTTTCTCCGATCCAGAATCAGAAGCCCTCACTGCAATTTTTGACTTTAGGAAAGAAACAGTTTCCATTGCAAAATTAAATGCCCAATTTAATACTAATTCCTCATCTGCAATAAATGATTATTCTAGTTTAAGTAATGATCTTACAAATAACGGTGCAGACTGGAAGAATGCCGGTACGTGTGGTCTGACTGGAAGCGGTGGTTGTTACGATTTAACAAAAGTAAGTTCCACAAGCGGAGATTATCTTTACAGAGCAGACGATTCTGATTTTGACGGGATGTCAGCAATTTCTGCATGTTTATGGGTAAAACCGGATTCCACAATATCTGACACTACTTATTTTATTAGTAAAGGAGATGCATTCAAATTATATTATCAATCAGGTGTAGGTTTGAGATGGGGGTTGGATCAAGCAGGAGGCTATGGTTCCGCCACATTTACTGGAGGTAGCTGGCATCATGTTTGTGGTACGTGGGATACCACGTCAGATGAGTCTAAAATATATCATAATGCCAATTTAATAAGCACCGACTCAAGAGTTTTGACGACTACTGGAAGTAACAGCAATCAAATAAGAATTGGAGCAGGTGGAGCAGCATATTACTGGCCAGTAGATGGTTTAGTCGACGGTGCTCAAATATATGATGTTGCACTTACTGGGGATCAAATCACAAAAATATATAATTCTGGAACCCCAAATTATACTGTAATAGATTCTTCAATGACGTCTCTAGGTGAAAATTGGACTGTGGCAGTCACGCCAAATGATGCTGCCCAAGATGGATCTACACAAACATCTGCAACTAGAAATATTGGAGTTGCTAATACTGCTCCAACGGACATATCCTGGGATTCTGGAGACAATGATATAGCTGAGAATTCTGCATCTACAACAGTAGTAGGAACTTTAAGTGAAACTGATTCACAAGGAGGCAGTATGACTTGGACTGAGCAAGGATCTGGAAACGGAACAAGTCTATTTGAAATCGCAAGTTCAACAGGAGTAGTTACAGTAAGTAGTGGCACAAGTTTAAATTACGAAACCGCTACACTATACGGTTATCCTGTTAGAGTCACAGATTCAGGAGGATTGTATTATGATGAGACTATGACTATTGATGTAACTAATGTGAATGAAGCACCAACTTGGTCGACTGTAATTCCAGATCATGCAATGAATGCAGATAATGCAACGGCAGAAATAGATGAAGAATTAGATGATTCCCCTGGAGGAGTATGTACAGATGTAGATGCATCAACAACTTTTTCATTCACAGTTCAAACTGAAAATACGGCACAAGTAGATTGTACTGTTTCAGGTACATCCTTGAGTGTAACACCTGCCACAAATTACAGTGGAACTGCCAGTTGTACTATTAGGTGTAGTGATGGAAGTTTAACCGCAGATGACACTTTCAATATAGTTGTATCAAAGACAATTTCAATGTCGATTTCTACAAATTTAACTAATGATTTAGATTGGTCCATAGCTAATACTACAGGTGCAACCTTTGATGCTAGTGCGAATGGGGGAACAGGAGCATCAAGTTATTATGTAACAATTGAGGCTCACGGAGGAGAACCAAATGTTACAATAAAATCATCTGGAGATTTAAGTAAAGGTTCAGGAACAGACATAGGCATAGGAAATTTTACGTACAAAAATAGTACTACTAATACTGTTCCGGGTTCAGCAACTGCGATGACTACGTCTTATGTAAACGCAGCAACGAATTTAGCGGCAGATGCCTCACACATTGTTTATTTCAAGTTCTTCTTGACCGTACCTTCTGCTACATCAGCGGGAACATATAATACAACCACATATTTTCGGGGGAACGTATGAAAGAGAGAATTACTGTTACAATCGATAAAGTATTACTGAAACAATTAGATAAAGGAATTAAACAATACAAGTATGCTAGCCGAAGTCACGGTTTCGAATATTTAATATCGAGGGAAATGTCTAAAAAATGAGAGCGACTAAAATTAATATGAAAAAGATTGTGATTCTATTCACAACATTACTTTTACTTAGTCCGGCCTTTGCAGATTCAGGAGTAGGTATAAAATATGCTTTTGAATATTCTGATGCAATTCAAGAAGATGTGACTTGTTTAACTTATGGTGTATATAATCCATTTGATACAGCAATCACTGCAACAATGGTTACAGAAGGAGAATTTGCTGAATATCAATACCGTCAGAAGAATTTGAATTTAGATGCATACACATATAGTAATAGTTCCAAGGAATTAGATGTTTGTTTTAAAGTCCCAAAAATAGTTGAAGACTGTGAATCTCCTGTTAAATTAACCGGAAATGTTGTTGCTACGACAGTTAGTGACTCTACCGTTCAAGGTTCTGGTGCAGTTGCTAAAGTAGGAGTTTCTGCTCCTCTAGAACTAAATATTATTTGCGGAACACCCATCGGATTAACAATTTTAGATTCAATTGAGCCAAATATATTTTTGGGGATCGGTATCGGCGGATTAATTGCTTTAATTATTTTCATAATTTGGTTCTGGACTAAACGAAAGAAGAAACCAGAACTAAGTCAAGAATCTAATCTTCGTGACGAATATATGGAAAAGTATTCTACTTTAATGGTACTTCACAAGAAAGTTGCCACAAATATTGCAAGTCCAGAAGAACTAGAGAAGTATAGATCGCTAAGGTCAGAATTAGAGGATTTACGCGCTAAGATTTAATTTTTTAACATATATGTTAACAAACTTAACAATATATACTAAAATAACACTATTAGTTAATAAACTTAATAAAAAGAAGATTTATATACTAACTTGTTAACAGTATTAACAGTTGGGTGGTACAACTGGTTAAACGATCGATAACCAGACATATTTATGTATATAATTCTAGTCACCTGACTCCCACTGAACGTGTTAAATTTTTCTATGCACTAAAAGGACGTAACGGAAAGGCAGGAATTCTTGATTCCACCCAATCTATTTTTCTAGCCAAGTCAGTTATTTCAGTTACTGAAAAAAATTCAAAGGAGATTGAAACGTTCTTAAAAACTTGGAAATGTAAATTTTCAACCAAAAAAACAATCAACGAAAATCCAACACATGCACTCATTCGTTATTCAACCACCCATTTAACTGCAAGCCAACGAGTACAGTTTGTTTATGGAATGTATGGCCGAGGAGGCTCAAAAGGAATTTTTGAAAAAGATTCCAAAGAAGTTCTAGCAAAATCAATTTTTCTTGTACCACTGAAAAAATTGAGTGAAGTAAAACAATTTCTGAATAGCTGGAATTGTAAAGCATTAATTGAGGAGGTGAAGGTCAAATGAGTCAAAAACTAGCCTCTTTGAGAAGAGATCTGGAACACATTCGAAGACATCGAACGCAAATTCTTGAGCAGAGAGATAGATTAGCAAAACGTTTAATCGAACTAAATAAGGGTTTGAGAGAAAAGAAAATTTCATATGAACTCTACGAAGATAAGTTCAAGTATCTGCTTGGCGGAAAGACTGTTGAAGAGAAGAAAAAATATTTCAAGAAGAGATTAGATGCAATCAAGCACAGAGAGAAAGATTTAATCTCTAGAATCAAACACGAAAATCAATCAAGTAAGAGTAGAGCAAAAGCAATCACCGTATTAGCGGCCATGCTTGTAGTATTCTTACCAATAATGACTTTCACTACAATTGAGCTGACAGGATTTGCATCAAGTGTTTCTTCAACAACTGCATCTGCAGTAGTTGCAGAATACTATGCAGTAAGTTTAGCAACAAGTACAATCAGTTTCGGAAACTTAAATGTAGGTGATAATGATGAAAATGCCGCACTGAATAATCTTGGTAGCAGTGCACCTGGATATTATCTAACCTTATCTGCAGATTCAAACACAAACGTACAAACTTGTTTACATGGAGCTGGAGACTTTAGCGGAGGTAGTGAAACGATGAGTCTTGGAAATATGATTTGGGATGGAAACCAAACAGGAAGTAGTTCCTCTCCATTATTAAGTGCGGCACAATCAATGACTACAAGTAAAGTAAGATCTTCAACCACACTCGCTGCAGGAAATAAGGAATATTATAGATTCTGGATGGATGTTCCAGGAGATACAGCAGTAGAAGATTATAGTACCACTATAACTTTCACTACTTCATCAAGTGACTGTACAGCATAACGGGGCAATACTTAAATAGTAAGAGCTGAAATTAAAGACATGAATCGAAATCATTTATACGCATATTTACTTCTCGGGGCAGTTGTTTTAGCTGGCGCCGGTGGATTTATGATGTCTGATTCATTAACTGAAGTTTCAGAGCCAGCGGTAGCAACAGGAACAATTTCATTTACTATTCTGGATACTAGTGTAGATTCAGATGGAGGAGACTCAAATGGCGAAACGACGTAGTAGAAAAGGAAATTTAACTCAAAAACAGAAATATGCATTAATAGCTGCGGCAGTTTTGATCGCAGCAATCATGGTTTATGGTGATAGTATTACAGGATTTGCAACAGATCAAGGAACAATTACATTCACTATTACAGGTACTACCAGTTTCACTCTTACTGACGATGCAGCGACAATAACTTCAGGAGGAGTAGGTGAGACAAAAAATACTTCTACCGGTTCAAATGAAATGTACATGACTAATACAGGTAATACCGATTTAATTTGTACTATTCAATCAGATGAAGCAAGTTATGCTGCTATTTTCGGAGGATCTGGAGCAGGAAGCCCAACATTCAAATTTTATACATATGACAAAGAAAGTTCATCAGCAGGTACTCATACAGCACCGGTTAGCGCCAAAGATGCAATGACATATAGTGGTGGATCTGCAGCAGCAATGGTTGATGATTTCCAATTTGAAGATAGTTCAGACGAAGTATATATCGGATTTGAACATAAAATAGCTACAGATGCAGTAGTAGCTTCAGCTGATACAACTACTGTAACAGTTACTTGTATAGCAACATAATCTGAAAGATAATATTATTAAGTAAAGTTTCCTCTTCCTATAAATGAAGAGGATTTACATTTTTATTTTATTATTATTAATTATACCTTCAGTTTTCGCAGTAGGAATAAATCCAAGTAAGCAAGAAGTTAAAGTATTTGAAAATCATACTCACACTATTGATTTCTGTGTTTATAATGAATTTTTTTCTGAGGCAAATCCAAAAGGTCTCACTGTGACATTTGATTTAGAAGCACCAGGTGAATTCATAGAATCTTTCAGTTTTCCAAAAAATAATTTTACTACAGAAGGAAGATATGATTGTACTTATGTAACTTTTAACTCTACAAATTTTAAAACAATTGATAATTCTTCAATAGACGGCGCGATAGTTGTTCTTCAAGCTGCTAGACCAGGAGGTTCAGTAAATCATGTGGTCAAAGGATTGGTAACATTTGATTTATCTGAAATTTCATATAAACAACATATTTTTAGAAACTTTGGAAAATTTTCTTTAATGGCATTATCTATATTCTTAGTTGGTGCACTCTTAATTAATCTATTAATTAGGAAAAAAGAACACGAATAAGTATTTAATAATTGAAGTAATTTAGGAAATATGGATCGTCATAAAATCATAATCCTACTTTTTGCAATTGTCTTAGCATTTTTTTCTGGTGTAACAATAAACGGTTTTGCAACAGACACAGGAACACTTACATTCAGTATACTAAATAATGCACCTACTTGGGACCAAGAGATTGCAAACGTAATTGTATTAGTTGATTCCTCAGAATATGTTGTAGATTCAGATATGACTGCTTCAGGAAATGGACAATGTACTGATTCCGAAGGTGAAACTCTCACGTTTTATTTAGTTAATGAAGAGGTAAGTAAAGTTAATTGTACAGTTAGTGGAAATGAGATAAAAATAATTCCGGCAGGCAGTTTTGAAGGTAATTCTACGTGTGAACTCTATTGTAGTGATGGAATTACAAATGTATCTGAGACGTTTACAATTGATGTTATTGAATCAACTGATGATGAAGATCCAGTTAGCAGCGGAGGAGGCGGAGGAGGTGGATTCCGTACGCTAACAGTTAGTGAAGAAGTCCCTAATTTTAGTTTAGATTTAGAAGTTGTTAAAGTAGTAACAACTCCCGATGATGAATTGACTGAACTAATTACTATTACAAATAACAACACAGATACAAGAGAATACAGTGTTGAACTTATTGGTTTGAGAGGCATTGCAGTCACAGAAGACTATATTACTGTGAGATCTGGACAATCAAAAGAAATTGAGATTAAATTGAATACATATGATGAAGTAATCGGAGTATATAGCGGGGAAGTCAGAATTACAAATGAGGATACAACAAAATATGTTTCATTAGATGTAACTCTTGAATTGGAACCAGGGAGAATACCTTTGGAATTAACGTTAAGGCCAGATATTTATTCACCAACTTTACAATTTACTGGAAAATTGGATTTAGCCAGAGTGGTTCCAGGAGAAACATTGAGACCACATATCTTCTTGAATAATTTTATTGAGGAAGATATTGAAAGTATAGAAATAAAGTATCAAATCATTGATTCAAATAATCAAATCATAATTGAAGGGGAACGAGAATTAAATATATATGAATATGTAAATAGTTTGAGTTCACGGACCAATAAAATTAACGGAGCAGCAGTTTCGAATGTAGATACCTCTGAAGGTATTTCTTATTCGTGGGGAATTAGACTTTCTGAAGACCTTCCTGCAGGAAGATATGTATTGGCAGTATATACTGGATATGGCAAAGAACTTTCTACAGCAACACAAACTTTTGAAGTCATCTCAAGAGAAGATATAATCAGTTCAGAATTAGTAGTATTGATATTAATCACGTTGTTGATTGTAGCAGGATTCCATTCAATACACACACGTCGTTCTGTTAAAAAAATCAAGAGAGCAAGATAATCTTATATAATTTTGAACACATTTGAAAATATGATTAAACGGCTCTTTATACTATTGCTAATACTGCCTTTCGTAGGCGCACAGATAACAGTGGAAAACAATGCACCGCTATTTGATCCACTTGAAGATAAATTTATTGAGCAAAATCCATTTACTTATTATCTAAAAGCCAGCGATCTTGATGGCGGAACTTTAACTTTCAGTTCCGATAATGACCTATTTTATCCAAACATGGTCTCCAAAACAGAAGGAATTATCCAATTTTTGCCATCTGTTGAAAAAATCGGCATCTACAATGTTAATTTTGAAGTGAGTGATGGAGAATTATCCGATTATGATGACGTAACCTTTATAATTTTACCACAAAAATTTTCAACAAAATTCTCTGTTGATAAATCAAGTTTAGATTTGATTGACGAAGAAAGAACAACTCTCAATATAAAAAATCTCGAGGAAGACCCACTATATGTTTTAGTAGATACGCCTAATTTTATAAGAACTCTATCTGCAGTTCGCGCAGAGGCTGATAGAGATATTGTTCTGCAGACCGACGGAAGTGAGAATATTTTTGGTATGATTAAGATTAGTTCACCAAAATCTTTAGTGAATATACCTTTATTTGTTACATCTGCTAGCAATTTTGAATGTGAATTAAACATTATTGAACTTAGCGGACTTTCAATCGGAAGAGATACTCAAATAGATTATTCTATATCTAAACAAACTAGCGAAAAATTTACTGATGTTAAGCTCACAGCGACATTATTTTCACATGAAGGCAGTATCTTAACAAAAAGAATAACCTCTATTTCATTTGAGGATTTGAATTACAATGACACATTGAGTCTAACTATACCTTCGGATTTAGAAGAAGGCACATATGGATTAATTCTCACTTTGAATCAGGCAGATAAGACTGCAGTTGCCTACCAATCAATCGAATTGACTAAATCTTTACAAGGTATACCTATCTCTACAATTAATTACGGTATAATTTTAGTTGTAACATTTCTATTTCTGAAGTTAATTAGACACAACAGGCACCATTTAAGAAAGATACATCGTGTGCATAAGAAACACTCACTTTTCTTAAAGAAACATAAAGTTTCTAAGACTAAAGAGGATCAATTAAGAAAGAAATTATCTACGTTAGAACGAGCATATGCATTGGGGAGTATAACTAAGAAAACGTATCTTAAAGCAAAGTCTCACTTTTACCGTAAAATAAAGCGAGTTAAGCGAGATCAAGTTAAAATTTAACACTAATTTTATAAATATCAGATTTGTCATGTTACCATGGCCAGAAAAGCTAAATCAACAAACAAAAACTTCTTGAACGAAGCTATTTCTGACGTAAAGAGTGAGTTAAAACGATTAAATAATAGTCGTAAAGCTCTTACTTCTAAACTAGGTTCAGCTACAAAATCACTATTGGCTACTCGTGCTTCAGAAGATAAGTTACGAGACAAACTCTCACTTTTAATTGCGAGAGAAGGAAAGATTAGAGAGGCACAAAGCAATATTAAAGGTGCTATCGCTAAGAATAAAGCTAGAACTTCTCGAGTCAAAAAGATAAAAGATGAGCTTTCTGAGTCAGATTAGGCTCACTTTCCACTAATTAAGCATATAATAATTACTTAATTTAGGCTATTTTAATTAATATTTGTTTAGGCTTACTTAGCATGAACTCTCACTTTTACCTTAACCGTTTGAGCCTACATTTAATTATTGAAAAGGAATAAATCATTTTGATTTAATCAAAAATATCTCAAACTTTTCTCGAATTATTTCAACTTTTTCTAAAAATTTAGCAAGTTTTTTATTAAAGTCTTGATTTAATCTACTAAACACGTGTTAAACACGTGTTAAACACGTGTTAAACACATCTAAACAAGTGTTAAACACTTAAACACGTGTTAAACACATAAAATGGTTATAAAGACGGTCCTTAGGAAGTTACTAAAAAGAAAAAAGAAGATAGAACAAAAAAAAGAACATAAAGTTCTCAAATCTTGGGAAGATATGTACGAGGAACTTCAAGAACATCCCTTAACTCAAGCAAAAATTTTGAATGAACAACTTCTACGAAATACAAATCAATCAATCGATAAGATTCATGATCGTTTAGATTCGTTTGAAGAAAGAATAAATCGTTTAGAGACTCGAAAAGTTACTAAAAAGAAAAGAGGTAATTCAAAGGCAGAATCAGAAGCAATAACTGAAATTGTAGATAAAGGTCAATTATCTGAACAAGAAGAATTAATTATGAAATCAATTAAAGAACAAGGAGAAGTTGATGCCAAAACAATTGCAAAGAAATTCAACATTTCTAGAGGAAATGCAAGTTTGAAATTAAATAAAATGCATAAGTATGGTTTGTTAGCAAAAAGATTGGATGAAAAGAGTATTTTTTTCAAAATAAAATAACTAATTTTTTATCAAAAGTTTTAATTTATGTGTTTAAACACATCTAAACACATCTAAACACATCTTCAGAGTTCATCTAAAGGAGACTTAATTTTACGAAGCTCTTTATTAGAAACTTTAGTATAAATTTGTGTTGTGTTTAAGTTTGCATGTCCCAATAAAGCTTGTATTTTTCTAACATCTGTACCATTTTCAAGAAGATGTGTGGCAAAACTATGTCTGAGTGTATGTACATGAACATTCTTCTTTAAACCTGCACCTTCTGCAACTTTCTTTACTATTTTCTGTATTTGTCTTACTGAAATAGGATGATTTTCTTTTCTTCCAGGTA
>CAZTOR010000010.1:0-12504 GCA_964615505.1 Candidatus Woesearchaeota archaeon
ATGACGCATCCGATTTAATTGTTGGAAGATTATCTAGCAAAGTTGCAAAAGATGTGTTATTAGGAAAGGAAATCGTGGTTGTAAATTGCGAAAATTCAATTTTAAGTGGTTCCAAAGAAGTTCTTATGGAAAAATTTGGAAATTTTAAAAATATAGGTAAACCTTTTCATGGACCATTCACTCCAAGAATGCCCGACCGAATGGTTAGACGTTCAATCAAAAGGATGCTTCCGCACAAAGCGACTCGAGGAAGAGAAGCACTTAAGAGAGTAATGTGTTATATCGGAGTACCAAAAGAATTTGAAGGTAAAGAATTACAAACAATTAAAGACGCGAATGTTGATAGATTAAAATCTTCAAAATATATGAAATTAGGAGATGTATCAAACTTAATTGGTAAATATGGCAAATAAAATTATAATTTCAACCGGTAAAAGAAAGCAAGCAATTGCTAGAGCTAATCTTAGATCCGGTAAGGGAAAAGTAAGTATCAACGGAACACCTTTATCAGAATATGTACCTATGATGTTTAGACAAAAAATCCAAGAACCAATCTTAATTGCAGGAGACTTAGCAAATTCAGTAGATATTGATGTAAATATTAGAGGAGGAGGACAATCTGGTCAAACAGACGCAGCTAGATTAGCGATTGCGAAAGGACTAATAGAATTTTCTGGTTCAGATGAATTAAAGAAAGCATATCTTGGATATGATAGACATCTATTAGTTGCGGATGTTAGAAGAAACGAACCACACAAACCAAACAAATCTTCGCCAAGAGCCAAGAGACAAAAGTCCTACCGATAAAATGATAATTCCTATTCGATGCTTTTCTTGCGGAAAACCTGTTGCTCATAAATGGGAGACTTTCAAAGAGAACGTAAGCAAAGGCGGAGACATAAAGAAAGAACTTGATAATGCAGGTCTTAAAAGACAATGTTGCAGAGCATTGTTTATGGGCCACGTTGACACAATCGATATAATTTCTAAGTATAGACGAGGATAGTTTTATTAACACTGTCCTGTTTTTACATACATGGATATTAACACAATATCTGTTATTGCGTTTTATACTTTATTGGCAATTTTAATCTACAAAAATAGAGATAAGGTTCAAAGACATGCTGGAATAATTTTCATGTATGAGACCACACGTGGAATTAAATTGATGGACAAACTTGCAAAATACAAGCGATTTTGGAAGGCCTGGTCATATTTAGGAATACCTATTGGTTATTTAGGAATGGGATTCATTTTCTATTTTTTATTTAATGCTTTTTTATTTCCGTCTCCTGAAGCAACAGTATCTCCAATTCTTCCTGGAATAAAAATTCCAGGTTCAGATTTCTTCCTACCTTTCTGGCACGGAATAATTTCATTATTTTTACTATTAGTCATCCATGAGGGCGCCCATGGAATTATTTCCCGAGTACACAATGTAAAAGTGGAATCTACAGGAGTGGGGATTTTAGCAATCTTACCTTTCGCATTTGTTAAACCTAATGAGAAACAAATCAAAAAACTGAATGTTTCTAAGCGAATTGCCATGTACGCAGCAGGACCATTTGCAAATATAACAACTGCAGCACTAGCATTAGGATTACTATTATTTGGAGTAATGCCGTTATTAATTAGTTCTTACGACGTTATTGGTTTGAATGTGTTAGATGTTACCGAAGGATTCCCTGCAGATAAAGGCGGACTGGAAGTTGGATCGACAATAACTTTCATCGACGATATACCTATTACTGAAACAGACCTTGTTTATGAAGAATTATTATCAAAAATTCCGGGAGAGGAAATGATTCTAACTCTAGATTCCGGAGAGGGTCTAAATATGATTGCTATCGAGAATCCAAATGATCCTTCCGATGGACATTACGGATTTAGTTTCGAGGGTGTTCTTGAACAAAAAGAACATGCTTGGTACGCAGAATTATTATCTATTTTCAAAGATTTCCTTTACTTTTTCATAACATTAAGTTTAGGAGTCGGCTTATTCAATTTACTTCCTCTGGGACCGCTTGACGGAGGTAAAATGATGAAAGATGGCCTAGTTTCTGTAACAAAACGAGAAAAATGGTCAAACAGAGTCTTTATTTATCTTTCTCTACTTACCTTTTTGATGTTATTGGTCAGTATATTCCGGCCAATGATTGGATAACGCAAACCTTTATTTAATAGATTTGCGTATAGGATAGTTACCGCAAAATGCTTAATGCTAAAGAAATATTCAAGATTGTTGAAGACATGAACATTGAACTTGACGAACAAACTGTCGAAGTTCTGGGAATGTTGGCCAACATCGACATATTATCAGAAAATGAGATAGCTGAAAAGCTCGACGTCAAGATTAATGGTGCGCGAAAATCACTCTATAAACTCCACAACATCGGTTTTGTCGAATATACCAAGGAGCGAGACGAAGAAAAGAAGTGGTGGTATATTTACTTCTGGCACGTCAATCGCAAGCGTCTTTTGAATGTTTACCGAAAATTCAAAGAAAACCTTATTAAACAAAATAAGGACCAAATTCAGGCTGAGTCTGAATACGCTTTCGAATCCAAAAGCGGCGAAAAGTTCAAGTACGAAGAAGCTTTGAACAATGGATTTATTTCCCCCACTGATGGGAAACCTATTTCTGAAATTAACAATTTTGAGCTTATCCAGAATCTGGAAGCAGAAGTGCATGCGTTAAACCGAAATATTGAAGAGATCGATGAGATGAAGAAAAAACTTGCTGAAATCGAAGCTGCAGCAAAAGCTGCTGAATCTTCCACATCGGAGTCACTAACAACTAAAAAGAAAGAAGTTGCAAAAGTAAAGTCTAAAAAATAATATTTCTAAAAAATTAGTAGCCCTACCCGGATTCGAACCGGGGTCTCAGGATCCAAAGTCCCGAATGATTGACCGCTACACTATAGGGCTATTGATAGACTGTCTATTGATTTATTTATAAGATTTATGTTTAGAAATGGATCTTACTTTTCAGTATTTTCATAGTTTTTTCCACATATAATGATTCTTTAAAGAGTAACCATGAACGTTTTTATAATATTCTCTAACTCCAACTCCTGATATTACTAACATTTCTTTTCTACCATTTTCCTTTGCGATTTCTTCAGCCCGTTTCAAAAGTTTTGCACCCCATCCTTTATGTTGAGTGTCAGTTCCTTCTTCACCAATTTCAGTGACTGAACCATAAACGTGTAGCTCCCGAATCATACCTTCTTTCCTTTCGCCCAGTCTAAGTCTACAGAATCCGAGCAAAATATCTTTTTCAATATCCTCTGCACTAATGAAGTATTCGTCACCACCGCTGGCTTGATACTTATCAACGACAATTTGGATATTCGTTGGGACGGCTTTAATACGCTTATAGACTTGTCCAGATTCCCTGAATCTTATTTCTTTAATTGGAGCTCTTTCTTTGATCAATTTGTCTTCAACCATCTCTCGAAGATTTCCTTTCTTCGGTCCAGCACCAATATATTGTGCAGGAATATCTCGTTGAACTCTCATCAATCGTGTCCATTTTGGTGATTTTTTGTAAGCATATTCGATAACTTTTTGATAATATTCTTCATCTCTTGGTTCATATTCACCGGCTTTCCATTGATCATATAATTCAGTATCAGGCATAACTAACGTAGGATATATTTTGAACATATCTGGCTTGAAATCTTCGTCTTCAAAAATAATATCAATTGCTTTTAAGTCTCTTTCCAGGTCCGATTTTGGTAATCCTGGCATCATGTGATATAGTATTTTAAATCCTGCTTCTTTCAAAATTTTTACTGCTTCTTTAAATTGATCAACACTATGTCCTCTATTTACTGCATCAAGGACATCGTCATAAGGTGCTTGAAGACCCATCTCTATTCGAGTACATCCTAGTTCCAAGAATTTATCTGTGAAAATCCAGTCCGGACGAGTTTCAATTGTTAGACCGATACATCGGTGTTCTGTAGTCTCATTTATTTCTTTAGCTTTTTCCAGAGTATCTGAAATATTTCCATTAAATCCATCAAAAGCTCGCTTAACAAATTCTTTTTGGTATTCCCAAGGGTAAGAAGGGAACGTTCCACCTTGAATTATTAGTTCATTTTTGTCAGTAATGTGTCCAGTATTGGCTAAAGATTTCAGTCTTTCAGACACAGTTTTATATGAATCAAAATTATTTCTAATTGAACGCATTGTGGAAGGTTCAAATCCAGTATAACTTTTTGGTGCGTTTTTACCTTCTGGACAGAAAGTACATCTTGCAGGACATCCATTAGGTTTAGGCATAATTGCAATTATAGAAACTCCTGCCAAGTTTCGAGTAGGTTTGGTATTTAGAACGAATCTTAATTTTTCCTTATCTTTATCGGAACAACTATTCCAAATTTCCGAATTCAGCGGCATTTTTGTTTTATTTTCTCGAGCCCACTTCCTCTTAATCAATTCAGTCTTCTTTTTAGTTAATTTATCTTCTTTTAGAAGATCATTTACTAGTGATTGCATAGCTAGCTTCCTGGATTTTTGTTTAAAAATTCTTCGAATAAACTTATTCTTCAGGTTCTAAAACAGGAGAATCTTCAGGTGATTTCGCCTCAACGTCCCATGATTGATTAAACATTTTAGACATTGCATTACAAAAGAAAGACGAATTAACCCAGAAACCCATATCATAAGAAGGATGAATCTTTTTATCGTCTGCAAGCATAAACACGACTTGCTTTTTATCAACAATCATAAATCTTGCTGCAATTGATGGATCATTTTTAACTTCTAATAACTCAGAATCATTAGAAAAACCTTCAGGTTCTCCATTTGGAACTATTATTCTGATCTTTACTCCTCTAAGCATGGCCTTTTCAATCAAAGGTTTTAATGTCCGTGTCTTTCTTAATAAACCATCTTCACTAGTTACTAATTCAATGGATTCTTTCGCATTTTTTATTAGCATAGATAATTGATCATAAATGTTGTGTCTACCTTTCAAAGCTCCTGAGAAGTCAGTAACTTGCATTGGTTCTATACCGTGTTCATAAAGTTTCATCAATTCTGAAATCATTTCAGAATTTCTTAAAGTATCTACTCTTTCAGAATGTGTTTTCAAATCAGTTTCAATTTTTTTCTGAACTCTATCTAAAACCTCGGTAGGAGGTAGAGCCATATATTTAATTGGTTTCTCTGGTTTTACTACAACAAAACCCTTTCTTTCAAGACTTTCTAGAACATCATAAGTTCGAGACCGGGGAACGTCAGCAATATCACTCAACTCTCCTGCAGTAGATATACCTCGAGAAAGAATTGCAGCCCATAATTTAACCTCATACAAATTTAAACTAAAACTTTGTCTCAGCCGGTTCAGGAAGTCTTCATTAATCAACATTTTTTAACTAACTAATGGTAAACCCATTAGTCTTTGATGAGTAATGCTAATTTTTCTTTATAATCATTTCTTCGATAGATGTTATATCTCAGCAAGAGTTTTACTTTTAACAAACCCAGCGTTTTTCATTTCAATAAATTGAGAATTTGAGAATAGAACAATTTTAATTTCATCATCTAATTGTTTTTTCAAAGATTCAATCTCCTTTTTTTCAGTTAAAGAGCTTACTACAATTATCTTATTTTCATTATTCTTTTCATGGTAAATTCGTGGTTCTAAACCATGTATTTTATGAAGTTTTTCTTTCACAATTTCTGCAGGCTTATGAACAGAATCCATGAAGATATCTTTAATTAATCCAAAATTTTCAGCATTTCTATTCAATTCATAAAATTCAATTTTTTCTTTACCATCTTTATAAACAATACCAATATTCTTTAATTTCTGCACAATTCGATAAGTTGTTGCTAAACTAACTCCTGATTCTCGAGATAAGTCTCTCAAATAAAATCTACCTCGTTTAGTTATCAAAATTTTGATAACTTGAACAGTTTTAATATCAAATATTTTTCCAAGGAGCTCTGTTTTCATGTTCTATAAATGGAACAGTTCTATAAAAGAGTTTTGAAAAAGAAACATGATTTTGTTTATGAAACATATAAATGAAACACAGTTCAGAAAGTAAAACTATGTTTCAAAAAATTATTTACGCCCTCTTTGACCCTTCTTAAGCGAAGTTATCTTCTTGAGGTCATCAACATCTGACAAACTTAAATCATCTCGTAAGTTTAATGCTCGAGGGAATCTAAGTGCAAAACCTGAAGAATATGTCGGAGATTTTTGAATTTCTTCATATTCTATTTCAATAATAACCGATGGTTTAATTTTTACTTCTCGACCAGATTCATGAATTATATTTGGTTGAAGTAATTTAGTTAATTGATTAAAACTCAATCCGCCATCCTCTTTTTCCTTTAATCCAGTACCCATTTTACCAATTTCAACAAAATTATCTCCGTCTCGACAAGCTAAAGTAAAGCTACTTAGCCAATTAGCACGTTTACCAGTTCCCCATTCTGCACCAACAACTGTTAAATCAAGAGATTCCATAACGGGTTTTATTTTCAATCCAAAACCTACTCTTGAGCCCGGCTTATATATTCCATCTAGATTTTTTACCATAACTCCTTCAGCCCCATCTTTCAATGAATTTTCATAGAAATTCTGTGCTTCATTAGAATCCGAAGTAACTATTGATTTTGCCAAATCTACTACTAATTTTTTACTTTTTATTAATTTTTTCAGTTTAGATCTACGTTCCTTGAAACTTGACTCTAACAGGCTTTGACCATCTAAATATAATATATCAAAAACCAGAATCATTATTGGAACTTCCTTTACCATTTTTTCAACATTGTATTTTCTCTTAATTCTTTGAGAAATTTCTTGAAAAGGTTTCCAAACTTTTGTCTTAGCGTCATATCCAATTGCTTCACAATCAATGACAAAAGAAGTTGATTCAATGTCTCTCTTTACAAATTCAACAATATCTGGAAATTGAGTAGTAACATCTTCAAGGTTCCGAGTAAATAATCTTATCAAATTGCCATTACGGTGTATTTGAAGTCTGAATCCGTCATATTTGTATTCTATTGCGGCAGGAGTTCCAACTTTAGTGAACGCATTTTCAAAGTTTTCCGCTTTTTGAAATAACATAACTTTTACAGGATTACCTGGTTTAATTTTTAGATTATCCAAACCTTGCTCTCCTTCTGTTTTAGTGATGAATGCAACTTGTGACAAATCAGTAGTTAAATCATAAGCTCTTTGTATCTTCGATTTATCTACTCCGAAAGATTCACTAATCGCATCTCTAATTACTCCAACTCCTGCTCCGGTTCTGAGATCTTCCAGGAGCAATCTGACTAAGTATTTAGCACCTACTGGAGAAGTAGATGAAATTAATTCTGAAATCAAACCAACCTTTTTTGAAACCGTACCTGCACCTTCAATTTCTGCAAGTTTTCGGTTTCTATCAATAATACCGTTTACTGTTAAATTGCCCTTCTCTAAAGTTTCTTGTTTTCTTTTACTCATAATTTTTTCAGAAACTTTTCCTAAATCTCCTAAATCTGCCCATTTTTTATTTACCTCTTCTGAAGAAATTCCCGAAGTATTTACTAGGGCCTTAATAATTAGTTGAGTTCCAACTCCTAATTTTCGCGGATCACACTCTGAAAAAGTTCGACCTTGAAGTAAATTTACCGCATTTACCAAATTTGATTCTTTAACCGACTTCAAAAAATTAGAAATAATATCTCTTTTTTCTAACAATTTTGATGTTGCGGATAGTTCTTCATAAACTTGAACCATCTTAGAATAATCCATATTTTTTTCTTGATATTACCAATTATAAGTATTATCAATCAAGATAGTTTTATTAATTATTTACTCTTAAATTAAACATGGATTTGTATGATGCAATATTTAGCGTAAGAAATACACATCGATTTAAGAGCAAAACTATTCCTTATAAGAAATTATTTGCCATAATTGAAGCAGGTTATGCTGCTAATGCTATTGGAAAAGTACCTTCAACCAAAATAGTAATTGTTGAAACAGATAAATTACGAAATAAAATATCTTCAATTTCAGGTAACAATTGGATTTCTAGCGCACCAGTATTATTAGTAATATGCTCAGATAATGGTAATTTGAAAAAACTATATGGTGATAAGGAAGTAGCCAAGTATTCTATCCAAAATTCGGCAGCAGTAACTCAAAATATTTTATTAGCATCAAGAGAGTTTGGAATACAAAGTTCATGGATAAGTGATTTCAGTGAAAAAAAAGTAGCTTCATTACTTTCAATTCCTGAAAAAATTCAAATACATAATTTAATCGCAATCGGTTATTCGAATCAACATTTTGAAAAAACTGCACATAATATTGCATATGATCGAACCTTCTATGAAGAATGGAAGTCTCAAAAGCGTGCAGATAAAACTTTCCCTCTAATAAAGAAAAAACATATAGATTACATACGAAAGTTGGAATTAAAACTAGATAAAAGACTAACTGAAACTCATGAAAAATTAATTAAAAAGATCGGAAAGACCATAAAACATTTTAAATGATTAATTGTATAGTGAAAACTATATTTTGAAACATATACAAAAATACCATGCTCTAAGTATATCGTTTTTTTTATTGTTTTGTCTAAACTATAGTCTGTACCATATAAATTCTTTTTAAATAATGTTTTATTTTTGAAACAAGTCACTTCGTAAGAAACTGACAATTTAAAAAATGGATTTCATCGTACAAAATGCATTAAGTGGTTTGGATAACCAAACTGCTACAGTCGACTCAAATGTTGGACAAGCAAATATAAAAGTCATTGGCTGTGGTGGCGCTGGAAATAATATGGCAGATTGGCTATATAAGAAAGGCGTAGAAGGTGCTGAAATTATTGCTGTAAATACAGACAAAATGCACTTAGATCACAGAGAAGCAGACAAGAAGATTCTTGTTGGAAAAGACACGACCCGTGGTCTTGGAGCAGGCGGAATTCCTGAAGTAGGTGCACAATCTGCAAGAGAACAAATTCATGAATTGAAAGGTGCGTTATCTGAATCGGATATGGTTTTTGTTTGCGCAGGTATGGGTGGAGGAACCGGAACAGGTGTTGCTCCAGTTGTTGCACAAGTAGCAAAAGAATCAAAAGCAATTGTTATTGGTGTTGTAACGATGCCATTCTCCATTGAAAAGGCAAGAATTGACAAAGCTGAATGGGGATTAAAGCAGTTAAGAGAAGTTTGTAATACTGTAATTGTTATTGACAACAATAGATTATCTTCAATCGCAGGAAACTTACCAATTCAACAAGCATTCGCTGTTGCTAATGAATTAATTTCCACAATGATAAAGAGTATCGTAGAAATTATCTCCGTACCATCCTTAATTAACTTGGATTATGCGGACGTTAGAGCAATAATGTCTTCAGGAGGAGTTTCTGTAACTGGAATCGGAGAATCAGATTCCGATAAGAGAGTAGAAGAAGCCACAAAGCGAGCTTTATCCAATCCATTATTGGAAGTAAGTTACGATGGTGCAAGTGGAGCATTAATCCACATCACTGGAGGACCTGACTTAACTTTGGATGAAGCAGAAAGAGTTGGTGAACTTATCACTGCTGGACTAGATAGTGACGCAAATGTTATCTGGGGAGCAAGAATTGATGATGAGATGAGAGGCAAACTACGAGTTATGACCATTATTACTGGAGTTAAATCTCCCTACGTACTGGGTCAAAATGCCTACGCTCAAGCATCACGACAAACAATCGAGCTCAATAATGAATTGGGACTTGACATGATTAGTTAAGTACCTATCCTGAGTTGTCTTACGAAGTTCTGGTACCTCATTTGAGGTACCTTAATATTTTTATAACATTAATAGGAAGTTAAATTATGTCTAAAGCAGGAAACAAAGTAAAAATCAAATATTTTGGTTCAGAATATGAAGGTATTCTTTTAGAGTCATCTGACAAAGAAATACATTTGCTTAAGTTAACGAACGGTTACAATATAGGATTACCAAAAAAAGGCTCTCAAGTTGAAGTTATAGGTAAAACAAATTTTGGGATAAAATCCGACACAACACCTCTTAAACAAGATAGATCACTACCAAATATTTCTTTAATTTCAACAGGAGGGACCATAGCATCCCACGTAGATTACAAAACCGGAGCAGTTCATCCAATGACTAAGCCAAGAGAGTTATTGGGAAAAATTCCCGAACTCAAAAAGATTGCAAATATTTCTGTTTTATCACCGCTTTCTATTTTCAGCGAAGAAATGAACTGCGAACACTGGTCAAAAATTTCAGGATTTGTTGCTAGAGAATTAAATAAAGACGATGTTCGAGGAGTGGTAGTTACACACGGTACAGATACTCTTCATTACACTTCAGCAGCATTATCTTTTGCTCTGGAAGGATTATCAAAACCTGTAGCAATTGTAGGAGGTCAGCGATCTTCGGATAGAGGAAGCTTCGACGGAGGAATGAACTTAATCTGCGGAGTTCATTATGCGAACAGTGACATTGCAGAAGTTGCAACAATATTACACGGAACGTCTAGTGATGATTATTGTTTGGCAAATCGTGGTACAAAAGTTAAGAAATTACATACTTCAAAGCGAGATGCATTCAGACCAATAAACACAGTACCTTTATCTAAGATTTATCCTAGCGGAAAAATAGAAAAACATTCAAAATGTGAATTAAGGCATTCTGGAAAAGTCAAAGTAAAATCAAAGTTTGAAGAAAAAGTTGCACTATTGAAGTATTATCCGGGAATGACTGCCAATATTTTGGACTCATATTCAGATTACAAAGGAATAATTATCGAGGGGACTGGACTTGGACACATTGCAATATCAACTTTAATTGATTCAATAAAAAAACTAATCAAAAAAGGAGTATTTGTTGGAATGACCTCTCAAGCAAATTACGGTAGAGTTGATCCTTATGTGTATTCAACTGGTCGAACTCTGGCGAACCACGGAGTAGTTTATCTTGAAGACATGCTTCCTGAAACTGCATATGTCAAACTATCATGGGTTTTAGGTCAAACTTCAAATCCTGAAAAAATTAGACACTTAATGGTATCTAATTTGCGAGGTGAATTATCAGAAAAATCTCATCCAAACGCCTTTTTGTATTAGTTTGAAAATCTTATAAACTTTTAATAAGTAATTAAAACATGAGTTATCAAGATTTTGGTTTTAAAGCTGGGCTTGAAATCCATCAACAGTTAGATACAGGAAAACTTTTTTCGAGGTGCGATTCAAAATTAATCAAAGATAAACCTGATTTAATTGTAAAACGTAAACTCCGAGCGATGACAGGAGAATCTGGAAAAATTGATATCGCAGCAGAATTTGAAACTAGCAAAAACTTAACTTATGTTTATGAAGTCCATAATTCAAATACATCCTTAATTGAAACAGATGAAGAACCACCGCTTTTGATTGACAAAGAAGCTCTTGAAATAATTTATACTGTTTGTAGAATGTTGAACTGTAATATAATCCCTTTTGTACAAGTTATGAGAAAAACAGTAGTGGATGGTTCAAATACTTCTGGATTCCAGCGAACTTGTTTAGTTGGAACTGATGGATATGTGGAAACTTCAAAAGGAAAAGTTTCAATTGATTCAGTTATTTTAGAAGAAGATTCTGCTCGAAGAGTTTCAGAAGACAAAAATTCAGTAACATATAGATTAGATCGTCTGGGAATACCTTTAATTGAAATAACTACAGGTCCAGATATGAAAGATCCAGATCATATTAGGGAGACTGCAGAAAAAATAGGAATGATTTTACGTTCAACAGGAAAAGTTAAACGAGGTCTAGGAACAATAAGACAAGATGTCAATATTTCAATCTCAGGAGGCGGGCGTGTTGAATTAAAAGGAGTTCAGGAAATTAAGGAAGTAAAAAAATATGTGGACTCCGAAATCGAACGTCAGAAAGACGAATTATCGATGAGCCGAAAAATCGGAGGCGAGGTAAGAAATGTAAAAGCTGATGGATCTTCAAAATTCTTGAGACCTATGCCGACATCTGCTAGAATGTATCCTGAAACAGATTTGCCAATTATTCAAACCGATTTTAAAAAAATAAAATCTATGAAACTTCCCGAATTAATTTCATCAAAATTTGAAAGATACAAAAAGAATGGACTTAATGATGAGCTTTCATCAATGATGGCAAATTCTATAAGAAGTGATGTGTTTGATAAAATATTAGAAAAAAAAATTAATCCAACTTTAATTGCAACAACTTTATTGAGCACCTCTAAAGAAATAAAAAGAAAACTAAAACTTGAGTCTTGGAGATTTCCTGATGAGTTTTATATTAATATGTTTTCACTTCTATCTGAATCCAAAATAACTAAAGATTCACTTCCTGAAATTATGGAAAGATTTACTAAAGGCGAAACTTTGGAAGGAATTTCAAAAGAATACAAACCGATTTCAGATTCTGAATTAAAAAAGATTGTATCTGAAATCGTAAAAGAAAATTCCAATATTCCGCAAGGAGCATTAATTGGAAAAG
>CAZTOR010000011.1:0-11936 GCA_964615505.1 Candidatus Woesearchaeota archaeon
TGCTACAATTGTTTCAATAGCTGTTAGTTTTAATTTTAATCCTGCTAAAAACCATACAATTGCAGTAATGTAAAAATAATTTAGTGGGTTCATGAGATGAGTTATTCTTTCAAGATATATAAATCTAATCCAGATAATCGGCTTCCTTAATTACTTTTGGTAAGTATTTCTCACCCATAAATTCAATTCCCAAAGATACTAATGAATCGGATTCTACTTTCCATCCCCATTTCTTGACTTTATCAATTTCTTTTTGCCATTCTTTCTTCTTGAACCACTCATAATTTTGGATTTCTTTCAATCGCTTCAAGTCTTGATCATTCATCTTGATCCAATTTGTTTTAGGAATCTTGTACTTCTCAATATCATCATACTTTAGACCAATGAATTTTGCATCAGGACAACCTGCTTTTTCCGAAAAGTGTGCTAAATTAATAGATCCTTGCTTGTAAACAGAGTAAATATAATATCCATATGGATCAAAGTCGCAAAAAACATAAACAGGTAATTTCAATTCCTTGTTTAATCTTGAGACTAATCTTCGTGCAGATCTTTCACCTTGACCCTTTCCGGTTAATAAAATACATTTATGTTTATCCCAAAACTTCATTTGATTTAGAATGTTCCAAACTGCGAATTTTTCTACAACCAATACAAACTTGGCCTCTGATTTCTTGAATTCCATAACGCTTGGCTCAACATTTGCTGGGATTGCTGCTCCAGCAGTTCCCATTTTCCTACAATTGATTTCATCACCGGTTCTAACATCTTTGTAAGTAATTGGGCCGCAAAAAACTCCTTTTGGAGTCGGTTCCAATCCAAGTTCTTCTCTTAAAGAGTCTGCAGCGACTTCCAAATCTTCGATAACTGGATCTGATTCTCCTTGATCTTCAAAAGTGTTTTCTTTAAGTCCTTCAATAGTGTGCTTCAAAATATAATAGAGTTGTCTAGTTGAAATTGAAGGTTTATCTTGCTCAAGTAGCTCTTTAATTTGTGCAGCAATCAAAACTGTCTGCATGAATTTTCGAGATTGTCCAACATTGAAGAAAGTTCGAGATTGTCGTTTGTCGCCCAATCTGATTAGCTTGTCTTTTTCATCAAAATATGCATTAGTTAAAGTTCGAACAGGCATAGTAATTTCCGGATTATCATTTGCTTTGATTGTCTTTTCTAGTCTTTCACCGATTTTCTTTAACTTTGCAATAATATCTTTCTTACTATTATCCATCTTCGTCCCCTGATTCCTCTAAATCTTTACCTGTTGAATACATTGTTTCAGCAGTAGCTAATAACTTCTTCTTAATTGGTGTCGATGTTTTTTCTAGATCGGACTTTGAAATTTTGTATGAATTGTTTGATATTAATTTTGCCACAGATACTGCAACTTCTTCAGCATAACCTCTGAACTTCTTTCGCTTTTCTTCTTCTAATCCAGCTTTCTGTTTTCGCTTGACATACTTCTGTAAGCTTCGAGCACATTCTTGTATTGCTAGTTTCAACTCTTTAGAGATATTTGGGTAATTTGAAACTGCTGCCTTACTTTCAGAAGTAAATGGTACCCAAACAGATGCCATGTGTACAACAATAATTGCTGGTCCTGTCGGCATGCTTCCTGAAGAATTGCTTAAACCATAACTTCGCCATGAAATCGACTTAATCGCCTTTGTAACTGCACATGAACCTTCTTCATATAACAAAGGCACTTTGTTTGCAAATCGATTCATTGAAACACTTCCTTCTGCATCGAGTTCTCCACCATATCCGATTGCAACTTCGACCTGAAAGGGAAATCCACGATATACAGTAGGTCTCCTAGTAACTGACTTTACAAATTCTAAGTCATATTCAGCCTCTAGACTTTTTGCCAGAGCTTCGTCCCCAATTGGACTTAGGCAATCAGTACTTGGATTCATAATCTTTGCGACAGCAATTGCTCCGTGAATCGCATGTAGTTGATCATCGTCCAATAATTTAGGCATAGTTCTACCGTCAATTTCTGCAACTTTCAGAATTCCTTCTGCAGTTCCTGAACCCACTTTATCAAAATCTTTAGTCAGAAAACTTTTGGTAGAACGAGCAGAAGTTCCTTTAGCCATTCGCTTGAATACTCCGAATTCTACTCCATGAGGATGCGGTTTTTGTTCCTTTGCAGGCTTAGGCAATTTTTCTGTGACTCGAGTGAACTTATGTTTTTTACCTTCATGATCCACATATTCAATCTTAGCGTGAGGATTTACAACTGCAGTTTGTTTGATAAATTCATATGGAGATTGTTTTGTTTTGGTAATCTTTCCTTCCATAATTACTTCAATCCGAGTTCCGTGATCTTTATTCCATTCCTTTGATTCAGATTCTACTATATCAGGTTCATTTGTTTTTACATCAATATGTAATTTATGATGTCGAGCTTGTTTTTCTTTTGCAGTCTTAGAAATAATGATTGCAGGCTTACCTGTAGTCAATTGTCCGTACATTATAACTGCTGAAATACCGATTCCTTGTTGACCTCGTCCTTGTTTACCACCTGTTGAACGGAATTTAGACCCGAAGAGTAATGAACCAAAGGCCTTTGCTAGAACTTTCTTATTAAGACCTGGGCCATTGTCTTCTACAATTAACTTATATCTACCTTTCTCTAAATCTTGGATTTTAACGAAAATTTCAGGTAGAATTTTGGCAGATTCACAAGCATCCAATGAATTATCTACTGCTTCTTTTACCGATGTCAAAAGAGCTTTTGATGGATTATTAAACCCCAATAAGTGTCTGTTTTTTTCAAAAAATTCTGCAACAGATACTTGTTTGTGATTGCTTTCAGCCATGACGGCATTAAAGGCGCTTTTCTTAAAAAGATTTCTCTTTTATCAAAGATTTTACAGTCCAACTACTAAAAATCTTAATAATTTTTTATTAGAAAAACTAATCACTTAGTTGATCCTTTAACCAACGGAATGAAGAACCATGCTGGCTTCCTGCCATAATCATTTCTAATGATCTTCGCGCAAGGTAAACTGATTCAGGTTTTCCAATAATAGATACAGTCTTTCCCTTAATGGCTAAATTTACGCCAGTTTGCACTTCAATAGATTTTCTAACTGAACCTTCTCTGCCAATTACTCTTGCTCGAATGACGCCCAAACGACTCTTTGAATCAGAATATTCGGTTAATTCAATGATTTCAAGAGTATTTTCCTCGTCAAATAACTTCATCGCAGTTCGAGGATTGAATCCTCGTCCAATTGCTTCAACTACTGACTTTACAATTAGATTCTCACCCTCGATAGTAACATTTCCGTTATTTGAGATTTTAAGTTTGGACTTGCCTAATTTCTCGATTCTTCTTTTAGTTGTTCCTTTCGGTCCGATTAAGACTGAGACTCGGTCTTCAGGTATATTTATGTAATCCATTAGAATTCTTCGGCTTCAAGTAAGTCTTTCAAGTGACCTTTTTCCTTTAGCCATTTAACTTGAATAGGTTTATAGTTGAATAAAATATTTCCTTTACGATCGCCCTCGTATTCCCAAGGCTCAATTATGACAATGTTTCCCGGTCGAACCCATAATCTTCGTTTTAATGCTCCAGGAATTCTTCCTAATCTTTCTTTGCCATCTGCACATCTGACTCGGGATTTTCCCATTCCTAATCGAGTATCAACAATTCCAAACATTTCTTTTCCTTTTGGAAGTCTTACTCGACCTTCGTCATTCTTATCATATGCATGACGTCCTCGTTTTTTGTGTTTCTTTTTTGCTTCAACCATCGCTTATGCTCCTTATTTTTGTTTTAAAAGTATTGTTATACGTCTTTTTGGTCGGTCTTTTTCTTTGTCCCAACCATAATTTCGATAACTTGATTTAATTGAGCATTCAAAATGCTTTTTTATCCTACGTGAAGCCTGTCTTGCAATTTGAGCGTTTACTAAATAAATATCTGCACCATGTAATACATTTTCAACCTTAGCAATTTTTGGGTTTGAAAATTTGATGTATTTTAGCGATTCTTCAACAAAGTTTTGAGGATTTTTTGTTGATCTTAATTGTAATTTTGCTAAATAATCTACTCCTGATTCTCGTGAACATGCTGGGCAACAGTATTTTTTGATTTCAAACTTACCTTCTACGTTTCGTGTCAAGTTTTCGCCATTCCGCTTACTAGTGACTTTTAAGATTCCTTCTTTTCCAAATTCCAAAATTTTTGCGGAAATTAATGTTTCTTCCGTCGGAAGAACTAAAGAATCTTGAACTCTTTCCTCCAAAATTTGCTCTGCAGATTTTAATCCTTTCATCCAGAAACCCTTGTTCAAAACTTGCTCACACTTTACACAGAATAAAACATTCTTCTGTTTTGGGAGTTTTACAATAGGTTGGTTAGAATAACATGAAACACAAAGACTTTCGACTAAGTTATCTGTTTCATTACCACATTCCGGACAGAATCTAGATTTGATTGACATATTAGATTCAAATTTATTTTGTTTAAAAAGTTAGTGTTATAGCTTTATTTTAGCAAGTCTCTTTATTCTTTCATTTGTTGTTGGATGTGTTGAAAATAGTTTTAACATGTTTCTCCCGTGGAACGGATTTGAAATAAAAAGGTGAGCGCTCGCTTCAGAACCAAATCTCATCGGAAATCCTTTTCCATATCTTTCTAATTTCTTTAGCGCAGAAGATAATCCTTTACTATCTTTTGCAAACTTTGCTCCAATCTTATCTGCTTCAAATTCGCGACTTCGGCTAATTGCCATTTGGATTATCATAGCGACAATTGGAGTTATGATTGAAATTATTAGTAGTGAAAAGATGTTTCCGTTTCGGTCTCTGCTGCCAAAAATTGCTGACCACCTTGCCATTGTTGCAACAAATGATATTGTTGTTGCAATGGTTGCTGCAACTGAACCAATCAACATGTCTTTGTTCTTAATATGTGCTAGTTCATGAGCCAAAACGCCTTTCAATTCCTTTTCATTCAACAATTCGATAATTCCTTCGGTCACACCGATAATTGCATGTGCTTCATTTCGACCGGTCGCGAAAGCGTTTGGATTCTTTGAAGGAATTAAATATAATTCAGGCTTTTTCATCTTGTTTTTCTTGCACAACTCATTTAGGATTTGGTGAACTCGAGGATACTCTGAAACCGAAAGCTCTTTTGCCCGATACATTCTCAATACAAATTTATCCGAATACCAATATGCTCCAAAATTAGTTATAATTGCAAAAACTAATGCGACAGTCATTCCTTGTTGTCCGCCTAATAGAGCTCCAATTGAAAGTAGTACTCCGCCTAGTGCACCCAATAATAGTGCTGTTTTGAATTGATTTTGCATAAGTAAATAGTAATTATTAAATTTAAAAGAGTTCTTAATAAAATATGTTACTTAAAACTCATTTCAGTATTGGGCTTTTAGGCTTTGCTATTTTAATAACTAGAGAAATTTCTATTCCGTTATTTGGGACTTTAGCACATCCAACTGTTGCAGCAACAATATTCTATTTAGTTGGACTAATGGTTCCAGATATAGATTCTCCTCACTCTAAGATAAGTCGGCATTCTCCTTTTGTTCACCATATAACATCTATTTTTACTAAGCATAGAGGTTTAGTTCATTCTTTCACTACAGGATTAATTGCAATGTTTATCATTGCATTAATTTTATCCAAATTGGAATTTAGTTTAATGTTAGCGGGTTGGTTCTTCATAGGTTATGCGGTTCATCTATTGACTGATGCTCTAACTCCTCACGGAGTACGACCATTTTGGCCATTCTCACACCATACATTTAGAGGTCCAATTACAACTGGTTCGTTTTCAGAAAAAGTTATTTCGGTTATAGCATATTCTGCAGGATTAATTTTAATTGTTCAAAGTTACACAAATGTTATATAATAAAAATATTAATTGAGTAGATGACCGACTCTAATATCAAAGATAAGCCTAATCCGGTGGATAAAGGTTTAGTTTTCTTATTTGGAGTTTTTGCTGTGACTATGCTATTTTCAGGAATAATTTCTCCAAATCAAGCTATGACTATTGCTGAAAACCAAGTCCAATTAATAGTTTCACCTCAAGGTCTAACTGCAACTGCAACCAATATTATTATTGAAAACGGTATCTACAAAGTAGAAGTAGATATTAGTCAAGGCGAATTAGTTCAATCTGCGGAAGTTTATTTGACTCGCGATGGAAAGTTACTAATTGTGGGTAATACTTATGAAACCACTGCGCTAGAAAAGGGCGTAGATAGAGTAAATTTTGAATTAGATGGGTCAGAATTAGGCATTGGTGATCCAAACGCCCCGATAACAATTATAGAATTTTCAGACTTACAATGCCCATTTTGTTATAATTTCTACGAAAACACAATTAAGGATTTAAAAATAAATTATATAGATACAGGAAAAGTTTACTATGTATACAAACACTTCCCTCTTTCATTTCATCCAGCTGCATCAATTGCAAGTGAAGCAGTAGAGTGTGCAAATGAACAAGATGTTTGGTACGAATATCATATTAAAGTCTTTGATGCTCAAGACGGTGATTTTAATGAATTCGATTTGAAGAGATGGGCAATTGGAATTGTTCCAGATAGTGCTGCTTTCGGAACATGTTTAGATTCTGGAAAATATGCAGATAAGGTTAACGCAGATATGATCGAGGGACAATCTGTTGGTGTTTCAGGAACTCCTGCAACTTTCGTTAACGGTATTATGATTTCAGGTGCTCAACCGTATCCTGCTTTCAAAGAATTAATTGATTCAGAGCTTGGCAAATGAGAAATTCTTGTTTAAGTTTTTCTTAAATTCAGATAAATATTCTAAAGGAAATGCTGCGCCTGCCGCAGGTTTATGTCCGCCTGCATTTGAATCAGTAAAACTCTTTGTAGACAATTTTAAAAGTTTTGAACAATCTACTACTCCGGACTGATTTCTAGATGACACTTCCACATGGTCCCTATACAGACTCATAACCACAAATGTCTTTTCTCGTTCAGCAAAAGATAATTTATTTGCAACCACTCCTCCGATTGCATACTTGGGCTCAATTTCAACTAAATTAAGTTTGCCACCTTGATATTTATGAGGTTTTGTATTAGCGATAACATTCTTAATTTCAGCATTAATCTCATGATTTAAATCTGCCAAACTCGATTTTAATATTTCAGAAATTGATTTTCTTAATAACATATTAAGCGCTTCTTCAGTTCGTTTAGGGTTCACACTAGTTGCAGAGTTTAATATTTGTGCGATAATTCCAGGTTTGGTATTAATCCACTCTTCTTTTTGTTTGAATTTGAATTC
Source organism: Candidatus Woesearchaeota archaeon (assembly GCA_964615505.1). Taxonomy (GTDB): domain Archaea; phylum Nanobdellota; class Nanobdellia; order UBA10117; family ARS21; genus ARS21. Next base: position 7,300 of record CAZTOR010000011.1, read on the forward strand.
GTTGAATGTTTTTTGCATAAATTCATGCCAAGAATCGGCTGATGAATCTGAAATTAAACCCACTGCAACTAACCATGCAAAATCTTCGAGATTAACTAATTCTGACATCAAATCATATACTAGTTTAACTGTTGGATACTGATATGATTTTTCAAAATTTAGATCTTCTGGCTTCAGAATTAATGCTTCTGACTTAATATCTGTCTTATGATGGTCGATAATCATTACTTTTGAACCAGTTAACTTCGACATAAATTCAGGGTACTGCTCTGCAGAAACATCTAAAATGAAAACATAATCTGGACTGTGTGTTAATATTTCTTCCGCCACTTCGAGTCTAGAATGTCTTCGAAAAGGCACGGTATTTATTTTATCAAGGTGGAGCCGATTCAGTGCCTTAATCATTAATGCAGTCGCGGGAATTCCGTCTCCGTCTTGATCATAACTTATAACTATTGATTCGCTCGCCTTTATTTTCTTTATGAAAGATTTATACTTTGTAAGCATAACTTTCATAATGCACAAGCCAATATAAAACTAATGCTAGAAATTCTTAAAATCTATTGCATGAAGAATTAATATGAATAGTTTTGATTTCCTCGGTGCAGAACAAACCATTTTTTCTAATCCTGATTCTTTAGATCAAGATTTTGTTCCGAAATTGTTACCTCATCGAGAAGAGCAGCAAAGATTTCTGGCAACAGCAATAAAACCAATAATTCAAAATCGTTCAGGGATGTCTATAATTGCGCACGGTCCATCTGGTGTAGGAAAAACTGCATCAACAAAGAGAGTTATAATGGATTTAGAAGATCATTCTGAAGCAGATAATATAGCAAAGGTGTTTATCAACTGTTGGAAAGCAAATACTACTTATAAAATAATGACTGAAATTGCTAATCAGTTAGGTTTTAGATTCACGCATAATCTGAAAACTAATGAAATAATTGATAGAGTTCTAGAGCGGCTTGAAAATAGGGAAGGTATAGTATTGGTGTTAGATGAAGCAGATAAAGCCGAAGATTATGATTTTCTGTATCACATTTTAGAAAATATATCTAAAAAAACTTTGATTCTATTAACAAATGATAATGAATGGGGTTCAAAATTAGATTTTAGAATAACAAGTCGATTAACTCCAGAACTCGTTGAATTTAAAGAATACTCGCTTAACGAAACTCGAGATATTCTATCTGAAAGAGTTAAATATGCATTTTTTCAAGGTGTTTGGGAAGAAGATGCATTAGATTTACTTGCTCATCGTGCTGCTGAATTCAAAGATATTCGATTTGGAATTGCACTATTAAAACTTTCTGGAGAAGTTGCGGAGTCAGAATCTTCGAAAAAAATCTCCGTTAACCATGTTGAATCTGCAATAAACAAACTTCCTGCATTCAAAATAAAATCTTCTGCAGATTTTAATGATACTGAAAATTTTGTAATGAAAATTTGTGAAGAATTTTCAGGTAAAACTACTGGTGAACTCTATAAAATATATTCTGAACGAGGTGGTAAAAAATCTGAAAAAACATTCAAAAGAGTTTTGGACACATTATCTAAAAAAAGAATAATAACTCAACGTCCAACCGGAGAAGGTTTTCAAGGCCGATCTTCTATTATTGAATTTCGATCACCGGAAAAAAAGTTGACTGAATACTAGACATTAGACAACTTCTTGTGGATCTTTTAATACTTCAAATTAAATTCTAGTATGAACTTTGGACAACTTCTTCAGGCAAAGTCTTATGAACAAGACTATGTAAAAACCATTTTCGCTAGACGAAATTTGAATCGGATGGCTGAAATGTATGACACTCCCCTTGAGTACTCTCCTGTGCAAAAGGTGAAATCCTTTAGTCTTCTGCCGTAGCACCTCGGCAGAGGACAATTTTTAGTCTATCATTTTTCCAATATAAGGTAATATTTTGAAAGGTAAAGTTAATGCACTTGACAATCCGATCATTCTCCTTCCGGACTCCAATGTACTATATCCAGGTAGTCTTTTATTTTTATGAATAATTAATCTAGCTACATCAGAATTCATTTCTGAATTAATTCCGGAATATCTATCTAAAAATGTATCTTTAATTTTTTCAAATTTTCTTTTAAAGCGCGGACCTGTTTTTCGATCTAAATATTTAGTTATATTAGGGTCATGTAAAGATCTTACTATTGAATCTATTGTTCCAGAAGCATAATGTTCGTTCATTTCATCAATGAATAATTCTAAATCTCTTTCAGATTTATCTAGACGAAATGGATCAAATAAATTTGTTTTTGAGATTATATCTTCTGAATCAAGGTTTCTTGCATAAGTAGTTATTTCAATTTTACCGCCTGGTCTTGGAGATAATTCAAGTCTTTGAGGGTTTAATGAATCGTATCTAATCTCTATTTTGTTTTCTTTTGATCGTTTAGTTTTAAGTTTGATTTTTGAATCTTGATGAATTATATCTTCTAATAAATTAGATTTTGATTTTAAGGTTTCATTTTTATCTCGAGTTGTTGGATACAATGTTGAAATAGCAGGTATAATTATTTCTTCGATTCCAGAATTAATTGAATTTATATTATGTGACTCTTTTGAGATATACTCTTCCAATTCTGAAACTTTGGATTCGCATTCAGTTAATCGATTCTCATTTAAATCTCCTTTATCCAAGTATCTTTGTAAATTACTTGCAAGTTCATCATGTCTTCTGTCGACTTGATTATTGATGTGATCTGAAATTTCTTTTTTTGAAGAGTCGATAATCGTGTCCAAATTACTTCTATCTATTCTTCTTTGAACTATCTTTATTATATCTCGAGTCTGTTTGAATTGAAATTCAGATAATTTATCAATTCTTGAGCCTCGTTTAAGAGTATCTTCTTCTAATTTTGTTATTGTTTCAGTTATATGTTGCAATCTTGTGTCAAGATATTCTTTAAATTCATCTTCTAAGTTATTTCCCATATTCGTATTTACCGCTGATTCATCTTCAGGTATTTCTCCTAACAGTTTTAGAAGAGATCTGAACGGTCTAGGTTTGTCCCGCTTTTCTGATCGTTTCTCTGTTTCATATTTAGGTGTATCAATTGGCACTAATATTCGAAGTTGTTTAGCCATTTAATCCTCAAGATATTCATCCAAGGTAGTCCGATCAATTCCTCTTAATTTTGGTGCTCGAACTTGGTTTTCTCGTGCAAGATAATTAATTCCTGCTATAGTTTCCATATCTTCTTCAGTTGGTTTGTGGAATCTGTGAGCTCTTATACAGTTTGTAACTCTTACTCCGTACAGATCTGCTTTTATTCCAGTTATTTCTCCACCTAATTCGTGGTAAAGTTCATTACTTCTTTCGCTTATGTATGTCATTTTATTTTTCCTCCTAAGACATTAGTCTTAATGTGTATATTTTGGATGTATTCAAAAAACATTTCATCTATTTTTTTGTAAAATAGGTATATTTATAAGTAAAATATACTTTATTTACAAAAATGGATAAATTTGATATAAAAATTTTGAAAGAGTTGGAAATCGATGCTCGAATGAGTAATGCTAAAATTGGAAAGAAAATAGGTAGATCTCAACAATTTGTAGAATATAGAATTGAGTTAATGAGAAAAAGGAAACCTGATCCAGTAATTACTCCTCAAATAGTATTAAATCAGTATAAATTAGGATTAAGATCTTTCTTATTATTTGTAAAATTAGAAAAAGTAAGTTCCAACGAAAAATTTTTTGATGGAATAAAGGATGCCAAATGCGTAAATTGGATAATTCAAAGCGGTTATGATTTTGATTTTATAATAATGTTGACTTCAAAAACGATTGGATCGCTTTACGAAGAAATAACTACTTTATTAAAAAATAAGGAAATTCATGATTTTGATTTGCGAGAGATAGTGAAACATCAAATGTTATCACACACGTATCTAACAGATAATAAAAATATATTAGAAAATACTGTACTTACTCAAACTGAAAAGACTGATGATCTTGATAAAAAAATATTAAATCTATTGATAAAAAATGGAAAGGAAAAACTAGTAACTATTGGTACAAAATTAGGTATTAATTACAAAACTGTTCAAACACATATCAAAAAAATGATGGCTAATGGAATAATTTCAGGATATAGACCATTTATAAACCCGAGCGCATTTGAATACAATTCATTTTTCATTAGATTTACTACAAACATAAAATCTGAACACGAATTAACTAAATTTCTAAAATTTTTGTCTGAAGATGAAAATATAACTGATTCTTTTGAATTTTTGGGTAGGTTTTCTAATGCAATAATAATACGTACAAGAAAAGAAAAGAAAATTAATGTAATATTAGATAAAATAAGACTGATTGTACCTAAATTACAAGACGTGAAAGTTTATCCTGTGTTCGATGATTCACTGTTTAAATCAGTAATTTAATGCATGAGGCAGGATTCGAACCTGCGAAGACACTAAGTCACAGGGTCCTTAACCCTGCCCGTTTGACCGCTCCGGAACTCATGCGTAAATTTGTTTCTAAAATGCTGCTTTTAAGATTTTTGAATAACTTTATTTGAGAAAATATAATAAAGTTAAAATAGTACTTTTAGTATGAAGGATAATATTCTGAATCTTTTTAATTTAGTTCAAAAAAAGTCGAT
>CAZTOR010000012.1:0-11520 GCA_964615505.1 Candidatus Woesearchaeota archaeon
GGTAGTGTATCCGGCTCCAGACCGGGTGGTCGGGGTTCAAATCCCTGTGTCCCCACTACTCTTTTATAGGCTAAATTTCTAAAATTTTTATGGCAAAAGTGAATCCTTATGAGGTTTCAGGAGAAATTGATTATGAAAAATTGGTTAAACAGTTCGGAGTATCAAAAATTTCACCAGCACTTTTGAAAAAACTTGGAACGGATAATTTGTTGATTCGGAGAGGTGGATTTTATGCCCATAGAGATTTAAACAAAATTCTAAAAGGTAAATTTGCAATTGTTTCTGGAAGAGGACCTAGCTCCAAAATGCATCTAGGTCATTTAGCAATGTTCAAAGCAATTCGAGATATTCAAAAGAAGCACGGCTGTTTTGTTTTCATTCCATTTTCAGATGATGAAAAAATGTTAGTTAAAGGTCATGATTTCAATGAAGTGAGAAAAATGGCGATTGAAAATGCTAAAGATATTTTAGCATTAGGATTTGACCCTAAAAAAACAAAAATTATGTTTGACTTGAGCGATATGAATCAAGACGTTTACAATTTAGCAATTCGTGCCAGTTCAAAAATAACTTTATCTACAATTAAAGCGACGATGGGTTTCAAAGATAGTAAAAATATTGGAAGTTTCTTTTATCCTGCAATTCAAGCAGCACACATTCTTTATCCAACTTACAAGTACAAAGTTCCGACATTAGTTATGGTGGGTATGGACCAAGACCCTTTTGTAAGACTAACTCGAGATGTAGCAGAAAAACTTGGTTTAAAGAAACCTGGCGATTTAATTAATGTTTATCTTCCAGGTTTAAGCGGTTCAGGAAAAATGTCTTCCTCAGATGAACGTTCTGCAATTTATACTACCGATACCAAGAAAGAAGTTGAAAATAAAATTAAAAGAGCTTTTTCAGGCGGTCGACAAACGCTTTCAGATCATAGAAAATATGGTGGAAAACCTGAGATTGACGCAAGTTATCAATATTTGAAATATTTCTTTGAAGATGACGATAAAAAACTGAAACAAATTTATCAAGATTATAAATCAGGTAAAATGTTGAGCGGAGAATTAAAAAAATATGCAATTTCAAAAGCAAATAGTTTTTTGGAAAGACATCAATCTGAACGAAAAAAAGTTAAAATTGAGAGATATTTGATATGATAAATAATATTCTTCTAATTATAGTTGGAACACTTTGGTTCATAGACGAAATTCTAACAATAATCGACCTAAAAAAATTTGGGATTAATCGAGAAGTGAATCCAATTGCGAAATATTTTGCAGTACATGGAAAGGGAGCATTTACTGCATTCAAGATTTTAAGTTTGATTGTATTCTTCTACATTGTTAAATATCTGGAAAATTTGGATTATGCAGCAGCAACAGTTGTGTTAATGCTAGTAGGTATAATGTATCTAATCGTTGACATAAGAAACTTTGAGATTATGGAAGGAAAACTCTAAATAAATTCGCCGAGTCCAGCCTGTTTATTTGATTTTAGTGCTTTCTTCAAAGATTTCAAATTCTTTTCAACTCGAGTTAAACTGAACTTATTTTGATTTACTAAAATATCAATTACTTTTTCTTCATTGACTTCTTTTGACTTTAGAGAATAATCTTTTGCGGAAACTGGCTTCAAGAAAATATCTAAGACCTCTAAATGTCGCGGAACCAAATCGTGATAATCTTCGATTCGTCCTTCTTTGATAATCTTCAGAGATGTCTTTGGTCCGATTCCTTTGATACCTTCGTTAAAATCGGTTCCAATAAGAATTGCAGCGTTAATTAACTCTTCTCGTGAGAGTTCATGGTGCTTAAGTGTTTCATTTAAATCAATAACTTCTGGTTTAATTTGAACTGTGCTACGTGTTCCTGCTACTCTTTTTCGTTGAGAGATCGTTAAATTTCGAACTAACTTTGGTGAACCATATAACAATGCGTCATAATCTTGAGATGCAACTGCCCATACACTCCCGCTTCTTGCCAAAATTGCTGCTTGTGCTTCTCCGTCAGCTAAAGCTTGAACCACTGGAACTCCTAATGCTCGAAGAAGTTCTTTTGCTTCAGAAATCATATCTCCTGTTAATCGAGTTGTTTGTTGGGCATATTTTCGAATTGCGTCTTTATCTCCTAATTTTTCGGCAGCCTTTAGTTTTTCGGCAGCTTTTTCCTTGATTGCCTTTCGCTTTTCAGTGGTCTTATTTTTTAATTCGGGTGGCGTTCCGTCGAAAATAAAAACGGGTTTGATTCCGTATTCCATCAATTTGATAGTTCGAGAGAATAGTCCCATTAAATGAGAAGTAATTTTACCTTCAGAATTAGTTAGTGGTCTTCCATCTGGACCTCGAATTGCTGAAAGAAATTGATAGAGAACATTGTTTCCATCAAAAGCAAGTTTTTTGTCCTTTAGTTCAGGAAAGTCAATCTCTCGCTTTACAACTATGTCTTTGAACGGAATTCCCATACTTTAACATAAAAATTTGACATAAAAGGATTTGTTTATCCAAATGCTCTTCGAACATCAGAGGTTTCTACTGTTTGAACTTCGTCAATTTCTGCTAATTGTGCTTCTAATGGTTCAGTATCTCCAATTGATTCTTCCATTAAGAAATTAAATAAGATCGCCTTCAATCCAAATGCCATTGGCTCTTCCTTGACATTTACTTGGTCAGTACTTGCATATTTCTTACAGATTTCCACTCCTTCAGCGGAAATTTTTTCAAAATTTGCCTCAGGACTTCCCGGAACTACCTTCATAATAACTGCTACTTGTGCCATTATAATCCTTTAAATCCGCATTTACATTCGTACTTGATTGAATTTGTTCTAGCAAAACCAGATCTAGTCAAATTAGTATTACAGTTAGGACACGGAAATGAAACCGTACCTGATTGGTTAACCACATTTACTCCTGTTGAAACACAGACTTTCATGAAGTTTGCTACTAAAAATCATTTATAAATGTTTTGAACTAATTTTAATATGCTAGAATACTTGTCTACATTCATTGCGGGCGGAACTCCTCTTATAGAAGGGAGGCTTGCAATCGTTGGTGCGGCCACAGCTGGGTTGAATTTATGGTATGCTGCGCCGTTAGCATTATTAGGTAATTTAATAATTATACCTATTACTTTCAAACTCCTAAAATTTGCAAGATTCTCAGATACAGTACACGGTTTATTTGGTGCAAAAGTTATGAGAAAAATTAATGACTATAAAAATGAATTTGAACAATGGCAAGAAATGGCACTTTTGATATTTACTGCAATTCCATTGCCAATTAGTGGTGCTTACACTGCAATTTTGGCTTCAAGAATTTTGAATTTAAAGCGTAGGAAATCTATGTTTATAATCGGGATAGGAGTGATAGTGGCTAATATTTTGGCACTTCTTTTAACTTTAGGTGTACTTAAACTAGTATGATAAAAGATAGACCTGAAGACTTTATTGTTGATGAAGTAACTAACATTAAACTCAATAAATCCGGTGATCAAGTGTATATTCTTCTTACAAAAACTAATTGGACAACACAAAGGGCAATTAATGCTATTGCTAGAGCATTAAGGATTACTAAACGCAGAATTGGATTTGCTGGAACAAAAGACAAACGAGCGATTACAAGTCAAGTTATTTCAATTTTCAAGAAGACAAAAGAAGACATTGATAAATTGAATATTGCGGACATAGAACTCAAGGTTTTGGGTTATGGTGATGTCCCAATATCATTAGGTCATTTAGTTGCTAATCGATTTCAAATTCGTTTAGATATTTCAAATGAAGAAAGGGAAAAAATTAGTAAACGACTTCCCGAAGTAAGAAAAGGTTTCATTAATTACTTCGGTCAACAGAGATTTTCCTCAGGAGGGACTGCTAAAATTGGTAAGGAACTCTTAAAGTCTGATTTTGAATCAGCCGTAAAAATAATTCTATCTGAACATTCGAATCAAGAAGAATTTGATAAATTTGTATTGGATAACTGGAAAAATTGGTCAAAGATTCTGAAAAAATGTCCTCGTTTTTTTGGAATTGAAAGTAAGGTTTTGAATTATTTGGTAAAAAACCCGACTGACTATGCGGGTGCAATTAGAAAAATTGCAAAACCGTTAAGAAGACTATATGTTCATGCCTTTCAGTCATTGATTTGGAATCGAGCTGTTTCAAAGATGTTAGACGGTGATGAAATCGATTTACCTGGACATAAAGTGACTATTCCAAATAAACTTCCAAGAAATAAAGAATTGCCCATTCCTGGATTAGATACTGATTACTCTACAAAATTTGGAAAATTGTTGGCTGGGGAATTAAAAAGAGAAAAAATTGATGTTGAGAAATTTAGTCTTAAATCTATGCCCGAATTAAAAAGTTGGGGTGCCGATAGAAAGTTAATTATTAAACCTCGAAATTTAAAATTCTCAAAAGATATTTTGTCTTTTGAATTAGATAAAGGAGTGTATGCAACAGTATTAATTAATCATTTAGTCCATAAGACTTAATATTGTTTATACAAAAATAAAATATGCTCTCTCTGATAATTATTTATGCTGCTCTCTTCATTAGCACATTCACCGGAGTTTTGTTTCTATTGACTTTCTTTGAAAATATAAATAAGATGGGAAATCCTAGAATTCGGAAATATCCTTCAGTTTGTATCGTAATTCCTGCACACAATGAAGAACCAAGCATTGCATCTACTATTGAGAGTGCTCTTTCAATAGATTATCCAAAAAATAAATTAGAAATATATGTTGTTGAAAATGGTGGGTCCAAAGATAAAACATATGAAATTGCTAAAAAATATCGGAATAAAGGAGTAAAAGTAGTCTCTCTAAAAAAGGGCGGAAAAGGTAACGCTATGAATTATGTTATCAAAAAAATGAAAAGTGAAATTTTTATTTCAATGGATGCCGATACTTATGCTGACAAAGATGTTTTAAAAAAAATGTTGGGTTATTTTAACGATCCCGAAGTTGTGGCTGTTTCACCTACGATGAAATCTAAGAAAACAGATAATTTATCTCAGAAAATACAAAGTATTGAATATTTAATTGGAGCATTTCTTAGAAAAGTATATCATTTACTTGATTCAGTTTATGTAACTCCGGGCGCGTTCACTGCATATCGTAAAACTTTTTTTGATAAACATGGCGGATTTGATACAAAGAATATTACTGAAGATATTGAAATGACTTTGCGAATTCAATCCAAAAGATACAAGATAACAAATGCTATTGATGCATCCGTCTATACAATTACTCCTAAACAAATGAAGGAACTGTTCTGGCAAAGAATTAGATGGTATTTAGGATATATTGATGCGATGTTACAATACAAAAATATACTTTTCAGTACTAAGCATGGTTATTTAGGGACAATAATTGGTCCAACTGCTGTTGCATCCATTTTATATACGCTTTATTTATTTAGCCTTATGATTGTTGAATTAGTTAAAGTTATGATCTCTTTAGCTTACGTTGGAGGAAAGGGTTCAAATCCGTTATTATTATTGCAACAATTGAAATTTAATCCATTTTATTACAATTTCTCGTTATTTGGATTTATAGCAGTTCTAGCAGTAATTATGAGCATTGTTATGTTCTTTATGGCCCGAAGATTCTCCAGTGACAAATCAGATTATAAAATAGCCTACATCGGATTCTCAGTAGTTTATATTTTCTTATTTGCTGCTTGGTGGTTTGGTGCAATTTACTATAAATTATTTGGTAAAGAATTGAGATTTGGAGGAGTGGTTTGGCGCAACAGTTTGGTAAATAATTTTAAGTTTGCGCATTTTAATTAAATATGAAACAAGGTAAATCTAAAGTAGTTGCTGCGTTATCAATAACAATTCTTATATTTATAGCCGGATTTACGTTAGGAAACATTTCACTATCTAGCAAAATTGGAGCGGTTCAAGATTTACAGAATGAAATATATACAGAATCGTTAGGTTTTGATGTTTTATTTGATTTGGCAGAAGACAATCTTTGTGGTGAAGCGAATATTGCAGACATTAACTACCAATTAACTGAATTTGGAGATAAATTAGCTTATCTTGAAAATGAAGGTGCAGATGTTACTACTTTGAAAAATCAGTATAATTCATTAGAAATCAAGCATTTCTTACTAATTAACGACATAAACAAACAATGTGGTGATGAATACGACACCATACTATACTTTTATGGTCCTAACTCAGAGTGTAAGTCTTGTTTATTACAAGGGTTAGAATTGTCTAATTTGAAATCTCAGAATCCCGATATAATGATATATTCATTTGATTATACTAGTCAATTTTCGGCAGTAAGGAACTTGATTAATAATTACGGAATCAGTCGCATTCCAACTTTGATCGTCAATAATGAAAAACATGAAAATTTTCTAACTGGTGACCAATTAAATGAATTAATATATGCCAACTAAAGCATAACCCAGTCTATCCGATGATTCAATTAAAGAATCTGCGTTATTTCCCTCTACAATTACACAGTTTCCATCCATATAAACTTCATTTTTTGTTCCGATTTTGAATTCAATAACCAATGTTTCAGCAGTAGCATCATTACAAGTCTTAATTGGTATATCTGGGTTAATAGGGTCTGAATCTTTTGTATATGCATCAGTAATTCTTACGGGATTCATTAAACTAATTGAACGTGCTAATTGTAACTTAGCAACTCCTACTTTTGCGGGAGAATCAAAGGGGTTTACTGTCGCATATATTGATTTTGCAACATAAGTTGCATTCATTGTTGCTAAATCTATAGGAGTGTCTCTTAATTCCCGCGGATCAACTCTGAATCCCATTCTATAGTATTGTCCTGTGCTCATTGGCAAATATGCAATAAAAGTGCCTCCATCCTCAGCAAATAAGTATTCTCTACCTGCATCGCTAGTAAAATAAAAAGAATTTTCAGGTAATTGTGTGTTTTTGTCTTCCCGGTACATGCTTAATCCAGTTAGACCGCTTACTAATACAAAAATAACAATGAAAGTAACTATATCTGTTGCTTTTATCTTCATACTCTTTTCAAGAAGGGTTGATTAAAAAAAATATCGAAAAAAAAGAATAGGTGGAGGGGAAAACCCCTCCATCAAACTTTATTCTGCTGTAGCTTCGCCACCAGAGGTAGCTGTGCTAGGACCTGTAACAGTCATGCTGTCACCACTTAAGCTGTTTGAGTTGTAAGCTTGTAGGTATCTTGCAGCGTTTCTTGTATCGTCTGAAGACCATCCTGCTACTACTAATGCAGAGTTAGATCCACCGAATGCATTATCAATGCTCTTCAGTAAAGCTGCTCCTTCCGGAATTCCGGAATCTGCACCGTATGTAGGGAAGCTTAGTCCCATTGCTTCAGCGGTTAAGCTGTTTACTGCCGGACCACCAACCAAGATTAAGTTCTTAGCTGCTGCGTCAGTAACTTCACTGTCCAACTTTACAACATCCATTCCTGCAACAGAGTTAACTGTAACAGAACTGTATTCCATAGTTGTGGTTGAAGAATCAGGACCTGTCATAACAACATTTGCCTTAATTTCTTCACTCGGAACTTCAATAATTACGCTACCCCATCCTTGTAAATTAGAATCTGGGTCTCGAAGAATTGTTCCTCCGTCAAAGAGAACATCATATTCTCTTGTACCGTAGTTTGTTCCACCAACTGCTACGTCTGCTGCTGCTTCATCTTCTGCTGCTCCAATGGAAATTTTATCTGTGTTTCCAGTTCCAGCTTTTTGGAAGACAACTACTGCATTATCACTCAATCCACTGATATCTTGTAGCTGAATTGTAGCTGTAAGAGTACCATCAGAATCGTTGGTCATGTTTACATCTGCGTAATTTCCGGAATCATATTGGATATTCAAAGATTCATCTCCACTTGATCCATCAATTTCATGCCAATCTCCGTCGTCATCTTGGTAATGGTAATCCCATTCTCCATTAGCGGTTGTGTTAATTGTCAAAAATACAGTATCTACTTCTGTAGAATTAATATATAATCCATCATCTGTAGAAGACGTAATTTCTACGACTGCTCGTGTACTATCTGTTCCACCAATTTCGATACTTTCAGTTCCACCTGCGTTAAATTCAATTGTGGTGTATTCAGCGGAAGTTAAACTATCTAGTTTAACAGTAACGTAATTGTTAGGGAATGATAGAGAGTCTCCAAGTGCCAGTGGGGCCCAAGTGTCATCAATTTCATCACTTACTGCGTCGTATTCAATACCAATATAACTATTGGAAGTTTCGTCTAAATCGATTGTCCATTGCCATTCGTTCTTTGAATCTGTGTCATCTCCACCAAACATTTCAACTGCGTCTCCGTCAGTTGCTGTTTTGGAAATATCTGATCCTGCTCGAATAACAGCAAATCTTTCATTTAAGTTATCAGAATAGAAAGTTTCGGAAACTTCGATATCAATTCCATTGACATCTTCAGAACTAGTTCCTACTGTTTCTTGTTGTCCATCAACTGTTACAACAACATTTGCTGAAGCACCTTCAGCAACATTTACAAGGCTAACTGTTTTACCTTCAACAGTTACAGATTCTCCAACGAATAATGAATATTCTTTGGCTAATTTATAAGTAAAGGCTCCTGCTGCCATGTCTGTAATTTCTACTGCATTTCCAAGAAGGGTGACATGTAATTCATTATCTGAATCTACACCATTCAATAAATGTTGGTTTGCAGTGTTGATGTTTTCTTCAATAACGTACTTGTAAACAAATGCTGAAGAACCAGTTGTACCAAGATAAGGGGTTGCTCCCATTTTATCTTCGCCACTTGATTCACCAGAAGATAGAATTACAAAGGAAGTAGTAGTATCTACTTCTTCATGTACATCTATTTCAGAATCATTCCATTCTATTGTCCCGTCAAATAAACCATGTAGGTCATTATCATCTAGGCTACTGAAGCCACTATTTAAGTTACCGTCTAAGACAACTTCAGCGTCTTCTCCACCCTCTGTAACAGTTGTTGCGGACGAACCGGTAACTGTTGCTTGGGTTAATGTGGATACAATGTCAACTGCTCCAACGATATCTGCAGCGTCTGCTCCTGCACCTACGACAACCAATCCATTTAATTCACCATCTGAAACAAACGGTGCTGGATAATCGCCTAAATCAGCCGCAACTGCGCCCATCATTGTAGCTCCCATCAAAGTAGCTCCTGCACTAATGGCAGCAACTCTCTTTACAGCGTGTTTTGCTTTTATTACAAAATCTTTTTGCATTTTAGTTTTTTCCTATTCCAGGTCCAAGATAAATATATCTCTTCATACCTTTGAATATTAACATGTCTTTAGGCTAATGCTTTAAAAAGGTTATTGTCTAAAACAGTAAACGAAGCTTTTTCCATATATGAAACGGCGCTCAGTATTACGTTTATTGTTGTTTCTGACAATAATATATTTTAAAACTATGTTCTTTGTTAACTATTCATGGAAGATGACAAGCGAGAAGCTAAGAAGCTTGTTCGTGATTTGAAGATCATTACCGCTATTTCCGTAGGTAAAAATCGGAATAAAGATTTGGCAAAAGTTTTGGATACTGACAAGTCTTTTGCTTCTAAAAAAGTGAAAGAGTTGGAAGAACAAGGCTTGGTTAGAAGAGAAGGTGATGGTAAAGAAGTTCGGTACGAACTTAATGAATTTAATATAGTCAAATTCCTACAATCAAAGGTTGTAATCAAATGGCAAGAAAAAAAGAAAGACAGTTCGAAATAACTATGTACAAATTGCTCGTTGTATTTGCAGTGAGTTTATTCGTAACTATGTTATTTGGAACAAGTATTGGTAAAGAAATTGGAGAAAACCGAGCGTTAGAAAATCTTGATGTTCCAAGTTATTGTTATGTCAAGCAAGGTGATACGAATTCAATTGTCTGTTCAGAAGTTAGTGACTTCACTGCAGACGAAATGTGTGAGTTGTTTTCAACACCCGCTAAAAGAAAGTTCAAAGTATTGTTCGTAAATTAGATTTATTTATTCTTTTTTACGGACTCTAACTCTCTTTCTAGAATCTTAGTTTTCGCGCTCAAGAATAGCACCGCTTTTTCAGTTTCTCGGAATTTTAAAGCTAAATCGTTTAATCGATCTTGATGAGTTTTAGACTTAAGAACTAATTCTTTTGGCTTGATAATTTCAATAGATGAAATCATGTAATCTAGTAAAATATCAAAAATTGTGTCTGGATCTTTCAATAAGATCTCTATTTCTGCATATTGAGAATACCAGTTTTTTGACTCTTCAATTAATTCCGGTTTAGAAATTCTTGCTTCAATTTCTTTACCTAATTTGAAAATTTCATCAATTTGATTTCTAAGAACTTTATCTACTTCTTTGTCATTGTTACCTTGTACTTGTGTAGTAAAAAGTACTTGAATCCATCCATCTTCTACATACTTTTTTATATCTGAATTTTTCATAAAATTACTCTTTGACTGTCTTTTTTAAAGATGACTATTTACTCTACTTTAGGTAAAGTTAAGAATGGTCCGACCAGGATTCGAACCTGGGATCTTCCCGGTGTAAACGGGACGTCATAACCGAACTAGACCATCGGACCGGTAAAGTTGGGTTATAAAATTCAATTAAAAACGTTTCGAATTATCTGTTTGCAGGAGGAAGCTTAGAACTTACATCATTTACTTTTGCTTGTGCTTCGTCGACTAATTTATTCCATGAATCCACTAATTGTTGTTCTGCGTTTCTCAAATCATTGATTTTATTTATTGCATTCTTCAATTCGTTAATTTTGGACTCCATATTGTTAATTGTATTGATAATTTCAGTATATTTATCTAGCCTAATAAATACTTTAGCGCCCGGTTTTGGAGAAGCCATAGGTTGTGGAGAAGCCATAGGTTGTGGAGAAGCCATAGGTTGTGGAGAAGGTAGAGGGGATTCCATCTGAGATAGACGATTGTCGATATTTTCCATTTTATCTGAAACAGTATCCAAATTTTCCTGTAT
Organism: Candidatus Woesearchaeota archaeon; assembly: GCA_964615505.1. GTDB lineage: Archaea > Nanobdellota > Nanobdellia > UBA10117 > ARS21 > ARS21. The sequence continues at coordinate 10,976 of CAZTOR010000012.1, forward strand.
TGGTTTATTTTCAGAACCTAAATCAGCAGGTAATGGAGGTAAATCTGATGATGCCATGCTTTTATTTAGATTTAATCTATCTTTGAGCGGCATATCTCCCGAAGGTTGACTTGGCATAAATGGTGGATTTGGACGAGGAACTGGCTCAGTTGGCTTCTTTTTAGAGAATAATCCCATTGTACTTCAAAAAGACGGCTCTTATTTTTATTACTTGCTATTTTTAGGAGAACATTTATATTCGTATGAATGTTCATAATTACATGCCTAAAAATGAATATGTACAGATTGATGACGAAAATTCAATTTTTGAAGCGATGGGGCGAATAAATTCTATTGCTAAGGATGCTTCAGATACCAGTGCTCAATTTAATTCATTGCTTGGTCAAAAGCAGGAGTTGTATAACTTAGCAAAAGTTTTGGCCAGAGAACTAATTCATGATTTACATGATTTAGGAAAATTTGTAAAACCAGCGAATGAGTTAAAAAAGAAAGTTGCACCAAAACGAACTGTAAAGAAAAGAGTTGCACCAAAACGAACTGTAAAG
>CAZTOR010000013.1:0-10482 GCA_964615505.1 Candidatus Woesearchaeota archaeon
TTTAGGCTTCTTATGCTTCGTTTTCTTCAAATTTATACCCATATTCCTCTTCAATAACGTGATTACATACCTGAGCTACGCCAAATTGAAGAAGTTCAGCAGTCGGATCCTCATAAACCGATTCTGCAACCATATCAACTAACTCTATTGATTCATCAGAAAGCACATAACTGGAACCACGTTGACCACCAATATATTGGGAAACTGTTGAAGTTTGAGAGTCCATTAAGTCCGCAATTTCTCTTTGTGTCATACCTCGATTTACAAGTTCTTTGGCTACTGCAGCCTTAATAGAATGAATTGCAGTTTTAGCAATAAATTCATGGGGAAAAATTAACGCCATTTTAATAAATGCATCAGTTCAAATATAAATATTTTCGTACTATGCAAATGTTCTCACGAATCGTTTAGTAAGTAATCCGCTCACAAAAAGTAAACCAATTCCTATTGCAATTGATTCGCTGAGTTCAAGATTATTTGTTGCAAATCTTGAAATTCCGCTCCAAATTAAAACAATTCCAGTTATACCTACAAATCCTAGAAAAATTCTACGTATACTTTTCTTCTGTTCACGCAATCTTTTGGCACGTTTCCTCCGCCGTCTCTGACTCCTCATTCTATTTTTTATTTTAATTAAACGTGCACTCAGAGAATTATACATTGCCATCTGCTTTGAAAGACACATTTCTTGTATAAAAAACTATATCAAAATCATTTTAAAGGGACTTTCACTGAAAAGGTCATGGGCGGGTCGCCAAGTCCGGTAAGGCAACGGGTTGCAGTCCCGTCATTCGGGGGTTCAAATCCCTCCCCGCCCTTAACTTTAAAAAATAATGGAACCAGATAATAATATGAAAATAAAACTTATTTTACATGACGAAAATTTTATGCCAAAAATTCAGAGTACCGACTTACCTAAAAAATTAGAAAATCAAGTTCTAACAGAAAACAAAATAAAATCGAAGTTATATATTCTTGATCGTTTGGTCAAGTAAAGATTATATAGTTTTCAAACATAAGTTAATATGGCAAAAATGTCTAAGGCTGCATCAATGAACTACACTTATGCAATCTATGGACTTGCTCTTCTTCTAATTGGTTGGATGTTATGGTCCGGCAGCTTTACTTTAGAACAAGGAGTTGGTGCATGGTTTGTTCTAATGGGTTTAAAGAAAGTACTGATGGGTTCTAATTGTTGTTAGAACGCTTAATTATTTGATAACCGTCAATTTCATCAAGAATTATATAGCCCAATTTCTCAATTTTTACCCGTACTTTATCGGATTCATCATATCTTTTTTCTGAACGAAGTTTTTCCCGCCTTTCAGCAAGATCAATTACTGGTTTTGGAATTTCTTCTCCGATTTTTGAAAAATCAAGACCTAATACTTCATCAAATTTTAGAATTAATGCGTATTTTTCTGAGTCAGATAATATATTATCTTTAACTAATCTAGCGAGAATGGATAATGCTTTAGGAGTATTGAAATCATCCGCTAATGCTTCATCAAAATGAGTCAAGTAATCATTACCTTCAGATATTTTTGAAGGTTTAGCTTTAATCTTTGCAATAAATTGATTCAATTTATTACGTGCATGTTTAGCATTTTCTAATCCTTCTTTACTAAATAATACTTGCTTTCGATAATGTGTTCCAAGAGTTAAATATCTGTAATCTAATGGATGAAATCCATTTTTTTCGATTGAATCCAAAGTTAAAATGTTACCTTTCGATTTAGACATTTTAGATTTATCTTTGTTTACTAAGAATGCTGAATGAATCCAATAATTTACCCAAGGAGTTTGACCAAATGCAGATTCAGATTGCGCAATTTCATTATTGTGATGTATATGTGCTAAGTCTTCCCCACCCATATGAATATCAAAATGATTTCCCAGATATTTTGAAGCCATCGCAGAACATTCGATATGCCATCCAGGATATCCTTTGCCCCACGGAGAATCCCATTTCATATCCTGATCTTGAAATTTAGATTTTGTAAACCACAATACAAAATCATGAGCATTACGTTTATTTCTGTCTTCATCAACTCTTGATTCACCTAGGTTTACAATTCCGCCTAATTTACCATATTTTTTTAATTGCGATGTATCGAAATATACATTTCCTCCCGAAACATAAGCAAAGCCATTAGATTCCAGTTTCCTAATCATTGAAATTTGTTCTTTGATATGAGCTGTTGCTTTTGGTAATTTGTCCGAAGGTTGAATATTTAATGAATCTAAATTTTTAATAAATGCATTAGTATAAAATTGCGCAATTTCCCAAACATTCTTTTTAGCTTTCTTAGCTGCCAAAACCAATTTATCATCTCCTTCATCAGCGTCAGAAGTCAGATGACCTACATCCGTAATGTTCATAATGTGATTAACTTTATACCCTTTAAATTTCAGCGTCCGTTTCACAATATCTCCGACAATGAAAGTTCTCAAGTTTCCAATATGAACATAATCATAAACTGTTGGACCACAAGTATAAATTTTTACAACATTTTTATCAATCGGTACAAATTTTTCTTTCTTTTTTGAAAGAGAATTAAACACTTGCAGACCCATGCTATTAGATATCATTCAAGATTATAAAAACTATGAAACTATTATAAATTTTTACATATAGCATAAATATGGCATCAATCTTTTCAAAAATCATTGCAGGCGAAATTCCTGGCTTTAAAATTTACGAAGATAAGAAAGTGGTAGCAATTTTAGATATAAATCCGGTCAATGCGGGGCATGTTTTAGTAATTCCTCGAGAAGAATACGTAACTTTAATGGATATGCCTGACAAATTAGCAGAGCATACAATCAATGTGGTCAAGTACCTTTCTTCTGAACTGCAACGAATTACAGGTGCACCGGGAATAAATGTATTTGTAAATAATGGTCCGGCAGCAGGACAAGAAGTCCCTCACGTTCATTTTCATATAATTCCTCGTTTTGATGGCGACAACGCAGTACCTGATTGGAAACGGAACCAAACAAATCCCGAAGATTTGAAAGAACTAGCAGATTTATTAACAAAATCAATCAAACCAAAAAAGAAGTCAAGAAAGGCCGGAAATAAGAAAATATCCAAAGTTAATGTAATTAAAAAGTTCAAAAATTAATGATTTCTAAAGAAGTGATATACGTCGTGGTTTAGCTTTGCAGACTCTAATGCTGCATGTAATTCGCCTTTATGTAAATGAGCTCTTGCCTGTTCTCTATTTTCTGTGGGAACTTGTTCTAAGTAAGCGTAAGTTGATTCAATTGTCTTAACTGCGTTCTCAGTAAAAGCATTTTTTTCAGCATGAAGACTGTGATCTCGTGTTCTAACAACACCCATACTCATAAGTGACCAAATTATTGCAAAAAATCCAACTAATCCCATAAGAACATAATGCGGTGCTTCAAGAACTACCATTAACATAATTATGCTTCGCTCCTTTTTATATTTTACTTAGATATTCAGATAATATGGTAAAAATCAAATCACCAAATTTCATTGTCAGTAAAAATGCAATTAGAAATGCCGGTCCGAATGCGACACCGGATTTAACATTTATTGTTTTTCTAAAATATTTTCTGATCAACAGAATATCTTTCTTAGAAACTCCTGTTGTTTTTGGTTTGAATATAACTTTACCTCTATATTTTAAATTATCCATAACCCAATCACCTTCAACTAAATCGTTTGGTCGAATCTTTTTAACAAAGAAGTTATTCTGAACATGCATTGCTAAAATCAATATTATCAAAACTCCTAATGCTGCACCCAATATATACAGTTTACCAAAGATTAATGTTACAGAAAAAAGCATTAGATATTTCAGTATAGGTAGGTCTGAATCAATCTTATTGAAGTGTACAATACTCTCTTTAATTAAGAAGAGTGTGCTATAAATTCCTCCGGCAATCATTAAGTTTACAATGAAACTTACTATAAACGGATAAGGGGCATTTAAAGTGTACAGAGGCAACATGGCGCTCATACCCATCAATAATTTTGAATCTCCGCCGCCCCATTGGCCACTATAATACATTATAATACCAAAAGCCGTTGCAATTGCTAATGAAATAAATAATTTTGATATTAAGAAGCCTCCATTTATACTAAGTAAAACATGAGCACCAATCCCAAAAAATATCAAGAAATGAGTTATTGCATCCGGTATTTCAAAAGTTTTCAAATCAATAATTGTTGAAATGATTAATGCAACTAAAACAATCCCAATAAATAATTCAAGCATAATAAACTAAGCTGAAGAAGTTTTTAAGCTTCTTCAATTCCTTTTTCAGTAATATTAAATATTATTTCACCTTCAGGCAAATAAGGTGAGTCAACCAATCTAGCAACTCTCTTCCCTGCTTTACCTTTTCTTAAGTAAACTCTAAACTGCGATGCATGTCCGAGAATATGCCCACCTATTGCTTTTGTCGGATTACCAAAGAACACGGCTGGATTTGATTGGACTTGATTCGTTAAGTAAATTGCCAAATTGTACTTATCGGCAACTCGTTGAAGAGAGTGTAGGTGTCTATTTAGTTTCTGTTGTCGAGTGGCCAAAGTACCTCGACCTGCATATTCAGATCTAAATAAACTCATCAAGGAATCTACAATAACTAAACCAATTTTTTTACCGTGTTTGTTAATTACTTCATCGATCTTATCAACTAATAACATTTGATGGTCGGAAGTATAAGCTCTTGCTACCATAATTCTTGATAAAACCTTTTTAGGATCTATCCCTCGTGATTCACACATTTGAGTAATTCTTTCAGGTCTAAATGTGTTTTCAGTATCAATGAATAGAACATCCTTGTTTAGACCACCTTCTTTCTTAGGGAGCTGACAAGTAATTGCTAACATCATAGCAAGTTGACTTTTTCCGGAACCAAATTCTCCAAAGGCCTCAGTAATACTCTGAGTTTCTACGCCGCCTCCGAGTAATTCATTAAACGACTCTGATCCAGTAGTAATTCTTTCAATATTTTTCCTCTTTTCAACTAATTCTGCACCAGTTATGAATCCCATATCCATTGCGTTTCGTGCAGCAATTTGAGCTTTAGTGGCAGATGCAGCACTCATTCCGCTCGCCTCAGAAAGCTCTGAAGTTGGAGCGACAGCTATAGACATGACTGTATCATATCCTGCATCTCGTAATTTATCTGCAGTCATAGGCCCAACACCGGGCAAATCTTCAATATCAACCGTTTCGTCCTCAGTCTCAACAATTTCTTCTTCTTTATTTTTAGCCATTATTTAACCTCGCAATCATTTCGTTAGCATCTTTAAGTTTAATAGAATTAATATTCATTTCAACTCTATCGTAATTTTTATTTTCTTTGATCATTCCTGAAGCTTCTACCATTTTCCCCAAAATTTCCGTTCCAATATTATCGCTTCCTTGTGCAGCAATCAAATCTTGAATTGTATCTGCATTTTCCCCAAGTAGCTTTTCTCCCAACTCACCAAAACAAGTTGCACGAACATTTCCTTTACCATCGTCTAATACAAAGTTAAGAATCATAGTTGTTTTCGGCGATTCAACTTTTCCGTGAGTTTGGCACTCATTTGTTTCTGAAACCTTACGTCTACATTCACCACAGGCGTTATAGAAACGAGGTTCACTAACTGCAACAATAGTACCAAAGACAGTTACAGGTGCACCCAGAGTAGGATTCGATAAATCTGTCTCTACGGATTCAATAGGAGCATTAACATCTACAGCTAATTCGTCTTGATTAATAATAATTTGACTTCGACTATTCAATTGCAAATCTTTACCCGTATAACTATTTTCTCTGATTGAGCAATTTTTTATCCTAACAACTGATCCAACTTCCAATCGTTTTTCAGTTATTAACTCAGTTCTTTTGTCCCAAAGTGTTGTTCTAATACTTCCCGTCAAATCTTGTAGCATGATAGGGATAAAAGGAACATCTCGACCGTCTCTTGAAAAACTCCGAGCGTCAAAAATACGTGAAACTTTAGCAATTAATTCAACACCACTCATACCCGGATGCAAATCTTTAATTTCTAATATTTTTGTTGCAGGGTCTTCAAATACTTTAATTCCTTTTTCAGAAGCAACCATAAATGCTGCACCTTCTCGAGAAACAATTTCATCAAATGCCTTCATCTTATCATCGATTTTTGCATTAACTTCCGCTTCACTCATTCCGCTTTGGGCAACAATTTTCTTAATAACTTCTTCTAATGGAATTTTTATCATGGATTTTTCAGACTAATTTATATTTTAAGTCTTTGTCGTCTGAACAGACATTACTTCAAATTCCTCGTCGAGAAAGATTTATTAATCAATTATTTATGAAAAAACTGTGCCAACGTCGCATAATCTGGTATTGCGCTCGCCTCGAAAGCGAGTTCCATCGGAATTGCAGGTTCGAATCCTGCCGTTGGCGTATAGATCAGATAAAAATAAAAAACCAATACTAATTATCTATCTTTTATAATATGAAAATAATCGACTCGACTGATATACGAAATTTCTTCGGGACTGTCACAATTTAGATCAGCCTCAATTAAATCTGTAAAACCGTACATGATTCGATTAGAAGTTCCCAAATTTCTTGAAATTTCTTCAACCGGATAAAGAGTTCTAAATTTTTGAACACCATCCATTCTATTCAATTTTCTTTTCATGGAAGTTCGATTAGGAACCTTTGTTCTATGAACTCCAATTGCATTTTGTATTTGACCAATTGTCTTGGGAGAAGAAGATAATTGTGCAAAAATTATATCATCTATGGATTTTCTAGATCTTATGCGTTGTTCAATTTGAGCTTTCCAATCATAAGTTTCAGACATGAGCGTTTAAATGAATGCATTACTCATTTAAAACAATTGTTCCGTCTAACGATTATTATATTAAAGATCTAGATTCAACGCTTTATTTTTTTGGACAAATTCAGAAAAATATTTCATTCGTGTACCTAACTCAATTAACTTCAAATTAAAATCATCATTTGAAGTATGCATTGCTCTTCCAAATAATTTTTTTTCCGAAGTTACTGCATCATATAAATCGCTTTCAGCAATATATGTATCACCTAAACTTGGTCCAAATCCTTCAATTTTTTCTAAAAAATGTTCAATTGATTCATTTACTCGAATAAATCTAAGTTCTCTAGACATTTGATTTGCAGAATTATTTGGCCGATCTGATTGAACATAAGAAAGAATTTGGTTATGTGCTACCAATAAATCTTTTTCAATAAGTTCGTAAGCATTTTTAGTCATACTGTCCTTTATTTCATATATTGTCTTATCTGTTTCTTGTATCTTGCTTCGTATATCCATTTTAATATATACGCCCCCACCGGGATTTGAACCCGGGTCGCCAGGTTGAAAGCCTGGAATGATTGACCTAACTACACCATAGGGGCGTGAATTTTGCTCTAAATTGTTATTTTTAAATCTTTCTTAAATTTCAAAATAGATTAATTTTTTAAATCAAATCACCAAAAGTTTAATGGGCGTGTAGCTTAGTCTGGTTAGAGCGCTGGTCTTATAAGACCACTTTCGATTAAGGAAGTTTCTAAGTATACCAGAGGTCGCAGGTTCAAATCCTGCCTCGCCCATAATATTTTATATCTTGGTTATGAAATAGATTCATGAATAAATTTCTTGATTTGGCAGCAAAATCAATTGTAAAAGCATCTGGATTGAATATTTCCGAGGTTAAAAAAATTATAGAAATACCTCCAAATTCAAAACTGGGCGATTTTTCTTTCCCCTGTTTCTCAGTTGCAAAAAAACAAAGTCCCGGAAATGTTGCTCTTAATATTCGAAAAAAGCTTTCAGTTCCAAAGGCTTTCAAGAAAGTCGAAGTAATGGGGCCTTATCTTAATTTCTTTCTAAATGAGCACTCTCTTTCTGAAACAGTAATTAAAGAAATATCTAAACAAAAAAATAAATACGGTTCGACAAATATAGGCAAAGGTTCAAAGATTTTGATTGAACATACTAGCATAAATCCAAATGCATCGCCTCACGTGGGTAGATCCAGAAATGCAATTATTGGAAATGCCTTAGTTAATCTATACAAGTTTCAAGGTTTTAGGCCAAAGGTACACTATTTTGTTAATGACGTTGGAAAACAAATAGCCATGTTGGTAATGGCAGCAGGAAATAGAAGTCCTAAATTCAATGAACTATTGTCGTTATATGTTAAAATCAACAAGAAAGTTAAAAATAATCCAAAACTAGAAAAAGAAATTTTTGATTTGCTGTTTAAATTAGAAAAAGGCGATACAAAAATCCGAAAAAGATTCTCAAAAATTGTAAAAACTAGTGTAAAAGGGCAAACTGATATTATTGGTAGACTTGGAATAAAATATGATGTCTTTGATTATGAAAGCGAATATCTATTCAATAAAAAAACTGATTCAGCACTAAGACTTTTGAACAAATCAAAAAAAGTTTTTGTTGATGAAGATTCTAGAACCGTTTTGAACTTAGAAGGATACAATTTACCGATGAAGAACCCAGTCTTTGTTTTAACTCGAGGAGATGGAACTTCACTTTACGGATTAAGAGATATTGCATATACTCTTGATAAGGTTAACAAATCAAAATCTAATTTAATTGTTCTAGGAGAAGATCAGAAGTTATATCACCAACAGATTTGTTCTGCAATGAATATATTAAACAAAACTGCACCTGAAGTAGTACATTATTCTTTTGTGTTGTCTAAATCTGGAAAAATGTCTACACGAAAGGGTGATGTAATTTTGCTTAACGATTTCATCAATGAAGTTTATGAAAAGACTAAATCAGAAATTAAACGAAGAAAGAGAGGTAAATTGAAGAATGCACCCTTAATAGGAAATTCTGCAGTAATTTACTCTTTCTTAAGAGTTTCTCCTGAGAAAAATGTTATATTTGATATGGATAAAGCAGTTAGATTCGAGGGCGATACCGGACCATATCTTCAATATACTCATGCAAGGATAAATTCTCTTCTAAAGATAAGTAAAACTCGGCCAAAGTTAAACTCAGAGTTTCTAAATGAAGCCGAAGTAGAATTAATCAAAAAATTAAACAAATTCTCTTCAAATGTGAACAAGGCATTTGAACAAAGAAAACCAAGTATAATTGCAAATTATTCAATGGAGTTAGCAAAATTATACAACTCATTTTATTCTCAAAACAGAATTATATCAAAGGACAAAAAAATTACAGCACACCGTATCTCGATTTCATTAGCAATACAACAAGTGTTAGCCAATTCTTTAAGATTGATGGGCATAGAACCTGTCAACGAAATGTAGTTTTAGAAATACTTATAAAACTAATACTTAATCTAAAAGCAGAATGAAGCGTTCGTCTCGTAAGTGGAAAAAGAAGAACAAATCCGGATATCGTGGTAGATGGAAATGGTATCGGAAGAAGTTAAAGAAGAAGAAGAGACTACGTAGAATGAAGAGAACTTAATGAAAAAACCACTTTTTCTAACTGGAAACAAAAATAAACTTGCAGAAGCAAGAGAAATTCTACCTTTTGAGTTTGATAATGAAGATATTGATTTAGACGAAATACAATCAATTAAAGGAAGAGAAGTAATTGAACATAAATTGGAAGAAGCATATTCAAAATTAAAACGTCCAGTTTTTGTTGATGACTCTGCACTACATATTGATGCAATGAATGGATTTCCCGGTGCACTATATAAATTTTTAGATAAAGCTGCAGGTTTAGATGGAATATGTAAGCTAGTAACTGCTTTGGGAAAAGATCGTAGTGCTCAAGCAGTAACTCATATAGGATATTTTGATGGAAAAACAAAGAAATTCTTCGAAGGAAAGATAAATGGAGAAATATCGAAAATTCCAAGAGGCGGATCAGGATTTGGTTTTGATTTCATTTTTATTCCCAAAGGAAGCAAAAAAACATATTCTGAAATACCCATTCAAGAAAAGAATAAAATTTCTATGAGAGTAAAAGCCCTGAATAAATTCGCTAAATCTATCACAAAAATTTAGAAAGTTGTTTATTGATTTCATTATATAATCCCTTTTCAAAATTAAAGTTAGTGTTGTTCAAATTTATATAATTCTCAATTTTATCTAATTTCAATTTTTTATAAGTCTGAATTAAATCTAGATCAAAATTATCCGTGTTTAGATATTTTTTCAACTGTCCGCTATTCAAAGCTATTTGCAAAATTTTCCTCGGAGTTGCTTCATTTTTTTCAGGTATCCTCAAATGTTGAATTAGAAAATGATTGTGTTCAATATTTTCATCAAGATTCAAAACTTTTTTGTGAAACGTTTTTTCTTTAGACTTTATTTTTAGAATTTTATCCGACCAATTTGTTTTTTGTGAATCATATTGTCTCAGTGTGTCTTTTATTGACCTCCAAAAAATCTTACCATCAACTTTCCCAGTTTTATGTAACTGTATCGACTTTTTTTGAACTAAATTAAAAAGATTCAGAATATTATCCTTCATACTAA
>CAZTOR010000014.1:0-9473 GCA_964615505.1 Candidatus Woesearchaeota archaeon
GTGATGGCATCCAATCCGGTGCATTTGCCGGAGCTGAAACTTTTACTCTTTGTCCGGAGTAAAGATGTAATTTTCTTGTACCTCTTTCTCGCAAAACAATTGTAGCAAAGCCTCTTGTCGCAGCTTTTAATGCAGCTTGTCTGGGTTGCCGTCCTGTAAAGACATGTGCTGTATCTCTTTCATTTTCTTGTAGCACGAAGTATCTCATGCCACCAGATCTTGCTCTTGCCATGATTTTACTGACTAATTATAATATATAAGGGCTTCGATAAGCGTTTTTTATTTATTTTATAATTTCTCCGGTTTCTTCTGACCAAAAAAGTAGATCTATTTGAGCCATATTTATTCCAATCTTTTTGGAAAAAATACGCATTTTTTCTTCAATTTCCAAGTATTTTTTTGGAGTTATACTCTTAGGAATTTCGTCAATTACTCCAACTTTGACTAGATTTTTCAATATATGTCTATCGAGAATTGCAATATCTTCTCCGAATCCTATATTTCTCAAAAAATGTGATGCTTCTTTGTAGCCAATTCCTTTGAATTCTTTAACTATCTCAGAACGTAGCTTGAAAATATTGGAATAGTCAAATTTGAAACGAGGAAATTTATCTCTGGCTTCAACTATTCTTCCAGATTTAGTTATATGGAATCTTATTCCGATCAAATTTTGTTGAATTTCTTCTACATTTCCTGAAAAAAGTAGATTCTTCTCCTTCAGATTCCGAATTGAAGCATCTGCAGCCTTTGCCTTAGATTGCGGAGTCAATAAACAAAATGCTAGCTCTTCAAAAATCTGATTTTTATCAGATTTATCAATATTTGAAAAATCTTCCAATCTGGAGTTTATTTTATCTTTTCTTTCCTCGAATCCTTGTAAAAATCGGGAAATATGTATCTCAATTGGAATCTGTGCTTCCGAATCCACCTCTACTCTCCTCCTTCATTTCATCAACTTCGTTCCAATTTAATTTATTTATTCTAACAAAAATACCTTGCCCTAATTTTTCACCTTTTCTGATATTTACTGATTCTGATTTGATATTGTAAACTTGAAGTAGTATTTCATCATCGTCTCCACAATAATCTTGATCTATTACTCCAATCGAATTTGGCATTATTAATCCTTTTTTCTGAAAGGTGCTACTTCTAGGAGCAAGCATCAACATATATCCTTTCGGAATTTTTACAATAATATTTGTTGGAAGTAGCGAAATTGATTTGGGTTCAACAACTATTTCGGTTCTACAGATTAAATCAAAACCGACAGATCCTTTGGTTTCATATTCAGGCAATGGGAAAGATTTGTCAATTCTTTTGATTTTTACTTCCATCTAAAAAAGTTAAAGTTAGCGTTTAAATAAATTTGTCAGGTGTGTCGTATCAAAATATTTATAAATTAACTATAGTTAATTCGCATATGAGACATCCTCAAGAAATTGAAGTTTGGTATATTATGCCTGCAATTCGAAAGGAATTGTGTAAAGTTTTATTAGATAATCACAATTTTACGCAAAAAGAGATTGCTAAAAGTCTAGATATAACTGAAGCGGCAGTTTCTCAATACAAAAAAGATAAGCGAGGTCAGCATGTTAATCTTCCTGAAGGAGTTATTTCTGAAATAAAAAAATCGGCAGCTAAGATTGCCAATGAAACTTCAACTGTTTTTAGAGAAACTCAAAACGTGCTGAATTATATTAGAGACACTTCTACAATTTGTGACATTCACAAAATTCTAGATGATAATGTTGAGTCTGACTGTAAGGAGTGTATATTACATCAAAAATGAGAGAAAAATATTTTGACCACTCGGCAACAACTTACGTAAGACCAGAAGTAGTTGAATCTATGCAAAAATACTACTCTGAAAACTACGGTAATCCCGGAAGCTTTCACTATAAAGGTTTAGAAGCAAATGAAGCGCTAAACTCTGCTCGTGAGAGAGTTGCTGAAGTTCTTGGAGCAAAACCTGATGAAATTATTTTTACTGGGAGCGGTACTGAAAGCTGTAATATGGCAGTTAAAGGTATTGCAAAGTCTTTGAAGCGAAAAGGGAAGCACATCATAACTTCGACAATCGAGCACCACGCAATTATGGATAGTTGCGATTACTTAGAACGACATGAAGATTATGAAGTTACTTATGTTGACGTAAATAAAGATGGAATCATTGATCCTGAAGAAATTCAAAAAGCGATTCGACCAGACACGATTTTAATTTCAATTATGTATGCAAACAATGAAATTGGTACAATCCAACCAATTAAAGAAATTGCTAAGATTGCTAAGGAAGCCGGTGTTGTTATGCACACTGATGCGTGTCAAGCGAGCGGTTCTTTAGATATTAATGTTCAAAACCTAGGTGTTGATATGTTGACTCTTAATGGAAGCAAAATTTACGGTCCGAAGGGAGTTGGAATATTGTATCTACGAAAAGGTGTACGAATTGTTCCGCTGATCCACGGTGGTGGACAAGAGAGAAATTTAAGAAGCGGTACTGAAAACGTTCCAGGAATTATGGGATTTGCAACAGCGCTTGAATTGGCTCAATCTGAAAAGGAAGAAGAAAGTAAGCGATTGATTGAATTAAGAGATTATTTAATTAAGCGAGTTACTGAGGAGATTCCTGAATGTTGGTTAAACGGACATCCGACTAAACGGTTGCCGAACAACGCAAACATCACTTTCTTGAATATTGAAGGTGAAGCAATTATTTTGCTTTTGAATGAATACAAAATTTATGTTTCAAGCGGATCTGCATGTACTTCTAAAACATTAGATCCGTCTCATGTAATTGTCTCCATGGGAATGCCTTACGAAGCAGCTCATGGAAGTATTAGATTCACTTTAGGAAAAGTCAATACAAAGAAAGATATTGACGAATTGATGGAAGTTCTTCCGGAAATTATTGAAAAATTGAGAGGAATTTCACCTGTTCATCTTAAAGCGAGCGAGGTTAAAAAATGATAGAAGTTAAAGCATCTGTACATCCTGATGTAAAGGCGAAAGTAGATAGTAGAAAATGGTTCTACACTGAACAAGTTAGAGATCACTTCTTCAAGCCGAAGAATATTTTGAAAACTGAAGCAGAAGCAACATCTTTTGAAGGTGAGGCTCACGGTGTCGGTGAAGTCGGAAGTCCAGCTTGTGGAGACATGATGAAAATCTGGATTAAAGTTGACGCTAAAACAGATAAATTAACTGATTGTAAATGGCAAACTTTTGGTTGTGCCAGCGCAATTGCAAGTACATCTATGATGTCAGTAATGGTTACTGAAAACGGAGGTATGACTATTGCAGAAGCATTACAAATGAAACCTCACGATATTACTGCAAGATTACACGGATTGCCTGCAAGAAAATTCCACTGTTCTGTTCTTGGAGACAAAGCATTGCGAGCGGCGATTAATAATTATTTTTTCAAATCTGGGCAAAAAGATAGAATTATTGTCGAAAGAGGTGCAGAAATTGTTGACAAGATTTTGAAAATAACTGATAAAGATATCGAAGAAGCAGTTCTGGAAGGTGCACACGATTTCGAAGCAGTTCAAAAGAAAACTAAAATCGGTGTTCAAGATAAGACATGCATTCCTCGAGCAAAAGAATTAATTGAATTCTATAAAGACAAATATTACGGTTAATTACTTGAATTTAACTACTCCTTTTTTTGGGCAAGTGTCTTCGAAGAAACAACTTGAACAAACAGGAGTTGGCGCTTTACATGAAGCTCTTCCGTGTTCGATTAATAGCCAAGAAACTTCTTGCCATTTTGATTTCGGATAAATTTCCATTAAATCCTTTTCAATCTTTACCGGATTTTTATGTTCGGTCAAACCCAATCGGTGAGAAACTCGTTTGACGTGAGTATCTACTGCAATTCCTTCGTGTTTATTAAATCCTGAACTCAAAACAATATTTGCGGTTTTTCGAGCAACACCTCGCAATTTTAGAAGTTCTTCCATACTGTTTGGAACCTTGCCATCATATTCATCCAAAATTTTTTTTGCAGAAGAAATTATTGATTTTGCTTTACTCCGATAAAACCCAGTTGAGTAAATATATTTTTCAAGTTCGTTTTGAGATATATTTGCAAAATCTTCTGGAGTATTATACTTTTTGAAAAGGACTTTAGTAACTTTGTTCACTCGGGCATCCGTGCATTGGGCAGATAAAATTGTTGAAACTAAAACTTCAAATGGATTCCTAGCATTTAGAAACGGTCCGCCAGCATATTCTTTTTCCAGAGTTCGGAGTATCTTCTTGGAATCAGCCATATCTTTCAGTTTTGATGTCATTTTCAGGAACACCTTGCGATTCTAAGTTTTGGACGACTTCGTTTACAAATTGCGGCGGTCCACACACAAAATATTTGTCGGAAGGTTTTACATTTGACTTTAGGAATTCCGCATCGATTCGTCCAGAATAATCTGATGTTTCGCGAGTAGTGATTAATTTGCCACCAATCTTTTTTGATTCCATAAGAGTTTCCAGTTCCTGTTTATGAATCAGATCTTTTTCAGTTTTGTCCGAATAAAATAAATCGATCTTGACGTTGTTTTCTAGAGCAAAATCCATTATCCCGATTAGCGGAGCAACACCTGTTCCTGCCCCAATTAAAGTTATACTCTTTGCTTCGTCTTCTTTCAAAGTGAATCTTCCATAAGGCCCTAACACTTCTATTTCTTCGTGTTCAGAGAGTTTGTCCAGAAATGGACTAAAAACACCTTTGGGAATTATCTTTACAATTACTTTTAGTTCGTGTTTATCATTCGGGGCATTTGCAATTGAATAAGCTCGAGAAGGAATTAATTTGTCAAATCGTTCTTTGTCAATTTTTAACATTACGAACTGTCCTGCTTTGAAGGGCATATTTTTTTCGAGTTCTAAAATAAAAGTTTTAACTTCGGGAGTGTCATTATGAACTTTTCGAATAATTGCATTTACCATTTTGATAATTAAAAGTGTACAATTAAAAATTATTGGATTGCTTTGTAAATTTCGCTATGTATATCTTTTCTAGATCGCATTTTGCCCTTTTCAGTACAATCGATAATCGACCATTTCTTATTTTTGTTTGCTAAAGATTCATAACTTTCCAATACTTTTTGTTGATATTCTATATCTTTTTCGTGTTCATCTAATTTATCTCGATTCAACATATTTTTCGATGAAATTTCTGGTGGAACTTTTAAGAAAATTACTACATCCGATTCAGGGATTTCTAATTCTTTGTGTTCTAACCTATTCAGCCATTCAAAAAAATTGTCTCTTTCTTCAATAGGAAGTTTTGCTTGCTGATAACCCATGTTTGACTCAACATAACGGTCACACAAAACGTAGTTTCCTTGTTCAAGATGACCTCGAATTTCTTCTGAGACTTTCCATCGGTCAAATGCATAAAGGATTGATGCAATTTTGGGGTGTAATCCAGTTGTTGGGCCATATTCTCCTTCCAGATATTCGGTGATCATCTGACCAAATATTGTTTCATAATTTGGAAAAGCGTATTTAATAACATGTATTCCTTCGGAATTTAGTCGTTCTTCAAGTAATTTTGTTTGGGTCTCTTTTCCGGATCCATCTGTTCCGTCCAAAACTATTAATTTGCCTTGCACCATTGAGTTAATCCTCTTAATTTCTATTTAAGGAATTGTTCATTTAATTGGTTATAATTATTTAAAGTTATTAAACATAATATAAGTGATGGACACATATCTAGATATTGTTCAAAGAGTTCTAACTGAAGGTTTATACAAAGAAAATCGTACTGAGACGCCGACTTATTCAATTACTGGTGAAATGTTTGAGCATGATATGTCTGAAGGCTTTCCGTTGTTGACCACGAAACAAATGCCATTTAAGATGATTTCTTCAGAATTGGAATTTTTTATCAAAGGGATTACTGACAAGAAATGGCTTCAAGAAAGGCGTAATTCAATTTGGAATGAATGGGCTTGGCAGAATAAAGTCCAGTATGGACACGCTGAAGAAACAAAAGATAAGATGTTGATAGAAAGAGATCTTGGTCCAATATATGGTTTTCAATGGCGAAATTGGAATGCGAATTATACTGGTCATGAATCAGATTATAGTGGACAAGGAATTGACCAACTTGAAAAGTTGATTAGTAGTATTAAAAATAACCCTGATAGTAGAAGAATGTTGGTTTCAGCATGGAATCCCGATCAGTTGGAAGAAATGGCCCTTCCGCCCTGTCATTATGGTTTCCAAGTGGTAGTTACAGAAAATAAATTAGACTTACTTTGGAATCAGCGCTCGGTTGATGTTGGATTAGGA
Organism: Candidatus Woesearchaeota archaeon; assembly: GCA_964615505.1. Taxonomy (GTDB): domain Archaea; phylum Nanobdellota; class Nanobdellia; order UBA10117; family ARS21; genus ARS21. The sequence goes on from CAZTOR010000014.1 coordinate 6,298, forward strand.
TTACCTTTCAATATAGCAAGTTACGGTCTTTTACTTCATCTATTAGCGAAAGAAACTAATTATGAAGAAGGTAAACTTATTGGATTTTTAGGAGATGTTCATATTTATGAAAATCATGTATCTGGATTAGAAAAACAATTGAATCGGGAGCCACTTAATCTTCCAGAAATTAAAACAGATAAATTCACTTCTATTATGGATTGGGAATACTCTGATTCAGAACTAATTGATTATGATTCATATGGTAAATTGAATCTTGGAAAACCTGCAATATAATTACTTATTTTCAATACGTGGTGCCAAAATAAAAGATAGTTGACATTGATTTAATGCTTTGAAATCTAATCTCAAAGGATAATCTGAACTGAATCCCAGCTTTGCAGTTTCAGAGAAAGATGCTGATTTAGTCATTTTTTTCAAATAGTCAATAGAATAAATTGAGGTTGATGATTCTTTAATGTTTAACTCTTTTATAATTTCTGAATCGCCTCTCAAATCGATATCTACTTTTCTCCCAGTATCTCCTGAAGTTAAATTAAATACTCCTTCTGCGGCACGCATGTTAACTGCGTCTCCAACAATAGATGCATCTTCTATAAAATCCTTGAATTCTCTAGAATCCATTTCAATAGATATATTGAAAGTTAATTCTGGAACTTTTCTTTCAGTTTCGTCTCCATCAATTAAAGGTATAGAAAAACGACGAGTAGATGTTCCCGAAATTGTTGCATTCAAACGATTATTTGAATGTGTTAGGGTTAGAGATTCTCCTGTTCGAACTCTTTTAAGTGCTTGCTTCAACCCTTCCAAATTTATTGTAATTTTTGAAGGTTCATTTACTGAATATTCTGTGAATGAAGAAGGTAGAATTGTTAATATTACCATTGAAATATTTGCAGGATCCATTGCAATTAACTTTAATCCTTCGTTGGTCACATGGAAAGTTGCGTCAGAAATAAAATCAGATACTATTCCGATAGTGTTATTCAAAATTTTGATATCATTAACTCTAAGCGTAAACATGAACTTATTCTGTTATTGTGCTTTATAAAACTTAATATGTACGAGTAGCTACTTTATATTCGCAATAGGGAAATACGTAAAGTTATGTATATTCCGATAATTGCACCAATCGCCGTCAAAATTCCTGCTATCATTGGTGCACTATATCCTAACGTAGGTATTGAAAAAAAATTTGAAGATATATTTCCGCCTGCAAAAATCAATATTATTGAAAATATAGTCAAGGCAAAGTAATTGGTTCTGTATCTTCCCATGAAGTTTAATGTCTATAGGAATTTATAAAACTAATTTTTTATAGAGATCAAAATCAACTCCTGAGAAATCTTGAATTATATCTGATTTTAGTTCTAAATCTTTTCCTTCACCCCAAGTCTTTCCTAAAACTCTAACAAGTTGACCTTCTTTCAAATTGTTAAATGAATTCATATTATTTGTAATGACGTTTATTCTTTCCGAGCCATCTTCAATAATAAATGAAATTATTTCAGAGTCTTTACTTACCACAACTCCTGAAACTGCTACACTTGTATTTGGTTGTAGTTTTGATATTTTTTGATTTGAGAAAGGATATCGGACATACGTTGGTTTCTCTTCAGAACTATTTTCTTCGGTCATGAGCTATTTGAACTGCTTTGGTTTAAATAATTTTAGAAAGCAAAGAGTCTACGAATATTCTCTCCATGTGTGTTTACATGAAACGCATCGGAAGAAAGAAGTTTCAGGCTCATCTGATGCTCGAGTTTGTTCTTCCCACCAAAATGCTTTACCGTGACTGCATTTTGGACATTCTTCATTTACCGTTGCAAGTTTTGATTCTTCTTCTGTGCTTGCACCTTTACCACGCTCTTCGTGTTTGGTTTTTTCCTTTAGTTTAACAGATTTTTTCGGAATTTTAATGCTACCGTCTTTATTAAATAATGAACTAACCATCAAAATAGAAAGAAGGAACAAGTAAATAAATGTTTCTAAATTTGACCTAAAAATTCCATAAATATGACTTTAACCCAGCCTAGAAGAGGTACTCTGGCTATTGTTTTGCCAATAATTTCGTCCTCATAGATATGTTCTTCAAAAATTAGCTGTCGAGGATTGTTATCTCCTTTGGTCCCAATCGAATTTCCGGATAATTCAACTACTCTATGAATTATGGGTTCGCGCCCTCTTGATTGAAAGACGATTACGTCTCCGCGATGTATATCTTCAAATTCAACACCTTTCAAAACAATTGCATCTCCTTTGTTAAAACCGTCCTTTAAATCATAACTTTCAAATTCTGATTTTTTGATTTCAATTGATTCATAATATTCCGAATTTTCTGTCCACCATTTTTCAAATTCCGTGTTGTGTTCCATAGAATTGCTTACTACTGCAACAATAGGAAGTGACGTTCCGAAAATCATGCCTAAAATCGGATACAAAATAAATTTTCCGAAAAGAATTATTAATATCGCGCTTACTGCTAAAGACAGTAGACTGTCATCGTACCATAAAAAATTCCAGAATTTTTTTAATTTTCGTTTCATGCTCTGCCTTTACTCTCTCCAAAAAATAATCCTGAACCAATTAAGTGAGATATTCGAATTGGTTCTGGAACAATTCCGTTAATTGCAGTGAGTCGAATTAATTCTTGAGCGTCCTCTACTGAAATTCCGCAGCACTGAAAATAAATTTTCTTTGGTTTTGATAAAGTATGGTTCATTACTTCGACGTCATGAATTTGTCCAGCATTGTCAACCATGTTTGCACGCATTTCAGAATCGTCCAAATTCTTTAATGCACTTTTGATTTTTTTAAAATTTGGTTTCTTTCGAACAACTGCAATTACAGGTACTCGTGTTTTAATATTTAATTGTTTGATATCTAAAATATTGAAACCTGCAAAAGTAACTCCGTCCGTTATAATCGCATGTAATTGTGATTTTATTTTGCTAGAATTAACCAAATTCGTCAGTTTTTGAGTTGCGTCTATTCCGTCATAATTTATTACTGTTGAAAGAAGCCCGTCCATTAATTTTGAACCTCGGAAAATAGTACCAACAACCGTTACTGGACCTTTTGAAACTCGAGAATGTGGAAAATCGTCGATTCCAAGTATTCGAACTTCTTCTGATAAAGTCATATATGGATTCGGTGCTAATAAAATAAAAGATTAC
>CAZTOR010000015.1:0-3057 GCA_964615505.1 Candidatus Woesearchaeota archaeon
GAATACAACCCAGGAGACACTGTTACTATCGAACTCGAATTAGAGAACGAAGAATGTGGTGGTTCAACTTGGACTGATGTAGTTTTTGAAGCATGGGTAGAAGACAGCAATGGAAGAGTTTCTAGTGTTGAAGATACCTCAGAATTCAATCTAGGTGACGAAGAAGAAGATACACTTCGATTCAGTTTTGATCTAGAAGATGATGCTGATGCTGAAGAATCTTATCAAGTAGTTGTAAGAGCAACAGCTGACGAAGCTGACGAATATTTGTGGATGTCTGCAAATAATGAATTTAGTTTCGAAGTTGAAAGAGAAGAACATAGCATCTTAATCACAGATGTTCAATATGATGCAAGTGCACAAGCAGGTGAAACTGTTGATGTAGCTGTAACAATGTTGAACAACGGAGAAGGTGATGAAGAAAATGTTCAAGTAAGTCTTTCTGTAGCTGGAGCAGCACAAACTTCAAGTTACTTCACTATTGAAGAAGACGAAGAAGTAGTCCGATACTTCACTTTAACTGTTCCAACTGGAGCAAGCGGTGAAGAATTGTTGGTAGTTAGAGCAGCTAACGCAGACGCATCTGATTCCTATTCAGGAAGCATTAGCGTAGGTGCAGCAGCAAGTGATTCAGATAGTTTAACTGAAGAACAAATCAACGCATTACTAGACGCACGATTGTCTGGCGGTGATGATGATTCTGGAATTTCAGTAGCTTGGATTATTGCAGGTCTATTAGTTGTTTGGATGTTACATCAAAACAGCGGGAAAAAACCGGCAGCACGAGGACGACGAAAGTCTAAGAAAGTTTACTATTAAGTGAGGGAATTATCCCTCTCTTTTTATTTTTTATAACCGGTTTATAGCATAAATATTTATATATCGATTTCATGAAAGCTCAATTGAAATGAAGCGAACTATAATCTTAATTACATTACTAACATTAATTAGCCCAGTTTATGCAGGATTCACAATTAGTGCAGATTCAATTAATCCTTCTATATGTCCTACTACTACTGAATTAATAACGGTTGAAGTAGTTAATCATGACAACATCTATAAATCATACAGCTTTGGTTTATCAGGAGAGGCGAGTTCATGGACTGCAATGGCACCTTCTGGACTTATGTTGGCACCAAATGAACGAGGAAATGTATATTTGTACATTACTCCTTCAATGTATGCCCAAACTGGAAACCATAACTTAAGATTCACAACATCTTCCTCAGGGAGAACTGAAAACCTAAATTTCAATGTCGAAGTTCCAGAATGTAACGGTTTAAGTTTATCTTCATTAAATGAAGAAAGAGCAGTTTGTTCAGGAACAACTGGAGATTTTATGCTAACTTTGAATAATGACGGAAGATGGACTGAAACATATGATCTTGTTCTATCTGGAGCGGCTGCACACTGGGGTAGAATCGATAAGACCTCAATGACGCTAAATTCAGGCGATAGTGGAGCATTTAACGTATATATTACTCCGGAAAATGGCGAATATGGGGAGTATTCGGTTACATTAACGGCCAACTCTAGGACAACTGATTCAGTTGTATCAAAAAAGCTGACTTTAATGTCAGAAGATTGTTACGATTTTGATTTAAGTGCATCTGAAAATTTTGCGTCCTTCTGTGACAACTCGGAAGTAAGAATTCCTTTAAATATTGAAAATTTTGGAGTTGAACAAAATAGTTTTGAATTGATACTGGACGGTAATTCCTGGTCTTCATTAAATACAGATCAATTAACAATTCCGGCTAGATCTTCAAAAACATTTGATTTAATTCTATCTCCTGAAACCGGAAAGTTAGGTAATTATCAATTTGATATAACTGCTAAATCAATAAATAGCAATAAAAAAGATTCAACAAAAATAACAACTAATGTTTTGAGTTGTCGTAAATCAACTATGAGTCTATCAAAAGATTCAATTGAGCTGTGTCCAGGAGATTCAGAACTAATTGACGTATTATTGCTAAATTCTGGAAGATTCGAGGAAACATATGCAATGAGTACAACTGGATCATCTTGGTCAACCATAGACAAGTCATTAATTAATTTAGATTCCGAAGATTCAGAAACAGTTAAACTGAAACTAACAACAGATTATTCTACAACACCTGGAAAATACAAGACGTCAGTTATAGCAAATGTCCAAAGCATAGATGGAAAAGAGTTAAGATCAGATTTAGAAATTAAAGTTAACAATCCGAGTTCATGTTATTCAGTTTCTGCAGATACTGATTCATCTGTTGAAGTGGGTATCGGCACTGGAACTTTAATGCCCATAACCTTAAAGAACACTGGATCAAGAGAAGACACGTATCAATTAACGCTTACTGGAGATGCAACACAGTATGCACAAATTAATCCTGGATCAATTTCTATAGCCGGAAATTCAGAAGATACAAGTTATTTATTTTTATCATTACCAAGAGATGCAGAATTAGGCCTATATGATCTTAAAGTAATTGTGGAGTCTGAAAGATCTACATTAAAGGTTCCAATAAATATAATTGCAAAACAAGGTAGAGTTGACAAGATATTATCTAATATTAATGAAGTTACTGGAAAGACTACTGCAAATCTTGCAAAAAATTTTAATTCATTTTCAACAACAATTTCCAATTTAATTGGAGATTCATCCAATTGGATTAAAAATTTGATGATTTCTGAAGACAGTTATTTGGTTAAGTATTGGTATGCTTTTCCAATAATTTTCTTATTAATGATTATATCAATGTTTAGATTCAATAATGATTCTTGGATGAAAGATTTAGAATTATTAGAAAAAGAATTAGATATTAAACCAAAAAAGAAGAAAAGTCTAATTGATAATTTGAGCGAACGATTGAAGGAATACAAGAAAAAAAATAATAAAAGAAAAGTTGTAACTAAAACAATATCAAAACCAACAAAAAAATCAGAATCTAAACTATCGATTTACTGGAAGAAATTTGATAAGTGGTTAAATGAAGAAATTGATATTCCTGTTGAAAAAAGAAAAAAATCTTCAAAAATTAAAAAAACAAAAAAGAAAACAAAAAAGAAAACAAA
>CAZTOR010000015.1:3157-9455 GCA_964615505.1 Candidatus Woesearchaeota archaeon
AAAACAAAAAAGAAAACAAAAAAGAAAACAAACAAAACTTGGAAATTTTTTTTAGATTGGCTGGATTCAGAACCCAAAAAGAAAACAAAAAAGAAAACAAAAAAGAAAATAAAAAAGAAAACAAACAAAAATAAAAAAGAAAAATCTCTTTGGCAAAAATTTCTTGATTGGTTAGACGAGGAATGAGTTTCTTAGATGATTTATTGGAAGTCAGATATACATTAGCCCAAGGATATATTAATAATTCAGATTTCAATAATATTGAGTTTTCACCAATTAATTTTCAGATTTCTAAAGAAACGATTAATGAATTTGCCAAGGAATCAAGAGGTTGGAAAACGTTAGATAATACGCGATCTCGTGCTAGAAGAGATTCAGATGGAAGGTTAATTATTAAAAGACCTTATGATGGAATTAGAAAAAGGTTGAGAAAAATTAATGAAGCAGAGTATATGTTATTGGGTAATAAAATAGTAGAAAAGGAACGTATACCTCCCGAAAAAGCAATGTTTAATTTTAAAAATTTTGAATACGAGTACGAGCTAGAGATGGATATTAGATCAGATTATAATTTTTTACCTTTGCTCGAGTCATTGTCTTCGACTGAACCAAACCCTCAATTTTTAGAATGTAATTTAAAAAAACAAAACATAATTACAAAGGATATTTTGTTTGAAGAACCAAAATACTTAATCGATGTTACTAATAAATATTGGAATTCTCCAGATAATAAATATTCTTGGTTTTCAGTGTTCTATATGCTGGATTCAAAGGATGAACTGAAACAAAATTTAATTGATAACTTGGACAAAACTTCCGGGCGAAGATATGAAAATTATTTAATTGATAGGTTAATGGCAGAAGAATTCAGAACTTAACTTCCATAAAATCTCGAGCCATACTCAATTTTCCTTTAAATACAGATTTTGCTTCAGATTCCAATTCTTTTGTTGAACGATATCTTTGACTAAAGTGAGTTAAAACTAGATGATCGACTTTGGCCTTTTTACCCAATTTGGCAGCTTCTTTAGTAGTCATATGACCGCCCTTTTCTGCAGAATCCTTTATTTTATTTGAAAAAGTTGCTTCACATAAAAATACATCTGCATTTTTTGCCAAATCAACAATTTGTTCGCAATACGAAGTATCAATTGTAACTGCAAATTTTTTACCAGGTTTTACATATGTTACCTTTTTCCAACTAATTTTTTTCCCATCAATAGTAACGTCCTTTTTCAAAGTCAAATCTCTAAGAGATGGATGTTTTGTTTTTACTCCTAACTCTTTCAAAAGGTTAGTATCAATTCGTATCTTTTCTTTTTCTTCAAAAGCATAGCCTAAACAAGGAATGGGATGACTTAATAGAACGGCATTTATTTTATACTTATCATTTTCAAGGATAGTTGTTACTTTTTTTGGATTAATTTCTTTAATATCTAATTTATAGCTCAGCCTATCTGACTCATATGCTTTCATAATTGCACCCAATTTATTTTTTGTTCCGATTGGACCATAAATTTCAAGTCTAGCTGTTCTTCGATTCATCCCCATACTCTGCAAAAGTCCTGGAAGTCCCAATACATGATCTCCGTGCCAGTGAGAAATGAAAATTTTATTTATTTTTTGAGGATTTTCATTAGATACTCTGAGCTGTCTTTGTGTGCCTTCCCCGCAATCGAATAAGAGACTTTCTCCAGAATAATTCAACAAATTTGCAGTATGATTTCGAGTTCGTGTTGGAAATGCTGAAGATGTCCCAAGTATCCTCAATTTCATAATTGAATAACTTTTTTAATGTATAAAAAGGTAATTTTTTAATGGAATCTGGAAAACTTGTAGGAGATAAAACAGTTCTTGAAAGCACAAAGTTATATATTAAAAATTTCGGAACCGTTGATTCGGGGAAATTAGTATTGAGTTCAGAAGAAACACTTTTTCTAATTGAGAAAAAGAAAATAGATATTGGACTTTCATTCACTGAGACTCTTAAAAAATTATCTCGAAAGCAAAGAAATCTATCAGAGCGATTTGCAGTGTATAAAGACATGCGTTCAAAAGGATATATTCTAAAGAGCGGTCTAAAATTTGGATGTGATTTTAGAGTATATGAAAATAAGAAAAATCATGCAAAATGGCTTTTATTTGTTACTAAAGATTCAGAAAAACTTCAGTGGAAAAACTTCTCAGGAATGGCAAGAGTTGCTAATTCAACAAAAAAGAATGTTCTAGTTGCAATTGTAGATTCAGAGAATTCTCCAACTTATTTTGAAATTTCTTGGAAAAAAATATAATGGAATTTATCGGATGGGTTTGTACAAATTGTAAAAGAGCAATAAATTCAGGAAAGCAAAAATTTCAAAAAGATTCTAGAGTGAAGTGTTACGGCTGTAATAAATCTACAAAATTATTAAATACAATCCGCTCTTCAATTTCTAGAGATTCTTTGAAAATAACTGAATGGGTTAAAAAATACAATTCTACCAAATTGTAAGTCTGAAATGATTTTCCTTTAACCACTTTTTATGTTTATTATAATCCGGACACATGTTTTCAACATGTTTCCAAAATCTATGAGAATGATTCATTTCTAATCTATGACATAATTCATGAATTACAACATATTCAATAACTTCAGGAGGTGCCATTGCCAATTTCCAATTAAAATTCAAATTACCTTTACTCGAACAAGATGCCCAACGTGTTTTTTGAGACTTAACAGATATGTTGTTAATCTCGAATTTATTATCTGTATTATGCAAATAAACCAAACCTTCAACAATCCTTCGGGTTTCATTTCTATAAAATGATTCATCAATGGGACCGCTTATTTCTTTACCTAAATGTAAATAAGTATCTCTTGCAGATTCATATTTTTTCCAATTATTTTTTATCCAGAATTTCTTTTTTGATACAAATTCATTTATAAATTTAACCGGTATTTTTTGACCAGCATTTATTCTAATTCCTTTTTCATTAATTTTTATCGAAACGGACTTACTATTGGTCCAATTAATATTGTAGGGTATTCCTAAACTATCTAACAATTCCATTTAGAATGGTAGGAACGGTTGAATAAATGGCCAAATGAATGGAGACAACGCAATTAGAACTCCAATAACTAGACTGTGAGCCCATCTTTCATGTGTTCCTGGACCTCTTGCTCTTGAAAAGACTGCAGATTTCATGTGTACAACAATCATTGCGATCATACCAATCAAGAATAACATAATGTATTGATTGGATAGGAAGCTAGGCAGCCCTAGACCAACTACGAAATCAATGTTTAATGCAGCAAAAGTTAATGCAATAACATAAACCATAGAAGAAAGACCGTGCATAATTGTAGATTTAGCATCTCCGGAAAGATCTGTTACCATAAATATGATATCAATAATACCAACAATTAATCCCCAAACTACTGCTCCAAAGATCTCTAATGCCATAATCCATATTATTCTGAATACTATATAAAATTTTCTCGGGCAAAGAAAGTCTTTAATATCCTCCTCCGTAGGTTAATTATGGTCGACATTTCCGCTTTTATCAAGAAAAACGGGTTAATTTGGGGTCCGGAACCAGAGATATATGAAGGTATCGCGGGATTCTATACCTATGGACCGCTTGGTAAATTATTAAAAAATCAAGTAGAAAATCAAATTAGAAATATTTTTTCAAAGTATGATTTGTGGGAAGTTGAAACACCTTTAATCGCTCCAGAAGTAGTTTGGGAAGCATCAGGACATTTGGGCGGATTTACTGATCCTTTAATTAAAGACGAAAAAGGAGGATTACATAGAGTGGATAAATTAATTGAAGAACAACTTCTAAAAGATGGAAAAAATCCAGATGAGTTCAATATTGGAAATATGACTAATAAGGAACTATTGAAATTTATCAAGGATAATAAGATTTCTGCTCCAAACGGAAGACAGCTTCAAGAAAAAATTGTTGATCATAATTTAATGATGGAGACTACTATATCAACTGAAACGCGAGCATTTAACCGTCCAGAAACTGCAACATTAACTTACTTACCTTTCAAAAATTATCATGAATATTTTAGGAAGAAAATGCCTTTCGGTGTTTATCAAATTGGTAAGGCTTTCCGAAACGAAATATCTCCTAGAAACAATGTTTTAAGAGGCAGAGAATTTACTCAAGCTGAAGGACAAATTTTTTTACATGAAAACCAAAAAAAGGAAATGGAATTATCTGACAAAATACTTGAAATGGAGCTTCCTTTTTGGTCTTATCAAATGCAGAACAAAAAAAATAACTGGAACAAAATATCAATCAAGAGCGCACTAAAGAAAGGTTTAATCAAATCGAGAGGATATGCTTATTCATTAGCTCTTTCATATGAATTTATTAAAAATTTAAAAATTCCTGAAGATCGAGTAAGATACCGACAACACAATCCTAATGAATTGGCTTTCTATGCAGAAGATGCCTGGGATTTAGAAGTTAGAACAAATTCTCAATCATGGGTGGAAATTGCAGGAATCCATGACCGTAAAAATTACGATTTAACTCAACACCAAGGAAAATCAAAAACATCCTTAAAAGTAGATGGAGAAATTCCACACATTTTAGAAATAGCTTTTGGAACAGACAGAATAGCATATTCGTTAATCGATATTTTTACTTCGGAAGAAAAAATCGGGAAAGATTCTCGTGTTGTATGGAAGATCCCTAAGACATTAGCACCCGTTAGATTTGCAATTTTCCCACTTCAAAAGAAAGACGGGTTACCTGAAAAAGCTCAAGCTATTTTTAATAATCTCTCTGAAAAATACAAATGTATTTATGATGAATCTGGATCCATTGGAAAAAGATATCGAAGACAAGATGAAAGAGGTACACCTCATTGTATAACTGTCGATTACCAATCATTAGAAGACGGAACGGTAACGCTTCGAGAAAGAGATAGTATGGAACAGAAAAGAATAAAAATTAAAGACCTAACTTAAACAAATGTTAGTTCGGATATTTGGTCTTGCAGATTTATTAGCGGCATTATTTTTACTAACGGTGAGTTTTGACAGTGCATTCTTAAATATAATACTAAAATCTTTAATGGTCATTCATTTATACAAAGGTGTTATTAGTTTTCTTTAGATTTCGAAATCTACTTGTTTTTCTTTATTTCCAGAATCTTTATTCTCTTTAAGTGACGCGAGATATAAATAATCTGAGAGTCGGTTCAAATACTTCAATAAAATTTTATTCATCTCTCTTTCTTGTGCAATTTTAACAACCGCTCGCTCCAATTTACGTGAGAGTGTTCTGGACATGTGAATCATTGAAGCAATTTCAGTTCCACCTGGCAAAACAAAATTAGTTATTGGACCAACTTCGCTTTCAAGATATTTACAAGCCAATTCAATTCTTTCGAGATGTCGTTCTTCAATTCTTTTTGTTCTATGTTCATGAGTTGTTCTTAGAGGAGTAGCAATATCTGAACCAACAACAAACAATTCGTTTTGTATCTTTTCAAATTCTGCTCTATATTTTTTTGATTGAATAAATCCAATAAACGCGTTTAATTCATCAGAGATTCCAATTGCTTCTATAGTTGTAGAATTTTTACCAATTCTAGTTCCATCAAACAACGAAGTGTCGCCGTTGTCCCCATTTTTTGTAGAAATGCTCATTATTATGAACAGCCGCTAGTTGCTCCACAGACATCACACAATTCACATGCTCCGTTTCGTCGCATCATCATCGCACCACATTCGCCACACTTACTTCCAGTGTAACCCATTGCTTTTATTGTATCGTCTGTTTCTTCTTCTTCTTTTAAAACTTCAGGAGTTCCAGTAGCCGCAAGTTTTGTCTGAATGATTTGTTGAGAATATTCTCCTTTCAATACATCTTCGACCTTTTTCAAAATTGGATGATCCTTCCATTCAGCAAAACATTCATCAATTAATTCTTGAGTATCGTGACCTCGAGATAAAGAGAAGCTCAAAGTGCTGCTTATGAAATCCAATATTTCTTGATTGCTTGGAGTTGTCTTAGGCATCACCAATTTAACTTTAATTAATTTTCCTGATTCACTTACGTTGGTATGTATATAAAGGTCTTGTGGACCCACTTTGTGATGATTAATTGTCTCAATTGTTTGAACTTCTAATTTAGTATTATTTTTATTATTTTCAACAACAATTTCTTCATTAAATATATCTTCAATTTCAGAATTAATTCCTGAAGTAGAAGATAATGGTTGACTTAATTTACTTTCATCTCGATAAAGTGCAACTGCTTTAATCATTAATTTCCAACTATCATAATATGC
>CAZTOR010000016.1:0-9129 GCA_964615505.1 Candidatus Woesearchaeota archaeon
GTACATTTAATGAATTGAAAAAACGAGATTTGAAAATTAATGAATTAATAAAAAAGGGTGAAACCTTATCTGAAGCAAAATTAACCTTGAAATCGAATGGTGAAACCTTCTTAATTTCAAGAAAAGTAGAATATGATAAGCCAAGTGAAGCAACTATCCGAAATAATAAAGGCGAGTTATTAGCTGGTCCAAATCCTACTGCAGTAAACGATTATATTATTGATAGATTAAAAATTACAGAAGAAGTTTTTCTAAGAACAATTTATTCTGTTCAAAATGAAGCAGACATATTGTTAAGAATTGGTCCGGCTGAAAGAAAAAAACAAATTGATGAATTAATGAATCTAAATCAATTTGAAATTGTTAGAAAGAATTGTGTATCTCTTTCAAATAAATTAACCGAACGTAAAAAGGGTATGCTTTCAATTTTAGATCAAGAAAATGTTGAATTATTAAAAAAGCATAATATTAATCTTGAAAAAGAAATGCTAAAATTAGATTTAGATGTAAAAACTTTATCAAAAAATTTACCTCAATTAGAAAAAGAAGAATTGGAAGAAAGGAATAAACTTGAAAAAATATCTTTAATGAATTCTAGAAAAAATCAATTACTTCAAAGAAAAGAATTTCTTGGTAAGAAATTAGACGAAATGAATCTTAAAATTGCAGGTCAAAATATTTACAAAACTGAAGAAGATATAAATAAATTAATTGATTCATTAAAAATAAAAATATCTTCTATCCGGGACGAGGTTAAACAAGTAAAAGATTCCAGAGAAAATTTTAATCAAGATTTGATTGTTATCGAAAAAAAACGAGGAGTCATAGAGTCTAACATCGATTCAATTACAAACGATATATCTTCATTAATCGAAATTAAAATGAAATTCAAAGATTTACAAATTCAGGATTTTAGAGATTTAGATACTCGAATTAATACAATAAAATCAACAATAAAAGAAAAAGATGAATTAAATCGAGATAATCAAGCAGAGATAAATAATATGCGAAAACATATGAGTCAACTGGAAGTAATATCTGATATTTGTCCATTGTGTAGACACGAATTATCTCAACACACTAAAACACAATTACTTTCTGAAAGGAAACAAGAAATTGCTAAGTTATTAATGGAGAATAATGAAATTTCAAATAAAATTCAATCAATGAAAAAAGAAGAGGAGCAATTATCTGCAGCATATGAGAATCAGCAAGAATTCTTATCTAGCTCTGAAAAAGAATCAGATTTGAACGAAACTAGAGAAAAATCAAATAGAGAACTTCAATCACTTAATGATAAAAGAAATAATATGCTTAGAAAATTAGAAGAATCTAAATTAAAAATAGACAAACTCGATTCAGAGATATCTGATAAAAGTGAATCAATTGAAAAATTAGTTGATTCTAAATCTTTGATTGCTTTAACAAATAATAAAAAAACATTTGAAATTGAATTGGAACAATTAAACAATGAATTAGAAATTGCTGTTGCAGAAAGTGAAAATTATAAATCCATTAGAGACTCTCATGAAAAAATTTTGGAAGAATTGAATAATACTCGAGCAACAATTAAATCTTCATCTGTAATTTTAAATGAAAAATTAAATCGTAAAAATGAAGTTTTGAAAAAGATTGAATCTCTTGAAAAATATAATAAAGATATAAAAATTTTAGAATCTAAAGTTGAATTCCTTTCTAAACTTAAGAATGCATTACTTGATGCTCAAGAAGTTTTAAGGGATGAATTACTTCTTGCAGTTAATGAAGTAATGTCAAATACTTGGATGCAAATATATCCTTATGATATTTGGAGCGGATTAAGAATTTCAACAACAAATAATGATTACACCATTCAATTGAAAGAATCAGATGGAGACTGGGTAAATGTTAGCGGATTTGCTTCAGGAGGAGAACGAATGTTGGCAAGTTTAGCTGTGAAAATATCTTTTGCAAGAGTTCTTGCTCCAAATTTAAATATGTTAATTTTAGATGAACCGACACATAATTTAGATGAAACTGCAGTTAGAAATTTCATAAATGTTTTGAACGAAAAAATATCTGAACACATTGATCAAATGTTTATAATAACTCATGATGAACGTCTAGCAGAATCTTCAAACAAAGTTGTAAAATTAATTTAAATATTATCTATATTTATTAGTCTACTGGATCTTTTACCTTGTATAATGGACTCAGCCCTCTTTCCAATCTGTCTTTTATTTTAGTTGGACTTAATCCTTTTCTATATTGTAGCTCAACTATAGGACTAACTGTATTAGATAAAAGTGGTGAAATAGACGGATCTTCCATTATTAATCTTTCAAGAGGCGTTGGATTTTCTTTATTTGTTTGTAGTGAATAACGATCTGCTTCTGAACCCAATATTAAATATGATGCAGCAAAAGAATCACTCAAGATCGAAGAAGGATTGGAGACCTCAGCTCGATAGTTTAATAAATTATTTGCTGGATCGATAAATAATCGTCCTTCTTCAGCAGTAATATTATTGAAAGGAACATACTCAAACTCGCTATCTAGTATACCTGCTATACCTCTTTCGCCAGTTTTATATCCGATTTTAAATTTTCCATCCAGCATACAATAAACTTCATTCGGAGTTAAAGCAAAAACTTTATTTTTTTCTTTATACAAAGCGAAATTTTTTTGTTTTCCGTTTGGTGATTTACTTCTATTAAATCCATCTGGCATATTAAACTTGAATTTTGCTAATTCATAAAAATTTCTTGCAGACCGTGAATTATTTTCTTCTTCAGTGAATACATCTCTAAGATGGTGATCTGAATTTGATCTCATTAATCTGAGTGTCATCTCCAGATCTCTTGCAGATCTAATTTCTACATTTTCAAAAAGATCCGTCAACTCTAAATTAAATTTTTCTAAATCATAATGTGCATCGATTAAATCTTCTGAATGCATATAATCTCTTGGAAACCTAGGTATATTTGATTTCATTAATTCTTCTTCTATCCGCTGATTAATCGCATGGAATGGAACTCCTTCAATTGCAGCATCAATTTGTTCTCTTACAAAATCTTTTAGATGTTTATTCTCAGTTTTTTTACTCATTCCGAGAGTATCTTTAATATCTCTAGGTTGTCTTCTTTTTGACATTGTAGCTATAATCTTATTATAAAAATTTAAAAAGGTTAAGAAAGGCGAAATTTCGCCTCTCTAAT
Organism: Candidatus Woesearchaeota archaeon; assembly: GCA_964615505.1. Lineage (GTDB taxonomy): Archaea > Nanobdellota > Nanobdellia > UBA10117 > ARS21 > ARS21. Next base: position 3,198 of record CAZTOR010000016.1, read on the forward strand.
TATGCACCAGATAGCAATTCTGAGACTTTCTTAAGTAAGTCTGAATCGGCAGGAAGAGCAATGTTCTTCCCTCTGGCGTATCTTTTCTCACCTTCTTCGGTGAAAAATCCTCTTGACAAGGATACGAATTCGTTTTCACCTTCGTCTGAAACTGCAACTTTTCTTGCAACTTCAACAAAGTTATTTTTTCCGAATTTGATATCTTCGGAACTCAGTGTTTTAAATTCTACCATTTTTATCTATGTGTTAGGCAGATGCCTAGATTAATATCTGATTAACCGATTTATAAAACTTTTCTTTAGAAATCATCTGCAGAGGCAAGTGAAGACTTTGACTCGTAAAAATTAGCATAATCTTCAATATTTTTTGAATGTGTTTCAATACTCTCTCTGTTTCTGAATTTGAAAAAAAACGGATATCGTGCAGCCTCACCAATCACTAATGCTTCTCCAACACCAAGACTTGAAATTGATTCCAATTCTTCTGAACTTATTGCTTCAGCACTCTCTCTAATATGATTCAAATCTGATGGATTTGTAATTCTCATAATAATTTGAGTATTGCATTGACTTAACGCAGTTGTTGAAAGCTTTACCGGTCTCTGAGAAATCAAGCAAATTGATGCATGAAATTTTCTTCCTTCTCTAGCTAAAGTTTCAATTATTCCTCGAGAAATTGCACTTTCTTGGGCATCTCCACTTGGACAAAAATTGTGAGCTTCCTCTATTATTTCTACATAAGGAGGAATCTGTTCACGTCGTCTCAAATTGAAAAGTTTCCTAGAAATAAGACTTACTATAGTTTGTTTTTTCTTTAAGTCAATTATATTTGAAAAATCAATTATTGTTAATTGTCCTTGTTTAATAAGTTCAGACTCTTGAGGATAATTTGAAGTTGAAAAAATATTCATTCTTTCAATTGAGTTTAACCAACCAACTAGTGCTTCTTTGACCATTTCTTGAGTATCTGATGCAATTACCGCATCAATTAGATCCTTCATCGAAAACGATTTCTTAACTTGTCGAAGTTGATAAAGAACCTTACCTAAATCTCTAACTTGTGCATGACTCATAACAGGCATTATTGCTTTCAAAAGTCCAGGTGATATTGTTTCAGTTGATACTCTAATTTTAGCTGCATTTACTAGTTTAACTTTGTCTCCATATTTTGAATCTTTTTTGAAACCAGTATATTCGCCATGATTATCAATCAATAATATTCCAATTTTTCCTTTTTCGCGAGATAATAACTCTTCAAGTATAACTGAACAACCATAAGATTTACCTGAACCAGACATAGCCAAAATAGCAAGGTGTTTTTGAAACATATTTGTCAAATTTAATTTAGATTTCAAAGAATAGTTTATAACTTCTCCAAGATCTAATCCATTCTCATCCATTCCTAAAAAATTTTTTAGCATTTCTTTTTCGATGTTTAAGACTTTTTCACCTGGTGATGGTGGATATAATACTCTAGCAAAGGATTTATCCGTAAATGTACCTAGGCATTTTACTTTTGCTATAGTGTATTCCCATTCTTTTGTAGGGAATGCAAGATCCATTTTATTTTTTGATAATTCTTGAACCGCTCCAATTGATTCAAAATATTTGTTTGTTTTATAAACATTAGTAACTCTTCCTAAAATCAAACCATTGTTTGAACTAACCGTTACAAATTGGTTCTTATTTACAATTTTATCAACTACAAAATTAAATTCAAATACTGATGGTCCTTTTTCAGAAGCTATAACTTTGCCTAGTACCATATAGAAAATTTAGAATCGATTTTAAATAGATTTATTTTCTAAATAATTGTTTAAAGTCTTTTAATACTCTTCTGTAGTTTTTTTTGTAAACATATCTGAAAATCGATAAATGTAATAAAATTCCAACAAAAATAAATGCAATCCCTACCGGAGAATATCTTTCAGAAAATAGTGTTAAAATTCCAGATAATAAGAAAATTCTCCCCATCCAGCTCATGAATAACTGAATGAATTTTGCGCCTTTATGAAGTTTTTTTACTTCCTTTACAACCTTTACACGCATAACTATAAATTTAAGTAGAAGTATTTATTACTTTCCTGCTGCAATTGTTAAGACATCAGCCGTTCTTAATAAAAATCCTTGAACAAATTCTTTTGTAGCCTCAGTATTAAAATATAATCCGAGAAATACTATGAATATTACAAACCAAAACATCTCATGTCTCATATTAATAATATTGTTGAGAGTTATTTAAATATTTATATTGATCTCTTGTCGCGTCTTAACTCGAAGATTAGAGGATTTATTCCCAATTTGTCGCGTATAGTACCATATACAATATTAAATTCAAAATCAGTTAATTTTGCTCTTGCATCTGCTTCAATTAAAACAGAAGGGTAAGAATAATCACTAGTTATTCTAGAATAAGTATATATAATTGAAGTAATTGTCTCAACATCCTTTCCCAAAAAGTCAATACGAATTGGTTTATCATATTTTCCAACTTTCAAGTATGTAGTTTTAATTTGATTCGAATATTCTCCAAGTTCAGATAAAGAAGGTAAATCAATATTATCTGAATATCTCTTCGGACATACATATTCTCCTTCATTCAAAACATGATAAAGTACATTTGAATCGTTCATAAAATCGTTATCCACAAATCTTCTTCCGTTACTATCTTCAACTGCACCAATTAATTGAACATTATTCTCCAAACATTTTTTGTAAAGTTCTCTTATTTTTTCTGAGACTTTTAAAAATAAAGTGTAATATTTTGAATTTCTGTTTGGAACACTCGAAGGATGTACTACGATAGATCCATCTAAAATTAAAAAATTTGGTTTAAACTTATCAACTGCTTCTGAAGCAGTATTTATCTCCATTTCAACTCGTTTCAAATTAGAGAATATTGAAAATTCGGATTGATCGACTGATTCAAAAATTATTTCAGGATCAACTCGCTTTTGTGGAAAAAATTTAGCATCAATTAATTTTGTTCCATCATATTCAAAACATGTTGCGACTGCTCTTCTAATTATCAATGCAGAAGATGAAATTTGACGCGAAACAAATCCGCCATCAACACCACATAAAATTATTTTTCCATTATGTAAACGTGTCTTTTTAATTTCATTATTAGTTTTAAATTTCTCTGAAAAAGCTAGTATTTTACTACTATCTTGTCTCAATTTAGAAATGATTGGATCAATATCCATATTATTAATCATTAAATCAATTAAAAAATATATATTCAGTTGAACATAGCTTCATAAATGCCTTGAGATAGATTAAACAGTCCTTTTGTAGTATAAATTGCTAAATCAGATACTGGTCCAACAGAAGCAGCTGCGGCTCCAGAAACACCTTTTGTTTGATCTGGGAAAAAAACCAAACCCAATATTATGACAAATAGTATAATAACTAAATGTTCATGAATCTTCTGAGTAAACCAAAACCACATACAATCAAATTGTTTTTAAATTATTTATAGCTTTTTATACTAGTGAGGTAATTAAAATTAAATTCTATTTGACCACAGCAATCGACTATCCAAATGCGGAACCGCATCTAGGGCATGCTTATGAAAAAATTCTAGCTGATTTTATCTCACGCTATCAAAAACAGAAAGGAAACGAAGTATTTTATCAGACAGGTACTGATGAACACGGTATAAAAATTTACCAAACTGCTAAAAAATTAGGTTTAACTCCAAAAAAACTAGTTGATAATAATTCAAAAAAATTCAAAGAATTCTACAAACTTTTGAATATTGAATATGATTACTTTATACGAACAACTGATAAAAAAATACATTGGCCAGGTGTTCAAAAAATTTGGAAAGAGTTGGTAAAATCCGGTGATTTATTTAAAAAGAATTATAGCGCAAAATATTGTGTTGGTTGTGAAAATTTCAAAACAGATAGTGAATTAGAAAAAGGAGATTGCCCATTACATATTGGTAAAAAAATTGAAGTTATTGAAGAAGAAAATTATTTCTTCAAATTATCAAAATATCGAAACCGTTTGATTAAATTAATTGAATCTGATAAATATAAAATTCAACCAAAAAGAGCAAAAAATGAGATTTTGTCTTTTCTCAAAGGAGATATTGATGACGTTAGTTTTTCTAGAGTAAAAAATAAACTTCCGTGGGGTATTCCCGTTCCCAACGATTCTGATCAAGTGATGTACGTATGGGCAGACGCATTATCTAATTATATAACTGGAATCGGATATGGTTCCAATATTCGTAAATTTAGAAAATACTGGCCAGCAAATGTCCATTTAATTGGAAAAGATATTTCAAGATTTCATGCAGTATACTGGCCGGCAATGTTACTATCTGCAAAACTAAATACTCCTAAGAAACTCTTAGTTCATGGATTCATAAATGATGAAAAAGGTAGTAAAATGTCTAAATCTATAGGTAATGTAATTGTACCTCAAGAACAAGTAAAGAAATATGGAACTCCTTCTCTTAGATACTATTTACTTCGGGCTCTGCCATCGAACCAAGACGGAAATTATTCAGAAGCAGATTTAATTGCCAGACATAATTCTGAACTTGCAAACAATCTAGGGAATCTTCTATCTCGATCTCTAAATCTTATCCAAAAATCTGGCGGAAAGGTTCCTTCAGGTAAATTTGATTCTAAAATTTCAAAAGCACATAATAGAGTATTAATTAATTTAGAAAAACATGTTGATAATTTTGATTTCCATCACGGAGTTGCAGAAATTTGGTCATTCATTTCAAAGGTCAATCAGTATGTCGATGATAAAAAACCTTGGACTCTTTCAGGTAAAGAAAAAGATAATGTGCTATATACTTTAGCTGAAAGTTTAAGATTAATTTCTGGATTAATTTATCCAGTAATACCTTCAACATCTAGAGAAATTGTGAAACAAATTGGATTGAAATCGATTCCTAAATTTAAATCTTCAGCAATTAAATCAGGAATAAAAATAAAGAAAGGAGCACATTTATTTGAAAAATATGAAAAATAAAATTAAATTTGATGATTTTATTAAACTCGATTTAAGAGTCGGTAAGATAACAAAAGTTGAAAGTATTGAGGGCGCGGATAAATTATATAAACTTCAAGTAAATTTTGGAAAATTTAAGAGGCAAATTCTTTCAGGAATTAAAGAATATTATTCTGAATCTGATTTGAAAGGAAAACAAGCAGTGTTTATTATAAATCTACCTCCTAGGAAAATGCGGGGTGAAATCTCTGAAGGAATGATACTTTGTGCAGAAGATAATAAAGATATTATTTTTATATCTCCTGAAAGAAAAATTAAAAACGGTTCAGAAGTTCATTAACTATTCCAGAGGTTTGTCATCAGTTACAACAACTACGTTCTTTTCTGGCCAATCTTTTTTGATTAATCTAACGCAATTCTTGCAAACACCCATATGATAACCTTTTGTATTTATCTTTATCTGTTTGTTGCAAAGCATACAATCAAAATTTGTTTTAGCCATATAGAAATTTGGTTTTAGACTTTATAATATTTTAGTCACTCAGAATGATATCTTTTGTATCCGCCTTGAAGACTCTTTGCTTTATATCCTTTAGATTGTAAAAAAAGAGCAGAATATAGGCTCCGACTTCCGCCACCACAATAAACTATAATTTCTTTATCTTTTGGAAGTTCTTCATATCTCTGTTCTAATTCTGCAGTAGGAATATGAATATCTTTTTCGATATGACCTCTATCTCGTTCATTTTTTCTACGAACGTCTAAATAGACTCCTTTGCTTTTTCTTGCGTCTTCCTGAGAAATTTCAAGTAGTTCCATATTATGAATGCGGGTGCCGGGATTTGAACCCGGGTCGCTGCGTTGGCAACGCAGAGTGATACCAGACTACACTACACTCGCAATGGGGCCGCGCAGATTTGAACTGCGGTCGGCCGGTCCCAAACCAGCAAGGATAC
>CAZTOR010000017.1:0-8366 GCA_964615505.1 Candidatus Woesearchaeota archaeon
TGAAGTGGTATACAAAATACTGGAAAAGCTTTTCAAAAGTATTTCCGCTAGCAAAGGGATGGACTACTTTCTATCTGTTATTGGTAATTTGGATCGGATACGGATTAAATAGATTAAGTATAATTTAAGAATAGGAGCGGATGCAAAAGCACCCGCAGAAATAGCAGATTATATGATTACAAAGCCGCAGCTATTGCAAAATACTTCATTATATCTACTGGTAGTTACAGCTCTATGTGCCTTATTGCACGATGTACACACTAATTTTCCTATATTTTCTAATAGTGTCATTTTTATCACAATTTTACATTGAATTAGAAGTTTATTAAAATACTTACCAAAAAATGGAAGATTTTTCGATTATTTTAGTACATTTTTTATATTTTTGGAATATTATTCCAATATGGTTATAGATTCAAAAGACGCGACAATCTTAGAAATACTAAAAAATAATGCAAAAAAAACAACACAGCAAATTTCAAAAGAAACAAATATACCTATTACAACTGTCCATAATAGAATAAAAAAGTTAGAGTCATCCGGAATTATTGAGAGATATACCATTTGGGTAAATAGGAAAAAACTTGGTAAAAATATTGATGCTAGGCTTGCAGTTAAAGTGGGTCGAGAGGGAGATCAAGATGAGATCTGTTCAAAATTGATATATCAGTCTGAAGTTGTTGGAGCATATCAAGTTACAGGTGATGACGATATTATAGTTAAATTAAATGTTAAAGATGTTGATGAGTTACATAACTTCATCATGAATAAAGTAAGAACAATTAAAGGTGTTGAAGGAACTAAAACTTTGATTGTTTTGAAAGATTTTAGAAAGTGGAATCAACGCACAAAAGACTTATAAACTAATTTTTGATAAATAAAATATGGCAATAAAAGGTGATTGTCCCAATCTTCAGTAGACATTACTTAGCCACAGCAATTTCTGAAATTTCTAAATTTGAAGGTAAAACTATAAGACTTAGAGGTTGGATAGCAAAAAAGAGGACTTTGAAGGGAAAAATATTCTTAGTTCTTAGAGACTCAACCGGTATAGTTCAAACTATTACTGAAGACAAATCTAAAGCTTACAAAACTGCTGATAAAATCACAACCGAATCATCTACATTTATTCGCGGAAAAGTTGTAAAAGATGTACGAGCACCAGGCGGGTATGAAGTCAAAGTTTCAGATATTCATATTATTGGATTGGCCGAAACCTGGCCTATTGCACGAGATACTAGTGCAGAATTCTTAAGAGATATTCGACATCTATCTTTAAGAGATAGAAAAACACAAGCAATGTTAAAAGTTCGTTCTGCGACATTTGCGGCATATCATGAATGTATGACTAAATTGGGTTATATGGAACACCAAAGCCCTAGCTTTACTCCCACTCCAGGAGAAAGTGGAGCAGAAACTTTTGAAGTTAAATATTTCAAAGATAAAGCTTACTTAACTCAAACTTGGCAACTATATGCTGAGGCAATGCTTCCGATTATGGAAAAAATTTATACTCTTGCTCCTAGTTTTAGAGCAGATAAATCTATGACTTCCAGACATCTTACTGAATATTGGCATGCTGAAGTTGAAACTGCTTGGCAAGAATTTCCCGAATTATTGGGGCTTATGGAGTATATTGTTAAATATATTTCTGCAAAAGTTGCTAAGACTTGCCGTAAAGAATTAATCTTATTAGATCAGGATCCAAAATACTTTGCAACACTTCCTAAATTTAAACGTTTGAAATATAGAGATGCAATTTCTGAATTGAAGAAAGACGGATTTAAAGTTAAATTTGGAGATGATTTGGGAACTGTTGAAGAAAAACATTTGGTTGAAAAAAGAAAGGTTCCGTTATTTATTACTCATTATCCAACTAAGTTGAAAGCATTTTATATGAAACGAGATCCAAAAGACAAATCAGTTGTATTTGCATCTGACTTAATGCTTCCAGGAATTGGTGAGACAATTGGTTCTGCGGAAAGAAGCACTGATTTTAAAGATGTCAAAAAAAGATTAAAGGCTGCAGGTGAAGATCCTTCTGTTTATGAATGGTATTTTGATGCAGTGAGTAAATACGGCTCAGTCCCACATTCAGGATTTGGTATGGGTATGGAAAGATTAGTTATGTGGTTTACTGGAGCATCTTCAGTAAAGGATGTAATTGCTTTTCCTAGAACACCTACTCGATTTGCACCCTAGTCGTAAAACTTAAAAGAGAAAGGATAAAAAATAAATTTAATGCAGACGTAGCTTAGCGGTAGAGCGCGTGGCTGTTAACCACGAGGTCGGAGGTTCGATCCCTCCCGTCTGCGTTTATAATTTTAATTGCTCTTTCATAGATTGATAGAACTTCATTTGGTTGTGTAATTTATTGAGTAATTCGGGTTCACTCAATTTGAATTCTTTTTGATTAAAGTAATCCATTAAGAATCTAGCAGATAATTCCAAAGTTATTAAACCTGCGGCCGTCGGAATTAATGATTCATCAATAGACTCGTTTCTAGAAATATATCCTTTAATTGATGCGTCAAATCTTTTTTTATCAAAATTATATTCTTCGTCTTTTGACCAACTTCTTAATGCATCTCCGATGTCAATCAATTCGTTTCCATACATTATAGTTTCAAAATCTACAATCCCGGTTACTGCATTATTTTTGTAGAGAAAATTTTGCCATTTAGGATCTCCGTGGATTAATCGAGAAGGTAAATGTGGGAGATAAAATTTCTCAATATCGCTAGTTATCAATTCATAATATTCTGAAACATCTGACCATTTTTCAGAAGATCCATTACTTAAATGAACAGATAATAATTCATTCATTATTTTCCGAGTGTCATGGAAATTAGGAATTGAATATTCTAATTCAACATTAAAATCTTCAGTTTGTAGATGGAACTCTGCCAGAGTTTCACCTAAATTAAAACATAAATCTGATGTCAAAGTTTCCAAGTCTTCGTTGTCAATGTAAGTAAGAACTCGATACGTCTTGCCGTCTTGTTTGTGAAATAATTTTCCAGAATTTGATTTGAGTTGTTTAGGTATTTGAACATTTGAGTTCCAAATTGATTCCAGAGACTGATGATCTTGCGTTATTCTTTTGTCTTTGATTTCTTGAAGTATGAATTTATCGATGGAAGTTCTAACAAAATAGGTTTCATTCATAATTCCGCTATCTACTTTTTTTATTTCTTTGACTTCACCCAGATTATAGTTCTTCAAAACTTCTTCCATTCTTTTCGCTATTCTATCGACTATAAAAAGGTTCAGAATTGACCTTCTTATTCAATCCCAACCTATATTATTATTATTTTAATTTGGAAAAAAGATAAAAAGAATCAGATTTAACTTTATTTATGAAACATCATTTGTCAGAGAATATTAGAGAAGTTGTTTTTGGTGTTGAAGATGGTGCCGTCGGAAATTTAGGGGTTGTAATTGGAATGGCTCAAGCAGCTGCGCCAAATAAATTTATTCTATTAGCGGGTTTCGCAACAATGTTGGCTCAAACTATTTCGATGAGTGCAGGAACTTATCTCTCCATAAAATCGGAAAAGGAATACTTCTCGGTTAAAGAAAATAATAGAAAATATGGAAGAGAGTATGCAAAACATAAAGTACCCTTACTATCAACTTTTTTTATGGGAATATCAGTTATGATTGGAGCATTGATTCCTTTAACTTCATTTTTCATTTTTGAAGGTACAGCAGGTATTATTCCTGCAATAGCATTCACTTTGACAGGATTGTTTTTATTGGGAGTGATAAAAGCAGAATATACTAATAAACATTGGTTTAAATCAGGAGCCGAAGTGCTACTTATTGGCGGTTTAGCTGCAACTGCAGGATATATTATTGGAAATATATTTAGTGGAATTTAAAAAAGTAAACATTATATATTGAGTTCTTATAATTTTTTTATGAAATTGATTGGTCACGGTGCTGAAGCAAAAGTTTATGAAAAAAAGGATTCTATATTAAAAGAAAGGTTAAGGAAAAAATATCGTCATCCTTCAATTGATATTAAACTAAGAAAACTTCGTACTCGTTCTGAAGCAAAATTATTAAAAAAAGTTTTGAGTCTCGGAATTAACGTTCCAAAGGTTTTGAAATCTGATGATAAAAAAATGATTTTGGAATTGGAAAAAATTAATGGAATTAAAGTCAGAGATATCTTAGATGGTTCAGAAGAAGATTTGAAAAAAAATATTTGTAATGAAATTGGAAAAATTATTAAAAAACTACATCAAAACAATATTATTCATGGGGACTTAACTACATCAAACATGATTTGGAACAGTAAATTATTTTTAATTGATTTCGGACTTGGAAAAATTTCAAATCGTATTGAAGACAAAGCTGTCGATGTACATCTTTTGAAAGAATGTCTAAAAAGTAAACACCATATTCATTGGTTAACTTATTGGAGCGCGTTCAAAAAATCATATGGATTGAAAAAAACCTTTGATCAATTAGAAAAAGTTGAAGCTCGAGCCAGATATAATAGAATTAGTTAAATTTAAAAAGGTGACAACTTATCTCATAAAAGGATGAGTTGGCTAATGCGAGCTTATACCGGAAAGGTATATTCTTAGTTTATTTATCCAAATAAAATAATGGCACGAATACATGCAAGAGTTAAAGGAAAATCTGGAAGTAAAAAACCATTAGATAGTAAAATTCCAAAGTGGGTTGAAAAAAAGCCTAAAGAAATTATAGCTTTGGTTGAAAAACTTGCAAAGCAAGATTTAAGTTCAAGTCAAATTGGTTTAAATCTTAGAGACTCTTACGGTGTTCCGAATGTTAAATTAATTACTGGAAAAAGTATTTCTGAAATTTTAAAAAATGCAAAAATGACCGGAATGGTTCCAGAAGATTTGAAAAATTTAATTAAACGAGCAATTACTATTCGAAAGCATTTAACTTTAAATCGAAAAGATAAATTTAGTATACGAGGTCTACAACTTACTGAAGCAAAAATTAGACGAATTCAAAAATACTATAAATCAAAAGGAGTTCTGCCAGAAGATTGGAATTATCATCCGGATCGAGCAGAATTATTGGTAGATTAATATGGCTAAAAAAGGAAGTTCAACAAAGTTGAAAGTACGGAAAGGAAAGAAAAGATGGTTTCCAGTTGTAACTCCTAAATCACTGGGCGGAAATGAAATTGCTCAAATTACAGCATATGATCCTTCAGACCTTATGAATCGAAACTTACTCGTTCCTATGAAAGCTATTACTGGTTCAGCAAGAGATAGTAATCTTAATGTAAAATTAACAATTTTCAAAGTTCAAGGCGATACTGCCCAAACAAAAGCCGTAGGTATATTTACAAGTGATTCTCAGATATCAAGAACTGGTCGGAGAAAAAGTTCAAAAATTGATTCAGTATTTTACGTTAAAGATAAATCTAACGAAGATGTTAAAATTAAATTTGCTTTGTTTGCTAGAGAAAACTTGAATAAGTCTTTAAAAAATGATTTGAGGATTTTAGCACAAGAACAAATTGCTAAATCTTTAAAGAAGCAAGAAAGTGAAGATTTCTTTACTTCTACATCTATCAAAAAAATTGGTATTGATTTAAAGAAAAATTTGAAACAAGTTTATCCAATTAGCGATGCAGTAATTTGGAAAGCATCAAAAATTAGCAAATAATTTTATATATAAAGACAATATATTGTTTTGATGGAAAAATCAAATCTTGAAAAATTAAAAAAACAATTTTCCCATTTTGATTGGGACAAAATATTAGGTATTAAATCCGAAAAATAAGTTTATCTTAGTCTTAAACTATCTACTGGTCTGGGACTAAGCGTTTCTATTCTGAATCTTTTATGTATCTCTCTAGCAAGGTTAATAGTCATTGATTTTTCACCGTGTACCGTTAATACTCTTCGAGGTTTAGGTTTCAATTTTTGCATGTAATCCATTAACTCACCAAATACCGCATGTCCACTAAGCGAGAATGATTTAACGTCCATTTTTACATTTAAATCCTCTCCATCCAATCTAACTAATCGTTCACCTTTTTGTAATCGATCTCCCGGACTATTATAAAATTGGTAAACTACGAATGCCACTGAATTTTTTGGATCGTCATGTAGCTTACTCAAATATTGAACAGAAGGACCTCCGACAAGCATTCCTGAAGTTGCTAAAATAATGCAAGTACCTCCTTCAATTACTTTTTTTCGCTCTTTTCCCGAACCAACTTGTTTGAAGAATTCTGCTTCAAATGGACTCTTCCCTTTGTAAATTGCCGAACGTAGCTTATCATTTAGATATTCAGGATAAGCAGTGTGGATTGCAGTTATATCCCAAACCATTCCATCAATATATACTGGAATATCTTTAATTTTCTTTTCTCGGAAAAGTTCTTCAATTAATATCATAGTTTCCTGAGCTCGTCCAACTCCTAAAACTGGAACTAATAATTTTCCTCCGCGTTTTATAACTTCATGAGCATGTTCCTTGAATTCTGCTTCAGACTTTGCTCTATCAGGTGATGTTCTTTCAGGATTTCCATAAGTGCTTTCTGTGATAAAAGTTTCAACTCTAGGAAAAATGTGACTTGCACCATTAAGCAATCTAGTATTAACTACTTTATAATCTCCAGAATATAATAAATTATGAAATCCGTCTCCGATATTGAAGTGACACATTGCACTTCCTAGAATATGTCCGGCATTGTGTAAAGTTAGTCTAATGTCTGGAGTAATATCTGTTACCTCTCCGTAATTTAATATGATAGTATGTTTAGATGAATTTTTGACGTCTGTTGAATCAAAAATTGCCTTATTTCCTTGAGCTATTGCAATATGAGTCATATCAAGCTGACTCATTGCCATAATATCTCGAGTTGGTGCTGTACAATATACTGGGCCCTTATACCCATATTTGAATAAATATGGTAAAAATCCGCAGTGATCGATGTGTGCATGAGAAATAACTACTGCATCTAGTTCAGGTATACTAAATTCAGGAACGGTAATTCTAGGATACGAATCTTGTCCGGAAGTTGCAGGATTTATACCGCAATCAATTAATACATTGCTCTCCGGTGTTTGAAGTAAAAACGCTGATCTTCCGACTTGCTGAGTTGCCCCTAAAAAACTAATTCTGACCCACATTTCAGATTTGTCTCGAGTTCGGTTAAATTCATATATTCTTTTTCCAGTTTCATTCAAGAATTTTCTTCTTTCAGAAGAGTCTTCATGAATTACTCTTCTAATTAAATTGGTTATTTTAGAAGTAATAATTGAATCTCTTCTAACAACAGGTGTCCAAAATGTTTTTTCACGTATTTCATTAATCAGTGATCCTTTAGTTCCAATAACGTCGTTTGGATTTCGTGCATCAATAATCATAACGCTTCGTGCAGGTTCAAATAAAATCTGAGTAATGTCTGCAGATTTAGGAACTAAACTTTTTACGAATTCTTCCGCTTTATTCTCAGGCATTAATAAAAGTGGATCTGCTCGCAGTTCAATTCTTTTTTTGTATTTAGAAACAAGTTCTCTAATTTTTGATATTCCATTTTTGAAAAAAGTTTTATCTCTAGAATAAATAACTAAGTTTGCACCCTCATAGTGCTGACTAGTTATTAACTTATTCTTCGGTATGTCATTAATTACTTGTTCTAACACGGAAGTCATTGTAAAATATTTATTTTTCCAAAAGCATAGAAACAGTTTTTGTATCAACTTTTCTATAACCTTTATTATCGATAACTGAAATTACAATTCCGTCACCGCTCGCAGAATCTCTTCGAATTGCAGTGTAAATTGCACGAGTAGCAAGTTCAATTGCTTCTTTTTCAGTCATATCTTTTTTGTAGTTTTCTTGCAATATGCCTAATGCAAACATCATTCCGGATCCTGTTGCAGTATAAGGATCCTCGATTGCTGCACCGGATGGATCAAAAGACATTAATTTGAAATTTTTATCTCTTGAAAGTCCTGCAATAATTGCTTGAATCATGAATGGGCTCCATCGCTTATATCCTGAATAAACTGTGTTTTGAAGTACTGAGGATAAAGTTTCCAATGTTGCACTCTTTTTATTTTCTAGTTCGAACAACTTCATTTCAGCTTGCATGTGCTTTAACAATACTTGATTATCACTAACGGTTCCGGCAGTCGTAATTGCTAAATTATCAGTTACTGGAAATACTTTATCAACTCTTGACATAATCATTCTTCCCAATGTAACTCTTTGATCAGTTGCTAAAACTACTCCGCCCTTATAAGTTAGGCCGACAGTTGTTGTTCCTTTTTTAGGTTCAATTTTATGGTCCATTAAATCACCAGAATAAATAAGCTTTATTTTTTTAATTTAAAAGGCTTTCTAATGGAATATTA
>CAZTOR010000018.1:0-8223 GCA_964615505.1 Candidatus Woesearchaeota archaeon
TTTCGCAATTCTTCTAAACTTTCTTTTCCTTTTGCTGCAGAAGGATAACGGAAATAGAATACATTTCCTGCACTCCATTTTGAGTGTTCTGACCCAATTCCAGGTATTGCTGTAGCAGTTAATTCTAATTTTTGATCTTTAGATAAAACTACGATTGGAGTATTTGGATTTAAAATTTCAACACCTTTGCCTTTGACTATCAAATCTGAAGCACGAACTACTTTTGGTCCTTCTGCATTTAAAGTAAAATGTACTTCTGGTTTCTTTAATGTAAAAATATCTTTATTAACTTTAAGAGGTAGTAATCCTAATCTTTGTGCTAAAATTTCATCATAAAGTGCAGAGTTATTTTGAATGAATGTAACATCTTCTATTGCGAATGTTTTGATACCAAATGAAGAAGTTCTTCGAACTAGGTTCATAAATGATTCTCCTGAATCTTCAACAATTGCATGTAATTCATTATCATCTGAATAAATTTCTTTAAATTTCATACTCTTCTACCTCTTCTGCCACCTTTCTTTCTACATCCGCCGTGCGGTATTGGAGTAACGTCTTCAATTGACATGATTTTGATTCCATTTTTTGTTAGTGTTCGGATTGTTGGTTGTGCGCCTGGTCCAGGATGTCTTGAGCCATTGTGTCCACCTTGAGCCCTGACTCTAATATGAACTTTTCTCATTCCTTTTTCTTTTAATGATTCTGCAACTCTTTTAGCTGCAACTACTGCAGTATTTGCGTGTGCTTCCAATCTTTGTTGTTTTGTTATTTGACCACCTGAAACAAGAGATAATGTTTCTGCGCCAGTCATATCAGTGACATGAATTATAGTATTATTATAGGATGAATATATATTTGCAATCCCGACTAGATCTATTTTTGTTGCCATTATACTATTACCTCTTCTGAACTTGTTGATTCACTTTCTTTAACTCTTTCTTTTGGTGCTTCAACTACAACTTTTACAAGATTCGGAGTAAATCCGGATCTAAGAGAAACTTTATCGCCAGTATTGATTAAATATGAAGGTGATGAAATAACTTTCTCATTAACTACTACTTTTCGATGTAAAATAAATTGTCTTGCTTGTTTTACTGAATTTGCAAGTCCCATCTTGTAAACAACAGTTTGCAATCTTCTTTCAAGAATATCTCTTAAAGATAAATTCAAAACATCTCCAGTTGTTGAATCTTTTTTAAGTAAACCTAATCGGTTTAATTTTGAAATTAAAATTTTAATAGAGGCTTCTTTTCTTTCGCCTCGTAAACCAATAATGTCTCTTGCTTGCTTTCTGAAATTTCTTAAAAGAGAACTCATTTTCCAGATTTGCTTTTTATTTGTTAATCCATATTCTGAAATTAGTTTTCTTTCTTCGTCAATTCGTTCTGCTTGCCAAGGATGATTTGGCGTTCCATATTTTCTTCGAGTTTTTCTTGCTAATCCCATTTAATTCTTATCCTTCTTACGTGAAGCAACGCCACCAGTTCTTCCAGTTGATTTAGTACTTTGACCTCGGACCTTCTTTGCACCGGCTGCATGTCGTACTCCTTTGTAAGACTTAATCTTTCGCATTAATCTAATATCAAATTGCTTTCTCAAATCAAGATCTGCAGACAATAAATGTCTATCTTCTCCGGATTCTCGATCTTTTCTTCGATTAAATAACCATGAAGGAATTTTATACTTTGCAGGATTTCTAATACATTCTTCGATTTTTTCAACTTCTTTAACCGAATAATCTCCGCATCGCTTTTTTCTGTCCAAATCAAGGACTTTACATACAGCATTAGCTAACATAAAAGACATACCTTTAGGGAGAGTAAGTGCATGTCCCATCGGAATTTTTCCCGGAATGTCTTTATCTCCAAGTCTTATAATCTCTCTGAAGCTTTCGTCAGCCATGACTTTCTATTTTTAGTGTCATTTTTAAAGCTTTTGATAAAAAAGCTAAAGACGGAATTGAAGTTTTTAAAAATTTAATTTTCATCTTTTTTAATCACTTTTAACAAACGTGACACGCCGAGGGTGGGATTTGAACCCACGATCCCGATACGGGACAGGATTTCCAATCCTGCGCAATACCTGGCTATGCGACCTCGGCAATGAAAAATGGCGTCGATGTATGTTTATAAACTTGTCTAAACCATCTATAGCTTTAAATAATTCCTGAACTTATTGAAATTATGCGTAAAAAGATTAAAAAACATCTTCATGCAGGTGAAGATATTTTACATGTTGAGATTCCATCATGGATGAAATATCATAAAGAAATTGCATTGAGTCCGCTAGTTTTACCTTTAATTCATGCAATTTTGAGAAAATATTCAACTCATTTAGTAATCACTAATGACAGAGTTATAGCAAGACACGGGATAATTGGGGAACATTCTAAAGGAGTAAAATTTGATAATATTACTACAATTCGAGTTCATCAGAGTGCAATGGGTGCTATCATGAACTATGGGCATATTCATGTTTATACACAATCAGGTGGTCATGCAGATTTGACGTTTCACTTCATAAAAAATCCGATTACTGTGAAAAAAGCTATTGAAAAAGGTATGAATCTTAGAAATTCTTTGGAAGCATAATAGGAATTCCTAAATCAATTTCGAAAGTTCTTTTACATTTCTTACATACTAATCGATTTTTCGATTTATCGAAAGTCAAATCCTGTTTATCGTCAGGGCAACATAATACTTCGAGTAATTCTTTATCCATTGGGTATCAAGTTTAGGAAATTACGAACAGCTACGCCTTTTTTTGCATTTTGCATTTTTTTTGAATCTGCACGGGCAATTCCTATTCCAATTAATTCATTCTTCCTATTAAATACAGCGATTTTATCTTTCTCAGTTATTCCTTTAGAGAATTGTAGAAGTCCGTTAAAATAAATAGGAGATCCATATGACCAAGGTTTTAATACTCCGTCATCGACCCAAACTTTCTTAATCTCTGAAACGGCTTTTTCTAAAGGAATTAAAACTTTTCTTATTTTAGTTTCGTCTCCCGAAAGATAATTACGGATTCTTTTCTCAGAAATTGCGTCCTTATCAGTAAACGGACCACTTTTTGTTCTTCTAAGTTCAAACATGTGTGCGCCTGTTCCTAAATCTTCTCCGATATCGTGGATTAATTTCCGGATATATGTTCCAGCCTGACATTCAACATCAATTTTTGCAATTCTATTTTTTAATTCAACCAATTTTATTGAATAAATTTCTCGTTCACGAATTTGTCTTTTGACTGCGGATATTTTTGGCACTCTTTGCATTATTTTGCCAGTAAATTTTTTTAGAGATTTTTGAAGTTCAGACTTAGTTATGTCTTTATGTATATTCATAGTCGCTAAATATCTTTTTTTAGATAATGAAAGAATTGATGAAACTTTGTTTCCACGATTTAGAAAAACAGGTAGTACTCCAGTAGTTATTGGATCAAGTGTACCTGCGTGACCTGCTTTTTTAAAACCAAATTCTTCTCTTAAAAATTCAGTCGCTTCACGAGATTTTGGACCTTTAGGTTTATCTAAAATTAAAAGTGAATACTCTTTCAAATAATTAATTGATTTTTTTGAAGTTCGTTTATTAATCTTGACCTTCGGAGCCCTTACAATTATATCCATACTATTGAACTTTCAACAATTTTCTAAATATTGTTGAAAATACAATTGATAATAGAATGTATGATCCTAGCCATCCAAGGTGTCCTGGCCAAAATGCTAAAGGAATTACTACAATTCCTGTCATTGTCTTCTTCAACCAAGAGAAAATTAAAATTAAAGGTAAAAAATAATAAATCATTGGTTTGAAAGACATCTTCATTTGTTTCATAGAAAGCTCCATCATTTTCGGTTGGATCTCTTTCATTTTTTCAATGTTATCTCGATTTGACTTCATTTCCTTTTGATATTTTTTTATTTGTTTTTTTATTTCTCTGATTACATTTTGATCCACTGCAAATTTATTTACTAAAGTAATTAAAAGAGAAACCATCATTGCGACTATAGTTATGGTTGTTAGTGGACCCATTATTCTTCACCACCCATCATCTTTCTCAAAGAAGGATGCATGTCCATTGCGTGTTCTTTTGCAATACGTTCATAGAACTGATATATGATCATGACTGCAAGTAAAATACCTGTCCCTCTGCTCAATGCACCCATTAAATCTGCTATAGCTGCTAATAATCCAACTGTTGCTCCACCCATTACTGTTAATCCAGGTATATATCGATTCAATATGCTTTCAAGAACTCTTGAGTCTCGTCTGAACCCTGGGACTTGAAGTCCAGAAGATAATATTTGTTTTGCTTGAGATTCTGCACTCATATTTGCAGTCTTTACCCAAAGTATGGAGAAGAATGCTGAACCTGCAATTAATAGAAGAGTATACACTAACGCCTGAATTGCCAATTCGCTGTTGAATCCTCCAAGAACTGCCGATTGGACGACATTTGGTGTATTCACCCATTTAACTAATCCTGTTGCAGGTGCTCCGTTTGAAAATGTTCCCAATAAAGGATATCCCCAATTTTCAAGCAATCTTGCCCATAATTGAACATTTGCCATTAGGGCTGCGACTAAAATAACCGGAATATTGGAAGTATATAGGAATTTAAGTGGCCAACGCATCCCATATCCTCGAACTCTTCCAAAAGATAGTGGAATTTCAACTTTCATTGCAGATCCATAGATAGACATTGCGAAAACCAATAATGTTGCAGCTACTGCCACTATCGATAATAATACTCCTGTTGCGTCTCCTGTTCCTAACGCCTTAATTAAATAAGGAATTTTACCAACTGGAACTTCCGGATTTAATGGGCTTGGGAATGGACTAAATGCCGCTATAAATATTTCTCTAGATACTCCTGCTGCAATGAATAAAGATACTCCTGAACCAAATCCCCACTTCTGAGCAACTCCATCCATAAGAACAATCATGTAACCTCCAACTATCAACTGTGTAATCAATACGGCCTGCATTAATCCATAAGAAGGTGCTGTAGCCAAAGGAGATAGTCCGCCCATTATAACATAAATTATTGCTTCAAATACAACAAAAGCTAAGATGAATACTTTTTGTAAAGATTGGAATTTTGCTCTTCCTGCAGGCTTTGTTATATCCATATTGAGTATTCCTGAACCAACTAAAAGTTGTAACACAATACTTGCAGTAACAATTGGACCTATACCGAGAGATATTAGTGAACCAAAACTAGCTCCTAGAATTGTGGAAAGAGATTCAAATTGACTTAATGCATTCTGACCTAATCCATATAAAGGGATGTGTAATAAAACAAAATACATTAATAGAATTAATCCTGTCCATTTCAATTTATCATTAAAAGACAGTTTTTTCTCTGGCCCGGAAACTTCAGGAATATACCGAGATAGTTTAGTGGTTAAACTCATACTATGAATTGATTTAATGGCTTATATTTCTTACTCTTGGATTTTTCCGCCAGCTGCTTCTATTTTTGCTTTTGCTTTTTCAGAATAAGACGGTATAGTTACATTAATTTTTTTAGTTAATTCGCCATCAGAAAGAAGTTTAGCGTATCCTAACTTTGACAAATCTACTGAATACACGTCCTTTGTCTTTTTTGCTTTTTCAGATTTGACCCATCTTTCGATTTGATTTGATAAGTTTGACAAATTGATTATATTTTTTTGAACTGTATTTTTTCGAACTACTTTCATACCAGTATTATTATTTGCAATTTTACCAACTGGTTTTTTTCCTTGAGATAAAGGTAAGGTCTTTTTTTGTGCTCCTCTCTTTCCAAGTCCTGCTCGTCCCCGTCCACCTCGATTTCCTGCGCCTCGGTGTTTCTTGCCGTGACCCCAACCGTGTGTTCTCTTTCCTCTTTGTTTTCTGGATTTTGATTCTTTTCGAGTTACCATTATATCATTTTCAACACTAGTTTTTTCATATCTTTTCCTCGATATCCTAGTGATCCTCCTCTTGAATAAGGTTTCTTGATTCCAAGCCGTTCGAATCCACCGATTGGCGGATGAAGTTTAAAGAATGTTTTTAATCCAGGTAAATCTTTAAGATTTGATTTTCCTTCAGACATGGCCTTTGAAAATGATTTAATATCCGATTTTATTGTTTTCTTCACGTATGCTTCAGTAAGATCTTTGTTCCCTGGAAGTTTTGCACGCTTTGTCAAAATTTCTTCCAAAGTTTCAGCATCAATTTCTCCGAATGTGCAATAATCTTTTACTTTTTTTATCATTCCTCTCATTGAAGGTGTGTTCTTTGCGATAATTAATCTGTGCTTTCGATGTAACTTCATCAAATTAAGACAATCTCGAATATCCGGATTAATGCCTACTTCTCCTCGAATTCTAACTACTGCAATTAATTTTCCTTCTGATTCTTTCATTGTTTTATTGAACCGTATCTAACTAACGGTTTTTGAGCATCTCTTATTTTTAGTTCAGTTGTTTTAGATAATGCTTGAATTGTTGCATTAACTAAATTTATTTTTTGTCTCGCCTGACCTTTGGATTTTGACCAAACGTCTTGAATTCCTGCAAGTTTGAATATTTTTTTCAATTCATCTTCGATTACTAATCCAGTACCTGGAGGTGCAGGGATGAATCTTACTTCAACAGATCCGCTTTTTCCTTGAACTTCGAATGGAATTGAGTTTGGTTCAGAAACTTCGCTTTCCCAAGATCCATTACCTCTTGCAATTTGCATTAAATTTAATTTAGCATTTCGAATTGCCTTCTCTCGTGCAGGAACAGTTTCTTTAGCTCGTCCCAGACCAATTCCAACATATCCGTCTTTATTTCCAACAACTGCCATTACAGTAAATACTGGACGATTTCCATCCTTTGTTTTCTTTTGAGTTGTTCTGAAAATTGTACGCTTTCCTCCACCGAACTTACCTTTTCTTTGTCCGATGTTTATATAATCTGATTCTAAGTTGGGAATTAATGCATCAATTATTTCTGATTCAAGAATTCTTCGATTTATGTTCAAGACTTCTTCAATACTTGTAATTTCTCCGCCTTTAACTTTTCTACCAAGTTCAGTTTTTGGTTTCCAAGCCTCGATTAGAGCTGCACGTCTGTCTTCAGGGCTTATTTCTTCTCTTCTATGTCTTCTTATTGGTTTTTTGGATCTTTTATTCATTTTTCTTGCTTCCCATTAGCTTTTTTAAATCTGCTGAAAGATCTTTAGAGATATGCTCTCCGTTTATACGCTCTTCTGAAGGAAATGCTTTTTTAGAATGAGGTATTTTTAATCCTCCATCAATTGCTCCTTTCAAAACAGCATAAATTCTACAACCTTTTGTCGGAGTATATGAACCCATATCGAATATTGATTCTTTAACTTTTGACTTTATCGCTAATTTAGCAATTTCTAATCCAGTTAAATATGCAGCAGGAACACTTGAACAAGAATGTTTCCATCCTTTTTTCTTTAATGAACTTGAATTAAATTGTGCCAGAACTTTATCTCCAACTTTATCATAATTTACTAATTGTGCGACTAAATATCTATTTGATCTTCGGACAACTAATCTAGGTTTTTCTGACTTCATGAAAGCCAATCTTTTCTTATAATTAGTTTTACCTGATCTTCTTCTTCTGAACTTTACACTGTAACTTTTTCCTGTTGCCATTATTTCTTAGTACCTTTCTTCAATAATTTATTTTGCTCCATGTATTGTAATAACTGTCTCTTGTGTTTGAAGAAACCTCCTTTTGCTTTTAGATAAAGAATCTTCCAATCGCGCGGAGTTAGTAAACCTCTGTCTTTGAAAGATTTAAGTAATTTTCTTTGGAGTCTGATTCTATTAATCCAATCTGATTTTGAATTATTTCTTGCATTTTTTGTTCCAGAACGCTTTGCTTGTCCTCTTTGTCGTCCTTTCTTTCTTGCAACAAGTCTTAACTTTGCTCGACTTCTTGAATTTGATTTTACTGGAGTTATTGAAATTGCACCTTCATCAATTAAATCTCGAATATCGGCTTTAGTAATCGCTTCTTTTACTTTATCTCGTTGTTCAAAATCAATTCTAATTCTGCTTTTTCCCGCTCCAGTTACTTTAGAAGCAAGGGTTTTTTGTAAATCTAATTTCATTTCTTAGTCTCCTTCTTTTTTGTCTTTTTCTTTGATTCAGTTTTATCTTTAACGAGTGCTTTCTTTGTTTCTTTTGGTTTTGTTTCTTTTGGTTTTGTTTCTTGCTTTTTCTTATCAG
>CAZTOR010000019.1:0-8139 GCA_964615505.1 Candidatus Woesearchaeota archaeon
TATCCTCTCTGTTTGTGGTGCGGAGGACCCGTGTTCAAATCACGGCCTTCTCCCTTTTTCTAAAAAAATTTTTAAGAAAAACCAAAAAACAAAAACCAAAAGTTTGTAACCCAAATTTTAATAATATAGGAGGAATTAGATTATCATGAAATTACAAATTCCGAAAGGAACTTCAGATTATATCGGTGAACGAGCCCAGAATTTGAATAAAATAATTAATGCCTTCCAAAAAAGTTTCGAACTATTCGGATTTAACTCAATTAAATCTCCGATTTTTGAATATGCTTCAACGTTGAAGGGAAAGTATGGTGCTGATGAAAAGTTGATTTATGAGTTTAAAGATAAAGGAAATAGAGAACTTGCACTCAGATATGATTTAACAGTTCCTTTAGCAAGAATTGTTGGGACCAACCAATTTTCATTACCTGCAAAGTTCTATAATATCGGAAGCGTTTTTCGATATGATCGACCGCAAAAAGGACGAACACGCGAATTTATACAGGCAGATATAGATATAATTGGATCGGAGTCCAATTCGTGCGATGCAGAATTAATTGCATGTATGAGTTATGGTTTCAGTAAATTGAATCTGAAACCTGTTTTCAGAATAAATAATCGAGGTCTAATGAATCAAGCATTTAACCAGTTAGATATTCCTGAGTCAAAATATTCTGAAGTATTGAGAATAATTGATAAATTGGATAAAATTGGAAGTGAAGGTGTTTCCAAAGAAATTGAATCTTTGGGAATAAAATCAAAATCTTTGATTAAATTTATTTCAATTAAAGGAAGTTTAGATCAAGTAAAATCAAAAGTTTCTAAATTAAAATTAGATTTAGATTTTACTGAAATGGCAGAATTACTTGAAAAATTATCAGACCTTCAATTGAATAAAACTAAGATAACTCTTGATTTAAGCTTAGCAAGAGGTTTAGATTACTATACTGGAAATGTCTATGAAATTGATTTAAGTACTGGAATGAGTTTAGGAGGGGGCGGAAGGTATGATCAACTTATTTCAGAATTAACAGGTAAGAATTTGACAGGTATAGGAATATCTGTTGGAGTAAGTAGACTATTAGATTTAATACCACTAACAAAATCAACTAAAACAAAAATTTTTGTTATTGGAATAGATTCAGAAATATATGATATTGTATCAAAGCTCAGAAAGAATAATATTTTATGTTCATATAATTTGAATTCTAAAAATTTAAAGAACTCATTAAATTATGCAGATAAACAAGGATTTAATATGGTAATTATTGTCGGAAAAGAAGAAATTTTATCTAAAAAATATGTTCTTAAAAATTTAAAATCAGGTGTTGAAGAAAAATTAAGCATAAATCAGATAATCTCAAAGCTTAAATAATATATTCTAGACTAAAAAATATGCCAGTAAAGGACCAAAAGATTGGAAGAGGCAATGCAGTAGTTATTTCGAATAAACTTTTTGATTTAGACGAAATAATTGAAGCAATTAGATATTGGGCAGATAGAGAAGGATTTCAATTGTTTAAAGTAAAGTCACATATTGATTCTAAAACCTCAAGAGGTCAGAGAACCAGGGTAACAATACATTTCAAGAAAGATATCGATTTTTATTTAAGACAAGAATTCGAGATCAAATTAAATGTTAAGCGGGGACAAAGAGGAAGATATGTATCGCCGGAAGGAGAACCAAAAACATTAACTTATGGAAATTTTTCTGCAGAAATTAATACAAAACTTGTTCCAGATTATGACGATTCATTCGCAGAAAAAGGCGGACTTCAAAAAATTATTCATAACTTATTTTTCGAATTAGTTTACAAACCAAAATTCTTGAGATATAAGGTACAAACAGGAATTGGTACTGGAAAAACAATGAATTTAATTAAAAATAAAGTCAAAAGTTATGAGAAGTTTAAACCCATTTCTTAATTTTGAAGTAAGAGTAGGTGCATATAATAGAAATAGCCATTAATCCAAGTGAGAAAAGATAACCATATTTCCATGTTAATTCAGGCATATTATATGGAGATGTTTCAGGTCTGAAATTCATACCGTATATACTGGCAATTAAAGTAGGTAATAGAATGAAAGAACCCACAATCGTAAGTCTTTGAATGATTTTGTTCATTTGATTAGATATATTTGAATTATAAATTTCAACAGCATTACTTAATATTTCTCTATAAATTGCCATTGTTTCAGCAAGTTGAATTTGATCAGTATGAATTTCCGATAAATCCAATTTTTCCAATTTATTTAATTTGAACATTGTAGCATTCGAAATCATGCTATTAATTACATCTCTATTACCAGCAACACTTCTAGTTAAAAAAACCAGATCTTTCCTAACTTTGAATAATTTTTCAATTGTAGCTTTTGAAGATTTAGAACTAATTCTGTCTTCTATTTTACTCACTTCTTGTTCCAATTCATCAGTTTTTAAGAAGAAAGTTTTGGTAACTTCTTGAACTATACGAATCAATAACCCGTTCATACTTTTGATATTTTCTGGATGATTAACAATATCTATTACAAATGGGCATCCAAATTCATGTACTGTGACTAATTTTTTATCAAACAAGAATAGTCCCATTGTTGTACTCCTTGAAGTTTCTTTGGAACTTATTTTAAGTAAAATTAAAGTATAATTTTGACGAATAACTAATCTCGAGCGTTCAAGTCTATCTAAACACGATTTAAAATCTCGAGGCACAATTTTTAAGTTTTTTACTAAATTAAAATCCCCTTTTTTTGCCTTTTCAATATGAATCCAGTTTGCTTTTGAGGTATCTGAACGATTTAAACCACGGTTGCTGATTTTGTATGATTTTAGCATAACTAATTTTCTTAATAATAATATAAAACTTTGAGTTGTAATTGTACAGTAGTTATTCTAGGTAGATTCCTGGTTTTCCAGGTTTTGCCTTTTTGGCTTTACCTTCCGGGTCAATTTTATTTGAATCGTTAGATGCAAATATTTGAACGCTTGCACCTAACTTATTACTTAATTCAAATTCAACTGATTTATAATTTTTCAATTCAGGAGGTATTACATACAAATAAATTTGTTTAGCTTTCTTTCCAGTAATCTTCAAAATTTGTTTAATATCAGATACTGTTTTTCGAATAGCTTCCTCGCTCTTTTCTGATTTTTTGTTAATTTTAGATTTATTCACTTTTGGCCATATTGATTTAGCAAGTAAAGTTCGATTACCCATTTTCTCCCAAACTTCTTCTGAGATATGAGGTGCAAAAGGATACAACATTTTTACAAATGTTGACACAGCTAGTTTAGAAGGATATTTTTCAATTAGAGAATAAAAATCCATCAATTCAATTAAAACTTTATTTAACTCCAGATTATCAAAATGTTCAGTACATTTGGAAATTTTTGTTTGAGTAATACTTTCAATATATTCTTTCTTAATTGAACTAAATTTTAATTTAGGAATATCTAAAACTTTGTTTAAAAATTTATGAACTCCTTTGACATCTTTATCTGACCATTCAAACGGAGTTGACGGAGATGCGATGAATAATAAGTAAGTTCTAAGCGTATCTGCACCATATTTATTTACCATGTCTAACGGATCGATAACATTACCCTTTGATTTAGACATCTTTGAACCACCCATATTAACCATACCTTGATTTAGAAGGCTCAAAAATGGTTCGTCAAAATTTACATACCCTATTTTTTTCAAGAATTTAGTTATAAATCTAGAATATAACAAGTGCCCCACTGCATGTTCAGTCCCACCAATATACTGATCAACAGGCATCCAATAACCAATTTTGTTTTTATCAAATATTGCCCGTTGATTTTTCGGATCACAGTATCTAAAATAATACCATGAAGAATCAACAAAAGTAGTCATTGTATCTGTTTCTCTTTTTGCTTGACCTTTACATGAAGGACATTTAACATTAACAAATGAAGAATTAGTATCTAACGGAGATTTAGTGGGCGCATTGTAATCTACTATTCGCGGTAATTTAACTGGCAAATCTTTTTCGGGCACAGGAACCATTCCGCAGCTTTCACAATGGATTATTGGAATCGGAGTTCCCCAATATCTTTGCCTAGAAACATTCCAATCGCGAATTTTATAATTTACTTTACGTTTGGCTAGTCCTTTTTTGATTAAATCGTTCCCTATTTTTATCTTTGCAACAACGGAGTCTAAGCCACTATATTTTCCAGATTTAACTAATTTACCTTCACCTGAATAAGATTTATTCGGAGAGGCACCTTTATTTTGAATAACGCTTTTAATTGGAATTTTATATTTTTTAGCAAATTCATAGTCTCGAGTGTCATGTGCCGGAACCGACATTATTGCACCAGTACCATACCCCATCAAAACAAAATTTGCAATGAAAATTGGCACTTTTTTACCATTTATAGGATTAATAGCATATTGATTAATGAATATTCCTTCTTTATCCTTAGACATTCTTTCTAATTCGTTTTGTTTAGATAATTTATTCAAAAACTTTTCAACTTTCGATTCTGAACTAGTTCCGGAGACCAGTCCTTTAACAGACGGATGTTCTGGAGCCAGAACCATATATGTACATCCAAATAAAGTATCTGGACGAGTTGTAAATACTGAAATATATTTTCCATTAGACAATTCAAATTTAATTTCAAAACCTTCACTCTTTCCAATCCAGTTTCGCTGAAGAGATTTTAGATGTTGAGACCAGTCAATTTTATCTAAACCTTTTAGCAATTGATCAGAAAATTTAGTAATTCTAAAGAACCATTGTTCAATATATTTCTGAACTACTTCTGAATCACATCTCCAACAAAGACCTTCCTTAACATCTTCATTTGCCAAAGTTGTTTGACAACCAGGACACCAGTTTCCGGGTGTCTTTTTTCGATAAGCCAGATTATTTTTTAATAATTCCAAAAATAACCATTGATTCCATCGGTAATATTCTGGATTGTGAGTCCCTACTTCTCTATCCCAATCGTAGCTCAATCCCATGGCATTCATTTGACGTTTAAATGTTGTAATATTTTGTTTTATGCTAACGGTGGGATGAACTCCACGTTTAATTGCTTCATTTTCAGAAGGCAATCCAAAAGAGTCCCAACCCATAGGATAAATTACATTAAATCCACGCATTCTTTTGTATCGTGCAACTGCATCACCGATTGAATAATTTCGAGCATGACCCGTATGCAAACCAGTTCCTGAAGGATAAGGGAGCATTTCTAGATTGTAAAATTTCTTTTTATTCGAATTAATTCTTGCAGAGAACGCTTTACTATCTTTCCAACGTTTTTGCCATTTTTTTTCAATTCTAGCAAATCTAGTCATGAGAATTTTAGCAGTCAAAAGTTTTTAACTCTTAGTATAAAATGTAAGACGGGCCCAACGGGATTTGAACCCGCGACCTACAGCTTAGAAGGCTGTCGCTCTATCCAAACTGAGCTATGGACCCAATTTAACGCCGTAAATTTGATTTAAAACAGTTTCGACTTGAAATCTCGAGCACTTTTTAAGTGTTACTTGGCAGTAAGAAAAATAAAGAGTGTAACGACTCTTTGGTGCGTACAGAATGGGAAAAACAAAAAAATTGTTGAGTATTTTACTATTATTCTTAGTAAGTTTAACTGCAGTAGCTGCAACAGTGGCTTCAAATGTATCTGTTACTACAGATATTGATGGTTCAAATATAAACCACGGTACAAGCCTAACTGGAACCCTAACTTTCACAAATTCAGATACTGTAAATCGTACGTTGGATATTTCTGCATCATCTTTAGATCCGGAATTAACTTTCGGAACAATTAGCCAAATTACTGTTACAAATGGATCAACAAATACTGCTTCGTACATGGTATCTGTTGCACAATATACTTCTGCTGGAACATACAGCTATACTATAACATATGCAGATAGTTCAAATTCATCTGATACTGCTTCAGACACATACTCATTAGTTGTACCGTCAGATAATACTTTATCTAAAACAATTGATGATGATGAGAGAACAACTCGTTCATCAACTCAAGATTTTATATTATCTTTAACAAACAATGGTAATACAAACGGATCAGTAACAAATATTTCATTCCCAACATTAGAATTGAATTGGAACAATGAAGTTAATTTGACTCCAAGCGGAAATAATGCAGATATCACTTTGTCTTCAAATACTACAGGAAATAAAACTTTCACTTATACTACTGATGCCGAAACAGAGTATGGTATTTATACTGGAACATTAAATTATATAGATGAATCAGGATCTTCTCAATCTCAAACAATAACTTTGAGAGTTTATGAGGATTCATACGATTCTAGAATAGAAATCGATGCAGATTTAGAAGATATAACTAATGATGATGGCGATACTTATCCTGGAGACATAATCAGAATTGAAGATGTTGAAATAAAGAATGAATATACAAATAATAACGACGATAGCATCACTGATATTGAATTAGAATATAGAGTATATTATGCCGCAGATGGTGACGATATCATTGAAGAAACATATTCAGAAACTTTCGAATTAGAAGAAGATGAAGAAACAAACAATTTTGATATAGATTTTCAAATTCCTTTTGATGCAAACGAAGGAAATTATATCGTAGAATTGGTTGTAACTGGAGAGATTTCCTCAGACGGTTCAGATGACGGAGACGAAATATCTAATCGACTTTACTTCAATTTTAATGTTGATAAAGAATCTAGACACATGATCCCAAAAGATTTACTTACTAATTCTTACTGCCCGGGTGAAACGGCAGAGCTAAGAATTGAGTTAGTAAATATTGGACTTAATGATCTTGATGAAGATGATGATATGATGGTTAGAGTAAAAATACCGAGCTTTGATTATGATCAATGGCATAATTATACTGAAGACATCGATTCAGGAGACATTGAAACTATACTACTTAATGTTGATATTCCATCAAGTGTAGCAACAGGAGATCATGAAATTAAGATTTATTCCAGACATGATGGAAATTCAAATTCAAATAAAGATGGTTCATTATTAACCGAAATGTTAACTTTAAGTTCAACTTGTGCAGGAACTGCAAGTTCTGAAACAACAACATTATCTGGACAAAGTTCGGAAGAAGGTGCACACGGAATGAATACTAAATACACTTTAACAGTTACAAACAATGGAGATTCAGCAGTAACTTACCAAGTTGAAGTAATTGGTGCAGATGCATGGGGTGCAGCAGTAGTTAGTCCTGAGACACTTAGTGTTCCTGCAGGCGAAACTTCATCCTTTAATGTATATTTACAACCTGGAGAAAATGCACAATCTACAAATAACGCAGTTGTTAATTTGAAATCTGGCGGAGAAGTTGTTGCTTCAAAAACTTTAACAATGACAATTTCCGGAATGAGTATTTCAACTTTAACTGATGCACTGTTTGGAGACAAATTATCTGAACTAGGGAATACAAATATGGTAACAATGCTTTCATTATTGTTAGTTCTTGGAACAGCAGGTGGTGCAATTTGGTTAGTCCACGGTAAGGAAATCAAAAAAAGAGCTTCAAAGAAAAAGAAAAAAACAAAAAAAACAAAAAAAACAAAATCAAAAAATAAAAAACAAAAGTAAATCATACTCCGTTCCGAAGTACTTCGGAGGAAAATAAAATGGAAAAAATATTAAGAAAAACAATGACAGCATTTCTGGTATTATTAACTTTAATGATTCCAGTAAGTGCAGGAACCGTTGGTTCTGCAAGTGATGTTTCTATAACTGAAGGAGACAGTACTGTTACTATTTCATTCGGATATACCGGTGTCACAACTGCAGAAACAGTTAGTTTAACTGTTAGCGGAACAGCAGTGCCTACTCAAACACAAACAGTAACATTAGATACTGTGGGTGTAGGTAGTAGCGGAACTGCCAGTGCAACATTTGTAGTAAATAGTGGGTTAACACCGGCTGGTGGACCATATACTATTAGTATTGCTGCAACAAGTGCAACTGCAACTTTATCCGCATTAAACGGAACTTCAGTTGACATGAATGTAAACGCTGCAACTTCGCAAGAAGCGTGTGCAGCCTTGGTAACAAATGATGGCGAACTTGAAGATGAATACAACCCAGGAGACACTGTTACTATCGAACTCGAATTAGAGAACGAAGAAT
>CAZTOR010000020.1:0-7889 GCA_964615505.1 Candidatus Woesearchaeota archaeon
AACATGAGGAACATGAACAACATGAGGAACATGAACAACATGAGGAACATGAACAACATGAGGAACATGAACAACATGAGGAACATGAACACGGAGATCATTGATAATGGTTGAAACAATAGTTGCATTAAAATACTCAGTTATTAGTGCATTCTTAGTAGGGTTAGTTTCTTTAGTAGGCATGATAACCATATCTTTTAATGATAAATTGCTTAAAAAAATAGTTAAATACTCGATTAGTTTTGCAACTGGTGCATTATTGGGTGCATCCTTTTTACATTTATTACCTCATTTGCTAGAAGCAGATAATTATAGTATAAATTCGGGTTTACTAGTCATTTATGGTTTCTTATTTATGTATATAACTGAAAAAATGACTAATCTATACCATTCTCATGGACATCATCATGCTCATGGACATCACGGTTTTGATCACGAACATTGTAATTTAGATACTCGATCAAAACAACTACCTATTTTGATATCAATAGGCGATGCAATTCATAATTTTATTGACGGTCTTATTATTGGAGGAGTTTATTTAATTAATATACCTGCAGGAATTGCAGTAACAATAAGTACTTTTTTACATGAAATACCTATGGAGTTGGCGGATTTCGCGCTATTAATTAAAGCAGGTATGACTAAGAAAAAAGCATTATTACTTAATCTTGTAGTTTCAATGACTGCCGTTATAGGTGCAGTAACTGCGATTTATTTGCAAATATTTGTTCCGAATATTCATAAAATTTTGCTTGCAATAGGTATAGGTAATTTCACTTATATTGCTTCGTCAGTATTGATACCTGAATTATTCAAAGAAGATGACTATAACACTTCAGTTATTCATTTAATTTGGATAGTAATTGGTATTGCACTAATGATTGCATTAATTCCTTTACACTAATTTTAAACTCTAAATAATAACCCTTAAAAATTCAAGTTCGAATTCTAATTATGCTTATCGGAGTAGTTGGAAAACCAAATGTTGGAAAAAGTACATTCTTTAGAGCTGCAACGCTTGCTGAAGCGTTAATTGGGAACTATCCTTTTGCAACAATTCAACCGAATAGAGGTACAGGATTTGTTAAAATTAAGGATATTGCACAAGAACAAGATAAAATTGCTAATCCTCGAGAAGGATATATTCATGGAAAATATCGTTTTGTTCCAGTGGAATTAATTGATGTTGCAGGTTTAGTTCCAGGTGCAAGTGAAGGTAAGGGCATGGGTAATAAATTTCTTGATGATTTGAGTTCAGCAGATGTATTAATCCATGTAATTGATGCTTCCGGATCTACAAATGAGAAAGGTGAATCCGTGGAAGAAAATTCTTACGATCCAGTAAATGATATTAAATTCTTAGAAGAAGAATTAGATGCTTGGTTTCATCAAATTTTTGAGAGAGGTTGGAATAAATTTTCCAGGAAGTTACAAATGTCTGGAGAGCCTGTTGATAAATCTATTGCAGAACATTTTTCTGGATTAAAAATTAATCTAGCAATGGTTAGGGCATCATTTGATAAAACTAAATTGAGTTCAAATTTAACTAATTGGTCTGAAGAAGATATTAAATTATTTAGTTCTGTCCTTCGTAAAAAAAGCAAACCAATTATCATAGCGGCAAACAAATTTGATAAAAGTTCAAATGAAGTTCTAACTAGATTAAAAAATAATACTGATAGTCACGTAATAGCATGTTCAGCAGAATATGAACTTGCTCTACGAGAAGCATCAAAACATAAAATAATTGATTACATACCCGGAGCTTCAAAATTTGAAACTATTGGTAAACCGAATGGAGCTCAATCTACTGCCTTAAACAAAATCGACGAATATCTAAGAAACTATAATAAAACAGGTGTTCAAGATATATTAAATTATACAATTTTTAAAATTTTAGATTCAATTTGTGTACATCCAGGAGGAGTTTCTAAGTTAGAAGACTCTCAAGGAAACGTTTTGCCAGACTGTTTTATTATGTCAAATGGATCAACTGCGTTAGATTTCGCATACAAACTTCATAGTGATTTTGGAGATAATTTCATACGGGCAATTGATGTTAAAAACAAAAAAACGGTGGGCAAAGATTATGAATTAAAAAATTGTGATATAATAGAAATTATAGCAAATAAATAATTATCAATAATAACCTTTTTAAATCGCCATATGACGGTAAATCATGGGTCGAATTAGAACGGCATTCACAAAACGATTGGTAAATGAACTATTAGAAAAGCACCGATCAGTTTTCAATGATGACTTTAACCACAATAAGATCAAGATACAAGAACTTTCTAATGTTAAGACTAAAAAGATCAGAAATCAGCTTGCAGGATATTTGACAAAAAGAATCAAGCTCTCGAACTAAGTGATATATAATGACTGAACAAGTAGTATTTGTTGGCGGAAAGCCATTTATGAATTATGTAACTGCTGTTGTAATGCAATTTACAACTTCTGGTGCAAATAAAGTTATAGTTAGATCTCGAGGTAAATTTATTAGTAGGGCTGTTGATGTTGCAGAAATTGTTAACAGTAGATTTTTGATTGATTCTGTTGAAATTTCAGATATAAAAATTGGTTCAGAGGACTTTGAAGGAAAAGATGGTCGTCAAATCCGTGTTTCAACTATTGATATTCATATGGATAAGAAAGATTTAGTTAATATTAGCAAAAACGTAAAAGAACTAACAAAAGAAACACCGATTGAAATTATTACTGAAAAGCCAATAGATCTAAAAAATGAAACTGTTTCTGAAGAAAAAAAACAAAATATTGAATAATTATGAATGTATCCTTTAGTATTCTTGCAGCAGGTCGCGGAACGCGAATGGAAGAATTAACTAAAACTACAAATAAGACCCTTTTGATTCATAAAGGAAAACCAATTATTTCACATATTGTTGAATCTATATCAAAATATACTAAAAAAATAAATATTGTTGTAAACTATAAAAAAGAAAAAGTTATTCAACATTTGATTCTAAACTTTCCTGAAATAGAATTTAATTTTATCGAACAAGATACTAAAACGGGAACAGGTGGTGCAATTTCACTTCTAGAAGATAAAAGCGATTATTACTTTATAACAATGGGTGATATGATTTTTCATCAAGATGATTTGGATGGTTTTTTTGATACTTTCAAAAAAAATCCCGGAAACTATATTATGTCAAAAGAAGTTCATAATCCAGAAAAATATGGTGTTCTAGAATTAGAAGGTAAAAAAATAATTGAAATTGAAGAAAAACCCGAAAATCCAAAATCTAATTCAGTTAACATGGGTAGCTATATATTTGATAAATCAATTTTTGAATTCATAACTAAAACCAATCCTAAGTCAAATGGAGAAATTTATATAACTGATTCATTAAAACTTAGTCTGAATAAAGGAAATTTATTTCAAATATATGTCTTAAAAAATGAATTTTCTGACTTAACTACTAGTGAGGATCTAATATAATGTGTGGAATTGTAGGTTACATATCAAAAAAAGAAAAGCTTCAATTATCTGAATTTATGCAGATGATAAAATCATTAGATTATAGAGGATATGATTCGTGGGGTATCTCTTACTTAACTGAAAAAATAAACATTTTGAAAGATGTTGGTAAATTAACAAATACTAATCTTCCCGGAGAATCAAATTTAATAATTGGTCATACTCGTTGGGCAACACACGGAGGAGTAACAAAAGAAAATGCACATCCTCATTTATCGAATGATGAAAATATTTCTTTAGTCCATAACGGGATAATTGAAAATTATCAAGAAATAAAAAATAATCTTAAGGGATTTAATTTCAAAGGTCAAACTGATACTGAAGTCCTTACTAATTATATTCAATCTGAATTGGACGGGGATACTTTAGAATCATTTGAAAAAGTTCTCTCTAAATTAAAAGGAACTTATGCGATAAGTTTCTTAAAAAGAGGCGAAGATAGAATATATTTTGCCCGAAAATCCTCTCCGCTAGTTTTAGGAATTGGAAAGGAATGTAACTTCGTATCATCTGATGTAACTTCCTTTTTTGAAAAAACAAAAAAGGTAATTTATCTTGAAGACGGAGATTATGGGTATATAGAAGATAACAAAATTAAAATATTTAATTCGGGTTCAGAAGTTGAAAGAAAAAAATCTACAATCACATGGGATATTGACAAAGCAAAAAAAGGTGAATTTGAGCATTTTATGCTAAAAGAAATCTCAGAACAAGTAGATGTAATAAAGCATGTATTAATGCAAGATAAAGATAATATTTTATCAATCTCAAAAGAATTGAAAAACAAAAAATTATTCATGGTTGCATGTGGAACTTCTTATAATGCTGCACTTGCTGCAGAATATGAATTCTTGAAAAAGGGAATAATGCCCAAGGTAATTCGAGCACATGAATTTAAAAATTATTCAAAATTTGTTGATGAAAATTCAATCATATTGGCAATTTCTCAATCAGGAGAAACAATTGATTTGATTGATGCTTTAAAATCGATAAAGAATTCCGGAACAGAAA
The DNA here is from genome assembly GCA_964615505.1 of Candidatus Woesearchaeota archaeon. Lineage (GTDB taxonomy): Archaea > Nanobdellota > Nanobdellia > UBA10117 > ARS21 > ARS21. The sequence goes on from CAZTOR010000020.1 coordinate 4,517, forward strand.
TTATTTCAATTGTTAATGTTCAAGGTTCAACTTTGGACCGAATGAGTGACAAAAGAATATACATGAATGTTGGACCTGAAATATGTGTTCTTTCAACTAAATCCTACACCGCTTCAGTCTCAATTTTAATGTTGTTAGCCGGGTGTATGAATGAATCTTATGAAACGATTAAAGAAGAACTTAATGAAATTAATAGACATATATACTATTTAACTTCAGAAAACGCTAGGAAATATATAAAAGAACTATCTCAACTACTTAGATATACTAATCATCTTTTCACTATCGGTAGAAAAAGAGATTATCCTACTGCAATGGAAGCTGCACTAAAAATAAAAGAAGTATCTTATATTCATGCAGAAGGTTTTGCAGGGGGACAGATAAAACATGGTCCGATTGCAATGATTGAAAACGGTACGCCATGTATAGTATTTGTTCCAAATGATAATAGTGATGAAATATTATCAAATGCTCAAGAATTGAAAAGTCGCGGTGCATTTATTATCGGAGTATCAGATACTAATCATAATGTATTTGATTTCTGGATAAAAGTTAGAGGTCCAGATAAATTTTCACCAATTTTAAGAACAATTCCAATTCAAATTCTTGCTTATTATCTGGCTGTTCTTAAAGGACTTGATCCAGATAAACCAAGAAATTTAGCTAAATCGGTAACTGTAAAATGAATATGATATACAAACTAATAGATGATGGAAAATTGAGTAAAACAGAGTTAGCTACTCTTTATGATAACGAAAACCCAATTGGAGATTTATTAATTATGTATCAGTCCAATGGAATTAAAAATATGGCTTATATTGAGAGAGTATTTATTCATGAAAAATATCGAGGCGAAGGTTATGGTCCTAAATTAATTTCAGAAGTGGTTAAACATATAGAAGAAGAATATACACTGAAATTTGATACTTCATGTTTAGAAGATGTTATTATATCGGATGCAAACGATATTAAAGAGCGATTGATTTCAGCTTCAAAGTCTGGAATTAACGAGATTTATCTAAAATGTTCTCCTGAATTAGCAGAATCCAGTTTGTATACTGAAAATGAATTTGTTAAAACAGATAGTGTAATAATGTCAAAAATAATAAATGAATTAGATTACAGTAGTTTGGAATAATTATTTATATTTTGAATGTTAGTCTTTTCTAATGGATGTAGAATTTTCTGATAAAAAACTTGACTTGAAAGATAGACGAAGATTTCAAGAAATTATTTCTAAAAGTAAAATAACTCGTAACTTTTCAAAAATTAGATTAAGATTAAAAAGGTACGAGAAAGGAGGTAGCCGTTCTAAATTTTCAGTGAGTGCTGAAGCAGAAACTCCTGATGGAAAGGTACTTCATTCTGAAGGAGTTGATTGGAGATTTGGTGTAGCTCTGAAAGAGACTATTTCAAAATTGATGAAACAGTTAAGACGGTAATCTTATAAATATAAATAATTAGCAAAGTTATGGTCAATCAAACTCTTGTATTAATTAAACCAGACGGTGTTCAACGAGCAATTTCCGGAGAAATTATAACTCGTTTTGAAAATGCAGGTATGAAAATTATTGGTATGAAAATGGTTTGGGTTGATGAAAAATTATCTAAAACTCATTATTCTGAACATATATCAAAACCATTCTTTAAAGGATTAGATGAATTTATTCGTTCAGGTCCAGTTATTGCCATGGTACTTGAAGGAGTAGATGTAGTTAATAATGTTAGGCGAATTGTTGGTTCTACTGCTCCAGGAGAGGCACTACCTGGAACAATTCGTGGAGATTATGCTCACCACACCTATGAATATGCTGATCGTAAAGGAAAATCAATCGCAAACATAATCCATGCTTCAGGAAGTGAAGAAGAATCTAAAAAGGAAGTCTCACTATGGTTTGAAGATTCAGAATTGCATTCTTACAAGCGAGCAGATGAACATATAGTATTTTGATATCTAATTAGCTAATATTTAAATATAATTTTTGATAATTATTTTAATGAGACTTATTAAAACAAAATATAATTTTAAAATTGCAAATAGTATAAATTTTTTTAGAAGCCTATCTACTGCCTTAATTTATGTTTTTCTTCCATTATATTATTTTCATCTTGGAATCAATCTAGTAAATATTGGAACAATTATTGCAATCTCAGTTATAGCAACTAATATTACTAAGTTATATGCGGGTTCATTAGCTGACAACTTTAATCGTAAAAAGATTATGTTGGCAGGTATGATTACTATGACATTAACAAATTTAAGTTTATTATTTTTCACCTCTGAACTCTTTTTTATTATCAGAGGTATAATATTTGGAATTTCTTATGCGATATTCATTCCCGCATACTCGAGTTATGTATGGGACATATCTGAAAAAACAAAATTATCAACTCATAATGCAATTCGTTCAATGTATAGATACTCAGGAATAATATTGGCTCCGCCTATCGGAGGTATACTAATTTACTTTTACGGATTCAGTGCATTATTTTTAGCCTCATTCATTATAGGAACAATAGTATTTGCATTAATTAATTCCTTAACAGATTTCAAACACAAAAATAAAATTCCTGTTTTCTCCAAAGTTATTGGGACTTATCGAAATATTGCTCTAACTGAAGGTTTTAGTATATTATCGCTAATACACCTAATTAAAGCAACCTTTGATTTAATTTGGTATACTTTTATCCTGATCTATCTAAAAGACGTGATAGGTTATGATTTTTGGCAAGCAGGATTAGTAATAACTGGTTCATATATCTTATTATTGCCTTTCCAAATACCTTTAGGTAGATTATCTGATAAATTTCATTCTAAATGGCTAATTATTCCAGGTTTTATATTATTGGGATCATCGATGAAACTCTTCTTTATTTTTGATAATTTTTTGGCATATGTACTTTTTGCAGGAGGAGTTGCAGTGAGTTTATTATCAATAGGGAGACCAATCTATGTTAGATTGGCTGAAATGACGCCCTATAGCAAACATGGTCAAGCATTAGCTTTATTTGAGGCAATTTCCTGGGGAATGGCAGCAATTGTGTTATTTTATGTTGGAAAATTGGCTGAAAAAACATCGATTTTAGAGATTATTAACCACTCTGCAACATTTGCAATTGGAACCGGTTTTATTCTTATATTATTTCATCGGAAAATTAGGTGGCGATATGGAAATCATTTGAAGAGACATCATTTCATGAAACTTCATACTCCGATTGACAGATTCGTTGATTCATTCCCGTTATTATCCAAAGGATTCAAATAACTGGAACCTAAAGCCTTTTAAACTAAAAATGGAGCTCTATTTCAATGGAGTGTGCCCAAAATGACAATAAGACAACCAATCATTACAGTTCTTGGCCATGTAGATCA
>CAZTOR010000021.1:0-7653 GCA_964615505.1 Candidatus Woesearchaeota archaeon
GCAACAATTTTCAGAGTCAGTGGCGGAAAATCAGCAGAAATGAATCTTCCTGCTCAATTTTCAGAGCCAGTAAGAGAAGATTTGATTCGGAGAGCAGTTTCTGCATTAAGAATGAGTCGAAGACAGGCTTATGGATCAGATCCACTAGCAGGTAAACGACAAGGTTATGCAACTCCAAAGCGAAGAAAGAAGTTCAAAACAACTTATGGTAAAGGAGTTTCAAGAATTAGAAGAAAGCACTTATGGGCTCGTGGAAGTCAATTCTATTGGGTGGGTGCTTTTATATCAAGTGCAATCGGTGGTAGAAAAGCATTTGCACCGCGCTCAGAAAAAGTTCTTGTAGAGAAAATCAACAAGAAAGAAAGAAGAAAGGCAATACGTTCAGCATTATCTGCATCTAAAGTTTTTGTAATGGATGATAAATTAGAATTAATAAAGAAGACTTCAGAAATGTTCAAGGCTTTCAAATCTAATAAATTGGATTCTGAACTTGACCGATCAAAAGAAAGAAAGGTTCGAGCAGGTGTTGGAACACGTCGAGGTCGAAAATATAAGACTAAAGTGGGACCACTACTTGTTGTAAGTAAAGCATGTCCCGCAATGTTGGCAGCAGAAAACTTACACGGTGTCGAAGTGTCTGTGGTTAATAATCTAAATGCAGAATTACTTGCTCCAGGAGGAGATATCGGAAGAACAACCGTTTGGAGTAAAGCAGCATTGGAAAAATTGGAAAAGGAGAAGTTATTCATTTAATGGTAAAGGGAAACGAAGTAAGTTCAATTTTGAAGTATCCTCTTTCAACAGAAAAGGCAGTTCGAGCTATCGAAGCAGACAATACATTAGTATTTGCAGTAGACAAGTCTGCAAACAAGACCCAAATAAAGTGGGCAATTCAAAAAGAATATTCAGTAAAAGTCTTGAATGTACGGACAATGATTGATATGAAAGGTGTTAAAAAGGCATACGTGAAACTTGATCAATCTACACCAGCAATTGACGTAACATCCAAGTTAGGACTAATATAAGATGGGTAAGAGATTAAAACAACAGAGAAGAGGAAAGGGATCCATATATCGAGCACCAACTCATAGATCGATTGGAAAAGTTGCATACCCTTACTTATCTGAAGAAACTCAATCTGGAAAGATAGTGGATTTAGTAAATTCAACATTTCACTCTGCGCCATTAATGGTTGTAGAATATGATGCCGGAAACCTGGCATTACTTCCTGCACCTGAAGGAGTAAGAGTAGGACAATCTGTTTCATTAGGAGAAGATGTTGAAGTGGCTGTTGGAAATACGTTAATGATTAAAGACATTCCTGCAGGAACTTTGATTTACAATTTAGAAAAAATTCCTGGAGACGGAGGAAAATTCGTTAGAACTTCAGGACTATCTGCTCAAGTTGTAGGAAGGGAAGGAAAAGGAATCGCAGTAAAATTACCTTCAAAAAGAAAAGTCATACTAAATGAGAACTGTTTGGCAACTGTTGGGATTGTTGCAGGAGCAGGAAGAACAAATAAACCATTTGTTAAGGCAGGAAACAAGTTCCATGCAATGAAGGCAAGAGGTATCAAATTTCCAACTGTGAGAGGTAAAGCAATGAATGCATTCGATCACCCACATGGTGGAACACACAACCGAAATAGTAGAGGAGGAGGAAAGTATTCAACTACTCGACCTAGAAACTTACCACCAGGTAAGAAAGTAGGAGCAATCGCAGCTAGAAGAACAGGTAAGAAGAAATAATGGCAGATAAAATATTCAAATTTAAGGGAAAAACTCTGGAAGAACTTAAGACAATGTCAATTCAAGACTTTGCTCAACTAGTCAAAGCAAGAAAGCGAAGATCTTTGCTAAGAGGAGTTAACAATGAAATTCCGAAGATATTAACAAAAATCGAATCTGGAAAAGGTAAATTTCGAACGCATAGAAGAGATGTAATTATCACGCCTAATTTGATTGGAAAAACAATTGAATTGTATAACGGTCAAAAATTTATCCCTATAACTATAACTGAAGAAATGTTAGGACATTATTTAGGTGAATTTTCACAAACCCGAAGAATTGCGCAACATAAAGGAGTCGGAGTCGGAGCAACTAAGAGTTCCAAGAACGTAGGTAAGAAATAATGAAAACAAGTATGCAAAATTATGATTCAAAGAAGATGTCAAAAGCAGTAGGTGTAAATCTACCATTTTCATTCAAAGTTGCGTACGAAGTTGCAAAATATATTAAAGGAATGAGAGTTGACCGAGCGATCCGAGATCTGGAAGAAGTACAAAAGATTAAACGAGCGATTCCATATACACGACACAACCTAGATACGCCTCACCGAAGAGGAAAGATGGCTGCAGGACGTTATCCTGAAAAAGCAGCAAGATACGTACTTCCTTTATTAAAATCACTAAAAACAAATGCAAAAGACAAAGGAATTGAAGGAGAATTAGAAATTGTACATTCTGCTGCAATGAAACCAAGTATCCGAAGAAGATACGGCAGAGTCAAGGGCACAAAAAGAGTAACTCATTTTGAACTTGTTGCTATGCCAATGGAGACCAAAAAATGAAGGAAAGAGATTTCATTAAGCAAAATATGATTCAATTGAATATAAGGGAAAATATAGAAAGAACTTCAGGAAAGGCTGCTGAAATCGGAGAAATAACTATGGAAAAGACGCCTTTAGGTGAAAAAATCGTAATCAGTACAACTCGACCAGGAATGATAATTGGTAGAGGCGGTTCTGCAATTAAAGAGTTAACCCGGAATCTTAAGTCTAGATTCCGTTTAGAGAATCCTCAAATTGAAACTGCAGAAATTACAAATCCTTACACGAGTTCACAAGTTGTGGCAACAAGAATTGCAAAGGAATTGGAAAGATTCGGTCCAAATCGATTCAAAGGAATTGGATATCGAGAACTAAATCGAATCATGGAAGCTGGCGCATTAGGAGTAGAAATCGTAATTGATGGACCAATCCCTGGTGCAAGAAGTAGAAAGTGGAGATTCCATGACGGATACATGAAAAAGTGCGGCTTTATTTCAGATAACTTATTGGACAAAGCACAAGCAGACGCAGTTCTGAAGAAAGGAACGGTAGGGATATCAGTAACAATAATGCATGCACATACACCACTTCCAGATAAGATTGATATTGTTTCACCTGAAATTCCGGAACCGGCGGTTGAAGCAGTTGTAGAAGAACCAAACGAGACAAAGAAAGCACCTGTTAAAGATAAAACTGAACCAAAGAAAAAGATAGAGAAAAAAGCACCTGTTAAAGATAAAACTGAACCAAAGAAAAAGATAGAGAAAAAAGCACCTGTTAAAGATAAAACTGAACCAAAGAAAAAAACAACAAATAAGGAGGCTAAGAAATAATGGCAATTCTTAGAGCAAAAGAAATTAGAGAAAAGAAAATGAAAGATAGACTTTCAAGTTTAGAAGATTTGAGAAGAGAACTAACTAAATTAAACTCACAAAAAGGCAGTGGACGAATGCCGGAAAATCCGGGAAAGATTAAGGCACTTCGAAGAACAATTGCCCGAATATTGACTATTAATCAACAGGAGGTAAGTAAAAAGTAATGAGCGATATTGATCCAATTACTGGCCTTCCGAAAGACCTTGGTGTCATTGAGACAATTTCCAAGGAGAAACAACTTATTCGTGTCCGGACCGTTAAACGTCGATACGGTAAAATTATGACTTTGGTTGAGGGTTTTGATTCGAGCGTTGATGTAAAAGCGCTTTCGAAGCAACTTAAAGCAAAACTTGCTTGCGGTGGAACCCAAAAGAATGGAGTTATTGAACTTCAAGGTGACCAAAAGTCAAGAGTTGTTGATGTGCTAGTCACTCTTGGATATCCAAGAGAGGGGATTGATTCAAAATGATAACACCGAATAATTTAATTCGTCATGAATTAATTGGTTTGGAGGTTGTTGTGTCTGCTTCACTGAACCCTCTTTCAACAGGTATTCAAGGAAAAGTGATCGATGAAACTCAACAAACACTTACAATTCAAACAAAAAAAGGCAACAAAAAAATACTGAAACGAACGTCAACTTTTGTCTTCAAGGTCAATGACAAAAAAGTTGAAGTTAAAGGTTCAGTAATTGCGAAGCGTCCTTGGGAACGACTATCAAAATAAAATGGTAAAAACAAAAACTAAGAAATCAACAAAATCGGTAAAGAAACCGACAGTAAAGAAAGAAGTATCTAAAGCGAAGTTAGTTCCGGAATTCGTTACACGAGGTAGAACCTTTACTGGAAAAGTGATTTCAAGTAAGATGGCAAAAACTGCAAAAATTCAATGGAATCGAAGATCCTATTTGTACAAATATGAAAGATATCAAAAAAAGAAATCTTCAGTTATGGCTCATGTTCCGGAAGGAATAACTCTATCTGTTGGAGACACAGTTCGAATTGCAGAATGTAGACCAATTAGTAAAACAAAGAATTTTATAGTCATTGAGAGGTTAAGTGCAGAATGAAATCAATTAAGATTAATCCAGTAAGAGGAATTCCGTTAGGTGCAGAAATTGTTGTAGCAGACAACTCCGGAGCACGAACATTGAAAGTAATCAGTGTTAAAGGATTTAAGTCCAGAACTCGAAAACTTGCTTCAGCAAGTGTTGGAGATTTAGTAACTGGTTCAGTAATTACTGGGGAAAGAGATATGAGGCACTCAGTTGTTCAAGCAGTAGTAGTAAGACAAAAGAAAGAATATGCAAGATCAAGCGGAATGCGTGTTTCATTCGAGGACAACGCATGTGTTATCTTGAAAGATGTAAGATTAGGAACTCCTAAAGGAACTGTTATAAAAGGTCCAATTGCAAAAGAAGTGGCTCTGAGGTGGTCACAAGTTGGAAAACTTGCAAGTATAGTATTATGAAATCAAAATGGAGTAGAAGTTGGGTAAGAAGTTTACAACCACGAAAGCAAAGAAAATATGTATTCAATGCACCGGCACACATATTAAAGAAATTAATGAGTGCACCGTTAACAAAAGAATTACAAAAACAATATGGAAAGCGAAACATGTCAGTTAGAGTTGGAGACACAGTCAAAATCACAACTGGTCAATTTAAAGGGACCATCGGAAAGATCGATAAAGTAAATATGAACAAACAAAGAGTTTATGTGGCAGGGGCAGAACAAGTAAAATCAAATGGGCAATTGGCACAATATCCTATTCATCCTTCAAATATTACAATTATAACACCGAAATTAGATGATAAAAAGAGAAAAGGAGCGTTAAATAGAAAATGAGTCGAAAAGCAAACCACATGTCTAGACTTGCATCTCCTTCTAAATGGAAAGTTATGCGAAAATCCATTAAATGGATTGCAAAGACATCACCGGGACCTAGGGGCGCATCAGAAGCCGTACCGTTAGTCGTATTATTGAGAGACGTAGAAGGAATTGTTGAAAATAAGCGAGAGCTTAAAGTGTTAATAAATTCAAAATCAATTTTAATAAATGGAAAAAGATATAACGACACAAATTTCCCGATTGGATTGTTCGATGTAATTTCGTTCCCAACCATAAAGAAACAGTATAGGGCAGTTCTAAATGAAAAAGGAAAATTAATTGCAAAAGAAATCTCTGAAAAAGAATCAAACTTATTATTACTTCAAATAAGAAAGAAAAAAATTATTAGAGGCGGTAAACTGCAAATGACTTTGTCAAATGGGTGGAATATACTTGGAAAAAATAAAGGATCAGTTTCAGATTCAGTATTGTATGATTTATCCTCAAATAAAATCAAAGAAGTGATTACTTACAAATCCGGAGCAAAAGTTTATTTTGTGAATGGAAAAAGAGCAGGAACCGTTGCAAAATTCAAAGACCAAAAAGAATTGGGTGCTCTGAAGAGAGATAAAGTAGCAGTTCTTGAGATCGGAAAAGAAACAGTTGAATCGAGTATGAACAATCTTATGGCTGTTGGAGATAAAAAGGAGGCAATTACAGTTAACTAATGGCAGATCACAAAATGAAAGAAATCAAAGTTGAAAAAATCACGTTGAATATAGGATCAGGTCCTGATCCAAAGAATGTGGAAAAAGGATACAAATTGCTCGAAACCATATCAACTATGAAGCCAGTACAAGCTTTAGCAAAAGCCAGAATTGCAACTTGGAAGATTAGACCAGGACTGGCAATTGGTTCAAAAGTAACAATCAGAAAAGATCCAGAATTATTACTCAAGCGACTACTTAAGGCAGTTGATATGAAAATATCAGAAGCTAAGTTTAATGAGAACGGATTTTCATTTGGAATTCCTGAATACATCGAGATTCCTGAAGTAAAATATGATCCAAAAATTGGAATTATTGGATTAAATGTATCTGTAACTTTAACAAGACCTGGATTCCGAATCAAGCGAAGAAAATTAGTACAACGAAAAGTTGGTAAGACTCATAGATTAACTAAGGAGGATGCAATCGGATTTGCAAAGAGCAAATTAGCTATAATCGTAGAATGAAATTACCTGGAATAAAGAAAATTGCAGTATCTAAGACACGAAGAAAGAAGTTCTTGAGAAACAACTCTTCAAAAAAAAGAGCTTTTGGAAAGTCTTTGAAAAAGTGTAAGAGATGTGGACGAGGAAAAGGAAGCAATATTTCACGATACGGACTGAACGTCTGTAGAAGATGTTTCAGAGAAGTTGCACAAGCGATTGGATTTACAAAATATAGATAATGGTAATGAATGATACTTTAGCACACGCATTGTCAGCAATTAATAATGCTAGCAATAGAGGAAAACAAAATTTAGAAATTTATCCGTCATCAAAAGTAATTGATACAATATTAGGACTTTTGAAAGAAGAAGGATATATTGAAAGTTTTGAAACAAAACCAACAAATCGAGGAAAGATTACAAATGTAATTTTAAATGGCAAAATAAATAAAATCGGAGCAATAAAACCAAGATTCTCAATAAAGATGGATGATTATGAAAAATTTGAAAAGAGATATCTTCCTGCAAAAGATTTTGGAAGAATATTTGTGTCAACAACAAAAGGGATTATGACTCACTTGAAATCAAAGGAAACAAATAATGGAGGAAAGCTATTAGCATACGTTTACTAAAATGTCAACAACAAGACGAACTAGAGTAAGAGGAACCGGTTTTAGAAAGATGGGCAAGTTTAGACCCGTACTTAGATACAGGGCTAAGAAATTTGTTAAACCCATGCCAATTCCTGAAAAAATTCGTCCGGAATCAAGTATAGAAGTTCCAGAAGGTGTTTCTTTGAACGTTACAAAAAGAAGTTTTACTTTAACGAAAGGTGAAGCAAGTCTTACAAGAGATTTTCCTCCATCAATGGTGAGCATATCTCAAGAAGGAAATCAAATAAAATTAAAAGGAATCTCTCACAACGCAAAAAACCGGGCAATTGTTGGAACATTTAACGCACACATAAATAATATGTTGAAAGGATTAGAAAAACCATTTTCTTACAAATTAAGAATTACATCTGTTCACTTCCCTATGACTGCTGCAGTTAACAATGGAGTCTTTGAATTGAAAAATTTCATTGGAGGAAAAAGAATAAGAAAAGCAGTAATCCCAACGGATGTAGAAATTAATGTTAACGGCTCAGAAATTGAATTAGTATCAAGAAATATTGAATCCGCAGGTATGA
>CAZTOR010000022.1:0-7436 GCA_964615505.1 Candidatus Woesearchaeota archaeon
ACGAATTAGATAAAATTTCTTCAGAAGATAGAAGTGCTATGCACGAAGCAATGGAGCAACAAACAGTAAGTATCTCTAAAGCAAATATTCAAGCAACATTAATGTCTCAAACATCTGTTTTAGCAGCGGCGAATCCAAAATTCGGTAGGTTTGATCCATTCCGACCAGCACCGGTTCAAATAGATTTACCACCTTCGCTAATTAATCGTTTTGATTTAATGTATGTGATTAGAGATATTCCGAATGCAGAAAATGATCAAAGGGTTGCAAAACATGTTTTGGCTCTTCAAGGGAATATTGAATCGATTTCTAGTGTAATAGATAATTCATTACTAAGAAAATATATTGCATATGCAAAACAGACTTGTTTCCCTAGTTTAGGTACTGCAGCTGCGAAACTTATCCAAGACTATTACGTAAAAATCAGAAGTAGTGTTTCAGGAGAAGGAATTCAGAGTATTCCTATTTCTGCAAGACAATTACAAGCAATTGTTCGACTTGCAGAGGCTTCTGCAAGAGTTAGATTATCAAAAAAAGTTACTGAGGCTGATGCAAAAAGAGCGATTAGATTAGTAGAAGAGACATTAAGACAATTGGGGACTGATCCTGAAACTGGAAAAATTGATATTGATAGAATTACAACGGGAATAACTGCAACAACTCGAAATAAAATGTCAACAATTAGGCAAATTATTGAAACTCTGGAGTCTCAATTTGGTAAATCTGTTCCGAAAAGTGAAATAATAAAAGAAGCTGAATCTCAAGGTATTGAAAAGGTAAAATCTGATGAAATACTGTCAAACCTACTTCGTTCAGGAGACTTATTTGAACCGAAATCCGGATTTATTCAAAGATCGTAGTCGAATATACAATTTAATATAAAGGGAGTGCAATAAAATTCAAGATGGCCATAAAACGTTCAACAGCATATAGAATAAGAATTGCAGATATAGTAAATAATCAATTTATAAAACAAGAAGGTTTTAATCCAAGTTATATTGAAATTAAAGGTAAACAGATATCTAGAGTAAATTTGATTTCAACAGTAGTTAGTAAATATACTTCGGATGATGAAAATTATTCTGCACTTACTTTAGACGATGGAACTGAAACAATTAGAGTCAAGGGCTTTGGTCCTGAAGTCTTGAAGTTGAAAAATGTAAATGTTGGTCAAATCGTCCGATTAATTGGTAAAATTAAACAGTATAATGATGAAAAATATATAACGTGTGAAGCTGCCTTGGCTCTTGAACCAAATTGGTTAATTGTTAACGAATTAGAATTAGAGAAATATATTCCCGGTGAGAATAAAACCGACATTGCTGATAACTCTGAAAATAAATCAACGGCATTAGTTGAACATCCAATTACTTCTTCAGATTCCGAAAACCTAAATGTTAAGTTTTTGAAGTTAATTCGATCCGAAGATAAAGGTGATGGTGCTTTAATGGACGCCATAATCTCCAAGAGCGGTTTATCTGAAGACGCTGCTAAAGATATTTTATTCTCCTTGTTGAAAAGTGGAGAAGTTTTTGAGCCTAAAAAAGGTTTATTGAAAATTTTGGATTAACGAAACCTTATTAAATGCGGTTTTGAAATTCAATTTATGGCTTGGAAATATAAATATGAACAGTTATTGAAAAAAGCGTATACTAATCTTCCAAAAAGTAATACAAAAAATGTAAGATTTGAAGTTCCCTCTGTTGAAGGTAGATTTGAAGGGAATCGAACTGTCGTTTCTAATTTAAATAAAATCAGTAAAAAATTAGGTAGAGATGTTAAACACTTGTCAAAATTCTTGTTAAAAGCTCTGGCAACAACAGGTGAATGGAAAAAAAATAGTTTTTATTTTGTTGGTAAATTTAATTCTAAGCGACTAAATGAAAAAATGGAAAAATATGTTAAAGAATTCGTCACATGCACTCAATGTGGAAAGCCAGACACTTCTCTAAAAAAGGAAAAGAGTATTACTTTCAAACAATGCCAAGCTTGCGGTGCACGAAGCTCGGTTAGATCGATTAAATAATGTTCTGTTACAAAATTCACAAAACACAATTTGGAAATTTGATTGCTATTTGTGATTCTGAATTGAAAGGAAAGACATTGAATAATAATGGAATTGATTTTTTTGTTAATCCTAGATTCTATTGTGATAAAAATGCAGGGAAAGATATCTTAGAAATTATTTCCAAATCAAATGATGGAAATGTTATTGGAAATAAAATTGTAAATTTGTTACTAAAATTTGAAGTTATTTCAAAAAATGCAGTAATATTAATTGACGGTGTAAAACATGCTCAATTTACAATTTTATAAAAGTGGTAGAACTTTAATTGCAGTATATGCTCCGACAATTGCCCCTACAATTATTTGATTATAAGTGTGTCCTGTTAAATGTTCAAATTTGGACCATGCTGACTCATTGAAATCGAATACTACTCCAAACATTTCATTAATATAATCTGAAGCTTTGTCGAAATGAAATTTCAAATCTACTACTGTCTGTATTGCTAATATTCCTAATATAATAGTAGCCATTAGCAGATTTGTTACTCCGCCTTCAAGAATATATATTACTGTTGCACCTCCAACTAAAAAGGCAGTATGTGAACTTGGCATTCCGGCCTTATTTCCGTAACCTTTCCAGAAAACATCAATCATTAATTTTCTCTTTCTTATTGAATATAACACCATTTTGAAAAATTGAGAAAGTGCTGCAGAAATTGTAGCCACTACTAGAATTGGATGAAATAAAATCTCGCTAAGTAAAGACAACATTATTTCATATGTGTTTTTTAACTTAAAAGCATTACTAGAACGTAGCGTTTATAAATTTGGAAAAATGGGCAATCTTATAGCCCTGTAGTGTAGCGGTCAATCATCTTTGGTTCTGGGCCAGAGGACCTCGGTTCAAATCCGAGCAGGGCTATTAGGGCAAAAGTTAAGAACGAGTTTTTACTTCAATAATTATGCGATATGTGCTTTTCATTCTATTACTTTTAGTAATTCCAATTAGTTTTGCATATGTTGAAGAGACTAAGCTATTTAATTCAGGTGAATCATATGTTATAAACACAAAAAATGTAACAGTTCATAATATTTTCGATAATAACGTTAGAGTGTCTGTGGATAACAGTCAAATAGAGACTCTAGATATAAATGAAACTGATCGTTTAGCAAATGTAAATTTAACTTTAAATGGCGTAGTTTACATATCTCAAAATGAAAGTTACGCGGAACTTTTTATGAAAGTTCTTAAGAAAAACGAATGTTATGTGAATTCTGATTGTGATGACTCAGAAGATTCCACAAGAGATATATGTAATATTGATACAAACGTTTGTAAAAATGAAGAGATAACTTCTTGTGAAGATAATGACGCTTATTGTCCACTAAAGTGTTCTACTTACTCCGATAACGATTGTGAAACTGTTTGTAATTTTGATAAAGAATGTGATGATGATAATCCTTGTACAACCGATGAATGTAGTGGTGATGCGATAAATAATGGACGATGTATTAACGAACCGATCACAACTTGTAGAAATAGTGATGAATGTTGTCCATATGGTTGTGATCACTCTTTAACTTTCGTAGATTGGAGAGATTTGGATTGCTCAAAAAATAATAATTGTAGAGTTCATGAAGATTGTGATGATGGAATAAGTCATACTAATGATTATTGTGTTGGAGACGGTATATTTATTGAAAAAAATTGCTTAAACACTGAAACTTTGGAATGTATAAGTGATGACGGATTGTGTCCATCTGGTTGTGATAGTGGAATTGATACAGATTGTGAAGATTTTAGTTCTACATTCATCTCTTCAGAAAAATATGAATGTCCAAAGGGTGAATTGAAAATGGAAAATAATTTGGAATTCTATTGTAATGGTAATATTTACGTTCCAAAGAAAGTTGGAAAAAGTGTTTGTGAAGAAGATTATGAATGTCGTCTAGGAACTTGTGATGAAAGTAGATGTTTGACTCAAAGTGATATCGATGACTCAAAATCCAAATATTATTCAGGTGTTGCATTTAGTGCATTTCTTGTTCTTTTCGCATTATGGATAATTTATTTATATAGAATAAAATCGCATAATAAAAATCTTTAAAAAGTACAAATTATCGAGATATAAAATGATAATCGTAGGCGATAAAATCACAAAAATAAATGCAGTGAGAGGAGAGTTACCTCGAGGCATTGGAATTGAAAGTAAACCCGATATAGTTGGTGTATCAAAAAAGGAATTGTTTAGTGCTGGTGAAAAGAAATCTGGCGCATCAATCGATTATATTTATACAACTAGCTATGGTGAAAAAACATCTATAGAAATTGAAGGTTCTCTATTTGTTGTTGGTGAAGATAAGGCTTTGAAAGATTTAATCAAAAACTACAAGAAAAATAAAAAATTGGATGATAATATAGCAGCAATTGTATTAAGACGAATCTTTGAAGTTGGAATGACAAATTCCGTAGTAATTTCACAAGCCATGGGTCTTCCTGCACCAATTCATATACCAAAAGTTGTTCCAAAGTAGTAATTACAGATTTATTCGGGAAAAAGAGGTATACTTAGAGGTCGTAGGAACCTATTTATATTTTTCTCAGTACAGGTTTACATGGCACTTCTGTGGTGGAAAAAAGGAAAAAGTTTTGACATATTTTTAAGGGATAAGCCCGTAGAATTGTTGTTGTGTTTGACACGGCAAAACACCAAAAAGTATCCTTCACTTCTTGCAAAGGAAGCTAGATGTACTTATTCTCATACCGTTCACTTGCTCCAAAAGATGGAACAAGAAGGATTGGTTAGATTTGAAAAAAATGGTCGATTGAAAATCGTCCAATTGACTGGAAAAGGTGAACGAGTCGCGACCAGTTTTGAAGATCTTGGAAAAATTTTGATGTAAGAACGAAAGTTCTTACTCATCTCTTCTTTTGTAAACTTTATTTTTGACTATATCGACTTTACCATAATACTTTTCAATTCTAGAATCTATTGAACCTCTCTCCGAACGCACAAATTTAGGGAATGGTGAATATATGGCAAACTTTATTCCTAGAATAGAATATATACCTGATCGGGGAAACATAACTTCTTGCGATATACCATCTATTTTGATAGTTTTCTTCTTTCCAATTAGGTCTTCTAATGATCTACCCATTATTTTCTACTGAATAATTCGTTTATAAATTTTATCTTCTGTCAAGTTCCTTAGCATATTCTCTCAGACGCTCTGCACTTTGATTTATTACAAATGGAACTAAATAATTTGAAACAATATTATCAATTTTTCCGAATTCAGTGATCCTATATCCTTCATGATTCTTCTCAACTATCTTCAAATCTCTTAATCTTTTGATTTGTCTGGAAACATTTGGTGAAGATGCACCGTTTTTACCTTCTAATTCGGTTACGATTTCTTCAACATCCAAAGTTTTGTTACGTTTTCGGGCCTTTAAAAATAAATTGAAAATATCCACTATTATATCTCTGCTCTCTCCGGGTTGTAGAAGTCCTAACGATAATAGAAATTTTCTAACAAGTTCTTTTTCCTGAAGATTGTAAGGTTGTTCATACTTCCTGAGTGTAATCTCTTGTAAAGGAATATCTCTGAGGGCTTTCTTCGCCATAATATATATTGCTAAATGAAAGTATTTATTAATTTCTTTAATGAGGCGAAAGAATGAAATGTTTGGTAACTGGCGGAGAAGGATTTATTGGTAAAAAAATTACTGAAAAATTAAAATGTGATTCTTATGATTTAAAATCAGGTAATGATATCTTAGATAAAACTAAATTGGTAACTGCGTTGAATGGAGTTGATGTTATATTTCATACTGCTGCAAAGATTAGTGTTCCAGAAAGCCAAGAAAAACCAGATGAATATTATAAAGTAAACGTCAAAGGAACTAAAAATCTCGTAGAGTTATCAAAAGGTAAAATTATTTTATCGAGTAGTGCTGCAGTTTACGGAGAATATGACCGAAAGGTTTCAGAAGAAGATAAGTTGAATCCCGAATCAAATTATGCTCAAAATAAAATCGATGGAGAAAAAATTGTTTCCGGAGCAAATGGAATTTCCCTGAGATACTTCAATGTGTATGGTCCCGGACAAAGCAAAGAATATGCGGGCGTCATATCTCTTTTCATTCAAAGAGCCTTGAAAAACGAAGATATCATCATTTACGGTGATGGAAATCAAGAAAGGGATTTTGTTTATGTGGACGATGTTGTTGACGCAAATATTGCAGCTATGAATTATTTAGGGAAAGAGAAAATTTTTAATATTGCTTCAGGAAAAAGTGTAAAAATTAAGGATTTGGCAAGAAAAATTATTGAATTGTGTGACTCAACTTCTAAAATTTCATATCAAAAAACAAGAAACGGAGACATAATTTACTCTTGTGCAGATGTTTCTAAAGCTGAGTCTGAATTAAATTGGAAATCAAAAATTGATTTGGAAACTGGTTTAAAAAAAACTATTGAATTTTTCAAATAATTTTTGACCCATTTATTGTTAATATTAACAATAAATAGTGATATTTTATTTAATTTCAATATAGACAATAATTAAACAGATTTTTAACATTAGTTCATTTTTATTCAAAATAAAACTTAGTATACAATATAGCGATTAAAACTTTTAATAAAAAATTAAAATCTATATATATTATTTACAATATTGTAAATAATTAAGAAAATTTTGAAGAATATATAATTTCGTCCAAAAATATACTCAATTTGGTTAAATTAGTTATTTGAAACTATCAGTTCGTTTAATGTATATTATACGAACTATCAAAATTCTTAATAATAACCTATCCTTTTGAAGTATATGTTACATCGATTAGAATCCGAATTAAAGATTAGAGGATTTAGTCCGGAAACAATTAAAGCATATATTTTACATAACGAAAAATTCTTGGAGTCGATTAACAAAAAACCTCGAGAAGTTACTGAGAGAGATATTAAAGAATATCTAGGCGATCTTTTATCGCAAAAATATTCGCCAAGAACTGTCTCATTAATTAGGGCAAGTTTGGTTTTTTACTTTAGAGATATACTTGGAAAAAACGTTAAAATAAAGGCACCAAAAGTACCTTTTACCCTACCCTCCGTCCTTCAAAGAGAGGAGGTTAGAGGTATGTTAAATTCTGCTAAAGACCCTCGACATAAAATCATAATTAAACTTCTTTATTCGTCTGGTTTGAGACTTAGTGAACTACAAAAAATGAAGGTTTCGGACTTAGAGATAAATCAAAAAATTGGCTGGGTCAGAAAAGGAAAAGGTATGAAAGATCGAATGATAATTTTGTCTGAAGATTTGTGTAAAGATCTAAAAAAATATATTGAAGATAAAGAAGAAGATTATTTGTTACCTGGAAGAAAAGAAAATCATCCTATTTCAGTAAGACAAATACAGAAAATAGT
>CAZTOR010000023.1:0-6810 GCA_964615505.1 Candidatus Woesearchaeota archaeon
TTGTAAACTCGATTTAGTTGTTCCGGGAAAATTTCTGTTTTAGCGTCCTTTAACTCGACGTAACCTTTTCTAAAAAAGGTCTTACCAAAAAGGTTAATTTTTTTCATAAAACTAATTTGATATTTTAGTTAAAAAGAGTCGCACTCATTTGTCTAGTGTCCACTATTCAACTGAAATTAATTTAACTTCAAAAGTTAGTTTTTCTCCTGCAAGAGGGTGATTAAAATCAACTAAAACGTGCTCTTTAGCTACATCAAGAATAGTTCCTGTAAGCATCTCTCCTTCAACCATTCCGTGGACAGTTAATCCTTCGCTCACGCCTCCTTCAAAATTAGTATGAGAAAATTTTTGGATTAAATCATCATGATATATGCCATATCCTCTTTCTGGAGGAATTTCAATTCTTCGGACTTCTCCGATTTCCATTCCCATAATTCCCTCATTAAATCCAGGGATAACTTCATCTGATCCAAGTTTGAAGCTAATTGGTGTTTTTCCCTCAGAGGTGTCAAAAACGTTCCCATTATCCAAGAAACCAGTAAAATGCAAAGATACGTCTTTTCCGGATTTAGCTTTCATTAAATAGTTTATTTTGTCTTACTTAAAAACATTATTCGATTTTATTTTCTATATTTGAATATCTATTTCGAAAACTAGAGTCTGTTCCAATTAAAACAACGTCCGAAATAAATGCGTTTAACTGTATGAATTCGTTTGAACCTTCAGAAATTCTAAAATCATACTCGCCACACGATTTTATCAATCTAACTTTTAATTTATCTTCAAATTCTTCGGAATTCCAAATTTGTTTCTGGAATTGAGCAATTGCATCTGATCCAGAAAGACCATATTTAACCAAGACATCTGAAAGTTTGTCTTTTGATGACTTAAATTTTCCACTGAGAGCTAATTTTAAAATTTCGTAGAGCTCTGTTGGCTCTGCAAAAGATACTACTTCTCTAACTTCATTAACAGTTACTCTCATAGTACCTGGAATTGAGTCCGAAGGTTTGTCTGCAATTGCAGTAGTTGCTTGAAGAATGTTTTCAGCTTTTCTCAAGTCACCTTCTGATGCATCATAAATATAGTCCATCGCAGTATGATCTAAATCAATTTTTTCATCACGGGCTATTTTTGATAATACTTCATTCATAATTTCTCGCTTTATTGGTTGAAATCTGAATATTGCACATCTAGATTGAATTGGTGGTATGATCTTTGAAGAATAATTACAACTTAAACAGAATCTTACGTTGGAAGTATAATCTTCCATCATTCTTCTCAGAGCATGTTGTGCATCTTTTGTTAAAGCATCTGCTTCGTCCAAAAATATTAACTTGAAAGGGATGTCTTCAGTTACAGGTTTTGTTCTAGCAAAGTCTTTTATGGATGTTCGCACTATATTAATTCCACGCTCATCGGAAGCATTTAGCTCCAAAACATTGTCCCTATAATCTTCGCCATACAGTTCTTTTGCCATTGCTAAAAAGGATGTTGTCTTTCCTGTTCCCTGCATTCCTGCAAAAAGTAAGTGTGGCATTGCCCTACTTTTGATGAATGCACTAAGTCGATCTATTATCTCGTCTTGACCCTTTACTTCAGATAACTTAGTTGGACGATATTTCTCTGTCCAGACTTCGAATTTAGACATAAATTCAAATTTTGATTTTGAGTTAAAAGTATTTGTTTAGCTTACTCAAAACTTTTTTAATTATAATTTCAGTATAATCCTTATGCTAAGCAGTTATCTCATTTAATAGTAAACGAATAATTGTCTCTAGCAGTAGTTATTTAAATTTTAGGAGAGTGATTTCAGCATGAATGAATACGATTTCAAGAAGATTGAAAAGGAGTTTTCTAAAAAATGGCGAGATATGAATCTTTTAAACTTACTAAAAAGAAAAAATAAAGGAGGAAAGCCTTATTTCTTATTAGAAGGTCCACCATATGCGAATGCTGAATCTCATGTTGGTCATCTCCGGGGAATTTTTTACAAAGATTTGAATCAAAGATATCAATTTATGATGGGGCGAGATGTTCTTTTCACTGCAGGATTTGACACTCACGGGCTACCTATAGAGAATATGGTCGAAAAGAAATTGGGATTTAAAAATAAGAAAGATATATTGAAATTTGGCTTGAAAAATTTTGCAAAGGAATGTAAAAAATTGACTTCAGATAGTATGGATTCATGGAAAAAAAGGTACAATAAATACGGTTGTTGGGTAGGGTGGGATGATGAACCTTATTTGACTTATAACAATTCTTATCTTGAAAGCGGATGGTGGGGATTCAAACAAATGTGGAACAAAGATCTAGTTTACAAAGGAACAAAACCCGTGCATTGGTGTACTCATTGTGGTACTGCTAGCGCAGGGTATGAAGTAACAGATGCTTATCAAGAATTGACTGATCCTGCGGTTTTCGTGAAATTTAAATTAAAAGGTAAGAAAACTTCATTATTAGTTTATACAACCACTCCTTGGACTCTTCCTGCAAACGTTGCAATCGCTGTTTCAGGAAAGGATAATTATGTTGAAGTTAAGACTTCTAATGGAAATCTAATTTTAGCAGAAAATCGATTGGTTTTGTTAAAAAATAAGAACATAAAATACAAAGTTTTGAAGAAATTTAAAGGTAAAACCTTGAAAGGTCTAGAATATGAACCGCTTTTCGATAATGAAGTTCAGCAGAGAGTTGGTGAATATCCAAAATCTCATAAAATTTATCTGAGTGTTCCTTTGTTGAAAGAAAGAATTGCACCAAAGGTTGCAGAGAAGCTTGGAAAAAAAGCAGGTGATGTCTATGAAGAATTTGTAACGGTTGAGAGCGGTACAGGTTTAGTTCACATGGCGCCAGGACACGGAAAAACAGATAATGAATTTGGAAAGATGTTGGGATTAATAGCAGTCAGTCCGGTAAATGATGAAGGTAACTTCACAAAAGATGTGGATAAATATGTAGGTAAATATGTTAAACATGCTGATAAAGAAATAATTTCAGATTTAAAGAAAGAAGATAAACTTTTATTTTCAGAAAAAATTCGTCATTCTTACCCTTGCTGTTGGAGATGTAAAACGCCTCTTCTATTCAGATTAAGTACTCAATGGTTTTTCAAAACAGATAAAATTCGAAAGAAGTTATTATCGGAAAATAGTAAAGTAAAATGGTTACCTGGATTTGCAGGCGAAAGAATGGCGTCTTGGTTAAGCAATTATGAAGATTGGAATTTTACTCGTCAAAGATTCTGGGGAATTCCGGTTCCGATCTGGGAATGTAGATCATGTGAAAAAAATTTTGCAGCAGGATCTAAGTTAGAGTTGGAACAAAAACTAAGAAAAAAGCTTCCTAAAAATTATGACTTGCACAACGTAAGAGAATTGAATTTACCTTGTTCTTGCGGAGATTCAATGAATTCCATTGGAGACATATTTGATGTATGGTATGATTCAGGAGTCGCACCTTGGGCATGGATGGGTGCACCCTATAAAAATAAGAATCAATTTAAGAAATATTTTCCAGTAGATAGAGTAAATGAAGGTACAGATCAAATTAGAGGTTGGTTCTTCTCGCTCCTATATACTTCAGTAGCAATTTTCGGTAAAGCACCATATAGAACTGTATCAATGCCGGCATTCACTGTTGATTCTAAAGGTGATAAAATGTCGAAATCAGTAGGTAATGTTGTTTGGGCAGAAGAAGGAATTGACAATTTGGGTGCAGATTTGATTAGATTTTATTACACTAGCAATACTCCGCCCTACGAATTAGCTAAATTCAATGTTAATGAAGTTAAACGAGAGACTTATTCTACAATCAATACTCTTTGGAATTTACATAATTACTTGAAAGCAGAATATCCGGTCATTTTAAACAAACGAATGATTAAACCCGAAGATATATGGATTATGTCTCGTTTGAATAATCTAATTAAAACTTATCACAATGCCTTTGATAACTTTGAATATCAGAAAATGGGACGAGGACTCCATGATTTTATAGTCAATGATTTGAGTAGAACGTATATTCAATTAGTTCGAGAAAGAATAGAGAAGAAAGACGCCACAGTAGGATATGTATTATTGAAAAGTATACTTACGGTAATTAAATTATTGGCTCCAATTTCACCGTTTGTTGCAGATAAAATTTACACAAATCTGAGAAATTATCCAGTTATATCTGAAAAAAGTATTCATCTTGAAAGACTGCCTAGTGTAGAAAAATCCAGGATTAACAGCTCTTTAGAATCTGAGTTCGAATTATTGAGAAGCGTAATTACAGACATTCTTTCGCTCAGAGATAAAATGAAGAGAAACTTAAGGTGGCCAATCAAAAAGATAGTAATTGTTTCAAATAAGAGTTCAACGATTCGTTCAAATGTAGAGCTTTTGAAAAAGCAGACAAATGTTTTGGATGTTGAATTGAGAAGTAAAATTGATGGAATTAAGTACGAAATTGAAATTGACTACAGAGCAGTTGGTAAAAAATACGGTAAGTTGACTTCAGATATTGCTAAGAAATTAGAAAATGTTCCTGTATCTCAATTAAAAGGTAATTATAAAACTAAAATTCGCGGTAAAACAATTAACTTGAATAAGTCAGATTTCAAAATTAATGCAGTTCTTCCAGATAATGCTTTTGGAGTATCAAATGACAACTATTTGATAATTTTAGATAGAACTGAAGAAAAAGATATGTTGGTTAGTGGTTTTACTCGAGAATTGATTCGTAAAGTTCAAGATTATCGTAAGACTACAAAATTGAAGAAATCAGATAAAATTAAATTAAAGATAGTTTCAGAAATTAATTTAGATTTAAATGAAATTCAACGGAAAGTTAATGCTCAAACAATTGAAATTGTTGACTCCTTGAAAAAATCTGAGAAAATAGTGATACGTGGTAAGAAAATTGAATTTGCTTTTTAAAGTAGTATTTATATACTTTTCCGTACTTATAAATTAAAATGGCTCCTGAGGTTGATACTCGAGTTTGGTCTAAGATTCAAAATGTAGTCGTTTCTGCGAATATTTTTGCAACGCTTCCATTAGAAAAATTAGCAGTTATACTCGATAATTCAGATTATACTCCTGAAACTTTTCCAGGATTGATTTACAAAGTGGAAGATGAAGAATTAAGCTTCAAAAAAGCCAGTTTCTTACTTTTCAGTTCAGGAAGAATTATTTGTGCTGGAACCAAATCTATAAAGGCAGCACGAGATGCAGTAAAGCATGTTGTAGAGGATTTAAAAAACGTTAATATTGAAATTACAAAAAAACCAAAAATCACAGTACAAAATATGGTCGCATCAGGTTCTGTTGGCGGAAAATTGAATCTTAACGAAATCGTTTTCTTATTTGATAACACTGAATATGAACCTGAACAGTTCCCAGGATTAGTTTATAAACTGAAAGGTGAAGATCAATTACAAAATATTACTTTTCTTCTTTTCGGAACAGGTAAAATTGTTATTGCTGGCGCAAAATCGGAAAGAGAAATTAAAGATTCTGTTAAATTCTTGCGTGCTCAATTGATTGATGTTGGCGAATTAGATGAATAATAAAATAAATTCTTTTTAACCCGAATTT
Organism: Candidatus Woesearchaeota archaeon; assembly: GCA_964615505.1. Taxonomy (GTDB): domain Archaea; phylum Nanobdellota; class Nanobdellia; order UBA10117; family ARS21; genus ARS21. The sequence continues at coordinate 5,586 of CAZTOR010000023.1, forward strand.
TAGAGACTCTATAGATGGAGTCAAATACTTTGAGTAAGTACAGAACATTTGTTGAGAAATATTATTCTAAAGAGTTGACTATTGCTGCACAAAAGGGTGGACGTGCATTGAATATTGATTTTTCAAATGTTGCCAAATTTGATCCGAAATTATCTGAAAAGCTTTTATCTTCTCCTAGAGAAAGTCTAGAATTTATTGATGCAGCAATTCAAGAATTTGATTTAGGTGAAATTGATTACAAGATTTGTGCCCGAATATTTAACTTACCGGATTCTCAAAAAATAAAGATTCGAGATTTGAGAAGCGAACATCTAGGATTATTAATTACAGCAGACGGATTGATTAGACAAGCATCGGACGTTAGACCAAGAGTAACTGTTGGAACTTTTGAATGTCCGAAATGTGCTGCACAATTAAGAGTTGATCAAACGGACAATAAATTGAAAGAGCCAGCTTCATGTAATCAATGCAGGCATAAAGGTAAATTTAAGTTAATTGATAAACGACTTACTGATGTTCAGCAATTAATTATTGAAGAACCGCCTGAATCTTTAGACGGCGGTGAACAGCCAAAACGAATTCGATGTATTTTAGACGGTGATTTACTTGAACCGAGTGCTGAACGGAGAAGATTCCCTGGAAATAAGATAAAGGTTGTTGGAATTGTTAAAGAGGTTCCAATAAATACCAAAGGAGGCAGTCAATCTACTCAATTTGACATAATTGTTGAATGTAATTCTGTTGAAAGTTCTGAAGAAGAATTTGAAGAATTAGAAATAAATAAAGAAGATGAAAAATTGATTAAAGATTTGTCTAGAGATCCTGAAATATATGAAAAATTAGTAAGTAGTATTGCGCCAGTTATTTATGGTTACGATGAAATTAAAGAGTCAATTGCATTACAATTATTTGGTGGTGTAAAGAAGGTGAAAGAGGATGGAACTGAGTGGAGAGGCGATATTCATATTCTATTAATGGGTGACCCGGGTGCAGGTAAGTCGATACTATTAAGATACATTTCAAATTTAGCTCCAAAAGCACGATATGTAGCAGGTAAAGGAGCATCAGGTGCAGGACTTACTGCAGCAGTTGTTAAAGATGAATTTCTGGGAGGATGGGCACTAGAAGCGGGAACTTTAGTATTGGCAAATAAAGGTATGGCTTGTATCGACGAATTAGATAAAATTTCTTCAGAAGATAGAAGTGCTATGCACGAAGCAATGGA
>CAZTOR010000024.1:0-6633 GCA_964615505.1 Candidatus Woesearchaeota archaeon
GTTTGTCCAAACACAGCTCCGATTACATCTGGCCGTTCTGCCAGTCCTGTTAAGTTTATTTTAGCATAAATATTATACTTAATTGATATTGGACTTATTTTTCCCATTTTATATTTCTCCTAATTAAAAACTGCCATTCGGCGGTGCTGCGCTCTGCAGCGGTGCGCTTAATGCGCTTCAAGTAAAATATGAAGTGAGTTAAGTGAATGTGTTTTTAATTGATAATAAAAACGTTCAAATATCATTTATAAAGGTTTTGGCCTATTCTCTACTAGAGTTTAAGGCCTCGTCAATTTTATCATCGTCCCAGCCTTTATTTTTTAATGCTCCTCGAATTTGTTCATTTGAGAATCCTTTCGCTCTCTGAGTTTTAATATATTGTTCTGGGCCTCTCGGTTTAACAGGTTGCACTGTTTCAAATGAACTTGCTGTTGGAGTTGGTTTGGAGCCTATTGATAAATTATGTTTACCCAAAATTCCTTTCTTCCAAGCATAAAATACTCCTCCTCCGATTATTGTTACAAATAATAGAAGTACTAACAATCCTGTCTTTGAACTTCCTTTACAGTCGGGAGAATTGATGCTTGATTCCCCCTTCGACTCAGCACAGACTCCGTCTCCTTTAATACAATCTAAAGGTGTGGCTGATTGTAGTTCTCCTGCTTCACAAACATTATTGAATGGGATGTATGAAGTTTTTCCCAGATTAGCTCCTCCGTATTCTTTAATTCTAGATTCAATTTTTGTAACTTTACCCGTACTATCTACTGTAACTTCCTCGTCCCCTACGATATTTACTCTACTTTTTGAAAGTGCCAAAAAGTTTAATTGTCCTTCATCGTATGTTGCGCCTAACGTAATATTAAGTCCAGTATAATCAGGTACCTCAATTTCTGACTCAGTTAGTGTCAAAATTTTAGTTGTCGAATCTGATTCTCTTGAATCATCCATTACAGTTAACTTAATTTGACAAATTCCTGAAGGACATTCGGACATATTTAGATAAGTATGAGTTGTTTGAATTCCGTCTTTTGTTACATTTGGGGCAACTTCCCAAGTATAACTTACTATTGTTCCATCTGGATCAACCGAATTTGCACCAGAAAAGGCTACTGCTTTTCCAATCTGTACTATTTCGGGAACGAAAATATTTGCAGTCGGTAATTCATTTTTTTCAGGTATACATACCTCGCCTGCTGTTAAAATTGTTGATAACGTTATACCTTCGCCCAACTCATATCCGGGTTTACATGCCCATCCTGTATTAAATATTGGGTAACCACCTCTTGCTTTAGGATGAGAGTTTTCACCATATGGGCTTTGTAATACGTCTATATCGAGCGTATAACTATTTGAATAATCTATTCCGTCGCTTACAGAAAATTCAATTAAATCTTTACCTATTACTCCCGAGTCAGGATAATAAATTAATTTATTAATGTCGCCTGAAGCTATAATCATATTTTGACTAACTTCAACTGAATCTATTTTTAATTCTCCATGACTGGGTAATTTATTTATAGAAATGCTTTGAAGTGAATCTGTTAAATCGATATCTAAAAAGTTAAAATCATTTGTTTTGAATTGATAATTGTGATAAATATATGTAGACACTGAAGAATTAGTAGAAATAGGTAAATCATTTACTCCGATAACTTTTATCTTAACTCCTAATGAATCGGCACTGTTTAGAGCTCCGTCATTAGCGTAAATCCCAATAATTTTACCAGACATATCTTCAAAATTTTCTGTTGGAATAACAGTTATATATCCTTCTTCGCTTATTTTGAAATTAGAATCTGACCAATGATCTACAGTATCAGTAGATACCCTCAAACTTACTTTATCCTCATCAATATCATTTGTTTCTACAAAAAAGGTATTTGTTGAATCTGTCTCCTCGCTATCTTCATATATTTCTAACATATAAATTCCGCTAACTAAATCCGATGAATATTCACCTGGAAAAGAAAGTGTTGGTGCGTCATTTTTAGGAAGGATGGTAATTTCTATTTCAACTAGATCAGAAGTTTGTGGATCCGCAGTGTAATCATCTGTTGCTTTTATCCAAAAAGTATCTGTACCAACTGCATCTTTATGTGGAGTATACGTTATTTGAGAATTAGTATGAGTTAATGTGCCGTATTCGAGATTTAATGGTTCAATAACTTCAATATACGCTATGCTATTTCCATCATCTGTATACTTACCTGCAAAATCTGCTATAGTTATTGTTTTTGAAAAATCTTCATTTGTGGTAAACGGAATTACTTCGTCATCCCAATTAATTGCAGAATTTACATTGCTTACTTCAAAATTAATTTTTAATTTTTTAGCTGTACCTTCAGTTACAACATTTAAGTCATATGAATCAGATATTGGTGCTTGAGGAGTATATTTTAACTTAATTTCTGAAAGATCTACTGAATCAACATTCAAAGCAAGATTATTGTTTGTGATAAAATGTACTCCAGGTGTTGGGGAAGATAGTGGATGTGAATCATAATTTTCAAGATTTATATCGAACTCTTTCTCTACTCCTTCTTCTGTGGAAATAGTAATTTGACCTAAGTCATAGCCGCTAAGAGGAGTGGCACCTACGACAGAAATATTTTCGTATTGATTTTCTATAACAATGTTTAAATCGATAGTTTCTTTATTCGAATATTCTGATTCATGACATTCAAATTGCACTTTAGCAGTTCCAGTTTTGTGAATTACCTTATTAAACCTTAATTTATTACTTGAAAATCTTATATCTTTAATTAAAGAATTTTCTCCTTCCACTATTTTTGGAGCAGTATACTGAATATCGCTATCTGGGTCAACACAATATCCCGATACATCCACGCTGTAGCTATTGGAATCTGTTCCACCAATATATTCGTCAGTCGTCTTAGAGGAAGGATTATTTGAATTAGTACTAATCGGAATATTTGTATCTTTAATAATCACTTTTATCGACTTACTTGTTGAATAACTGGTTTCTCCATTTGCCGTATTTCTATTTGCGCTGTATGTCATTATTGTGCCCAATTCTTTATCTGCATTGACTTTAACAGTAGTGGCATCTATTTTTATATCTCCTAATTCGCTAAGTAGTAACTGATCAAAACCTCTCCCGTAACCAAATGTTGTTTCTTCTGTCCAACCGTTTATTTTCGGTTTATTAGAATTAATATTCCAATTACTACGATATTGACTATAGGGTTCATTAATTCTAATTTTATAAGCATCTGTTGGAAACATGCTTGAACTTAATGATTTCTTTTCGCCCTCGTTCACTTCAATATCTATTATTTGTGCGTTTGCTCCTTCTTGTAAACCTGCTTCGATTACGTCACATTGTGCCCTTAGCTCAAGATATTCCTTATTTTCGTATCCCATCAACATGACCAGGACTCTTTCGTGATCAGATCCAGTATCGAGCTCATCGTGATCACTGGAATATATCCAGTCATCACCATTCGGTTCACTCATTTGAATTTTAAAAGTGGCTATATTTTCACATATATTTGAAATATCTGCCGATAAATAATCCCTATTATCCCCATCAAGAATTACCGTTACATCACTCCAGGAGTTGGCACTCAATGCATTATCGGAATGTATCACTCGCTCTGAGTTCCTACCTGCGAGCCAATCTTGATAAATCGAGGTACTGCCTCTTTTCAAAAAATTATGTATTGCATATGATTCTCCTTCATCATCCGGAGTGTATACAACTTTTAATTTTATTAAAAATCCTTCTTTTGGTCTAAGATGCACGCAACCTGTTCCATATCCTCCTCCTTCATCATCTACTTCTAAATAATATCCGTATTTGTCCGCAGTCCAATCTGTCCACTCAGCATAAATGCTACCTAAATCTGTTACAACTAACCTCTCGAGAGGCATTACTCCACATTTTTGCCAGTTATCTAGAGAGGTACAAGGCTCATAATTATAGTTAGAGCTAGCTCCGGATTTAGTATAATCTGATGCCGATACTGAAGTATACGAATTTTTGATTTCTTTCAAATCAAACCAATTCCTATCTTCGTGATTATATTCGACGTAATCCATATCTTGAGCTCTTAAATCATGGTTTGCGTTTGTGTTTACTGTAAATTCACATTTTTCTTCTTGACCGTAACATGCATGATCTTCTAAATCATCACAAGCATTAGCAAAAACAGGACTTGTAAAAATTAAAATTGTTAATAGAGAACCTAATAATATTTTTAATTTCATAGGTATTTATTTACCTCCGATTCTGGCCAACCTGAATTCTTTAAATTTTGTCGAATTGTTGCAGGATCTTCGCCTGCACTTTTTGCATCTGAAATAAATTTTTGAATTGGTGATTCTGAAGATGAAGGTTTTGATTTTGGTTTAGCTTTTCCAAACGGATTGAAATAAGATCCAGTTTTTCTTTTTTCATAAAATTCAAAACCAAATATTAATGCGATCATTGAAAGTAATAATACTAATAACATTGTGCCTGAAGATCCTTTCTCGTTAGTATCCAACGGTACTTTTTGAGAATATTCTGAATAATCTCTATCCATATTATTATCATATATATCACTTCCTGAACCCACTGAAGGTATATTTGGTATTATCGGCGGAGTAGACGTTGTTTCATTACTAACTAATATTTCGTCCTGAACACATTTTTTTACTGATCCCGATAAAGCAGTATTAAGCGTATTATCTAATTGAGGAGAATAACCAAATTCACATTGACATGCTTGCTCTCCATCGTTGATATACCCTACAAATTGTGTATTTGAACTAGTTCCTGTAACGGAGTTTGAATAAGTTGATCCACACATTTGAACTTCTGGAAGATTCAATTCAATAATTTTTTCAGAAGTTTTACCATTAACATCAGTTAATTGTAATTTTGCTTGACAAATTCGATCTGGACCACATGAAGTTTTTGTAGGATATTCAAAAATAAAACTATATTCAAATTCTGAACCGTCAAATTTTAAATCATATGTTCCATCATTTTTTGAGCCTTCTTTTTCTCCGAGATAAACAGTTCCTGCGCCATTCATATCTACTGGACAACCACATGGATTCCCTAGTCGAGGTATTCCTTCATAAAAAGCATAATCTATCAAACATTGGACTGTTTCAGATTCTTTACATTGAAATTCTCCTGCAACATCTATTAATTTTCCATTTCCTATTTCTCTCTGTCCTGGATCAAAAGTGAAACTCTCTAATTCTGTTCCATCAAAAGTGAAAGCGGATAACAAAAAAGTAAACGGATTAGCAGGAGATATTGTTGTTCCGGATAAACTGGTTTCAATGTATACAGGGAAAAAATCTTCAACAATTATATCAAAAGTATGAATATAGATATTTCCGCTACCTGAAGAAAAAGTGAAATCCTTTCCGAGAAGTAAATTAATTGTTTTATTTCCAGATAATTGATAATCTACTGTACTATTATCTGCCTGATTAGAAAGAGAAATTGGTGAGCAATTGTTATTTATTATGGATCCTGCTGAATTTAGTTCTTCGCCCAGATCGCACTCAAGCCAAAAATATGTTAAATTATTCGGAGTTGATCCTGATGCATCCATTGTTAAAACAGTATTAATAGGCCAAATTCCGTTTTCAGGAATAACTTCCGGAAAATCCCTTAATTGTAAATTGACAGAAGGAACTATTGGGTTTTCATGACATTCTGTTTCTATTGTATTTGTTGATATCCATTCACCATCATATTGAGTAAAAGTAGTTCTTTCAAAATCGTAGAATTTCAAATTATTTGAATTAATTGCTAAATTCAATGGAGACGGGTCAATAATATTCATTGAGTCTCCTGAACTTGCAAGTAAATCACATGTTTCTTCATAATTTAGACCACTTGGCATCGTGATGGAAAAATATTGGAACAAAAAATTCAGATATGTTTCAGAGAAATAAAACGCACCTTGGCTTCCTAATGTGTGAGTTCCTTGCCAAACACACATATCTGATGAATTAAATGGTGAAAAAGTCAGTTCCTGAAATTTATTGACGTTATGCCAATTACTAGATGTTGAGTGCATATCATATACCATATACCGAGAAGTTGGAAGAATATGATTGTGAGGGCCTGGAGTTCCATTCCAGAAACTTTGAAAAAATTCAACTCTATCTGCAGATATATCGAGTTGATTGCAGTCAGTTAGAGGCGTATTTGTTCCTCCATTCGTTGCACCGATTTCGTGTGGTGTAACCCCGCTTAATGCTTCCTCATCACTATGACAATAAGATCGGCAAGGCGAATGATGAAGATTCAAAGTATCTAAATAATCATTATCAAAACTACACTCTCCTTGAGATAAACAACTACTTTCTGTTGTTAATGTTACATCACTACATTTTATTTCAAATGAACCTTGAGATTGAATACAGCTGTCAACATCTGAACTATCCCATGAGCTATAAAGCGAAGATGTGACTCCGTTAATATAATTCGAATTCATTAAACTAAAATTTATTGGTATATTCCCGGTATAAAAGTGAGGAGCAGGAGACGAGGTTGCTAAAACAGGTATTGTGATAACTGACAGCATTAAAATTAAGATAATTAATTTTTTCATTTAACTATATTTATAGAGATCAAGGAAAGTCTTTATTTCTGAATGG
>CAZTOR010000025.1:0-6160 GCA_964615505.1 Candidatus Woesearchaeota archaeon
TTTTCTTCTGCCATTATCTTCGTCCGATTGTCTTCTCAATCTTACCTCTTGTTAATTGATTTAATGATTGACCATTTACTTTAACGACTTGCCATCGAATATTCGGGATATCTCCTTTAGATTTTCCTTGGTGTCCGCCCATTCCTTCAACTATAACTTCATCGTGTTCATCAATAACTTTTGCTGCATTTTCTCGAGGTAAAAAAACAGTAATTTGTTTACTATTCTTAATTAATTGAACTCTTGCCGCCTTTCGCATAGCAGAATTCGGTTGCTTTGCTTCAACTTGTCTTTTTTCTAAAACAATTGCTCTTGCTTGAGGTGATCCTTCCAAGGGGTCACTCTTTAATTTTAGCTTAAACTTCTTTCTAACGTGTCGTTTGTTATTCATTTGAAATTTCTTTCTACGTTTAGACAATTTCGTTGCTGCATTTAGTCCTCGAGACTTATTTGCCATTGTTTTATTGCTCGTTCTCGTGTATTTATAAAACTTACTCTTTGATTTTCAATGGACTATCAAGCAAAGTCTCTTCAAAAGATTTATAAACTAACCAGAGTTTAGCTTATAAAGATTGCTTAACCACTGAGCAATCAACAATTAGATTTAAAATGGTAGCAAGTGTCGCTTCGTGCCGAGATTGTAAAAGTATTGATCTAGTCGTCGATCATAAAAGAGGCGAAGTTACATGTCGGAGCTGCGGTTTAATTATTGAAGATAATATTATTGATGAAGGTCAAGAATGGCGAGAATTTTCAGGTGAAGGTCAAGATGGTAGAAGAGCCGGTGCACCTTCAAGTTATGCTAAACACGATATGGGTACTGGAACCGAAGTAGGTTCTAGCTCAGAAGTTTATTCTCTTTCCGTTAAAGATAGAAGAAAATATTTAAGACTACGAAAGTGGCACAACCGTTCTTCAACTTCTCTGGAAAGAAATCTAAAATATGCATTAGCTGATCTTAAAAGAATATCCTCTCTTTTGAAAATACCTCCTGCAATCGAAGAAGAAGCTGCAAGAATTTACAGAATGGCAGTTGAAAGAGGATTGGTTCGTGGACGATCTATGGAATGTGTTGTAGTTGGAGCAATTTATATTGCATCAAGATTATTTAACCTTCCAAGATCTCTGAATGAAGTTTGTCAATTGACAAACAACAATAAACGAGACGTTGGAAAGACATATCGATTTATTGCAAGAGAACTCGGAATTCGAATGCTTCCAAGTTCAGCAGGTGATTATATTCCTAAATTTGCAAATAGATTAGGATTCTCTGCAGAAACACAAACACAGGCACAGAAGATTCTAGAAATTGCTAAAGATTCCGAATTAACTTCGGGTCGAGGTCCAACTGGACTTGCTGCAGCTGCGCTTTACGTAGCATCTCTAATTACTGGAGAAAAAAGAACACAAAGGGAAATTGCAGACGTAGTTGGAGTAACTGAAGTTACAATTCGAAATAGATACAAAGAAATGATTGAAAAATTGGATTTAGATCATCTCATCGAAGAAGCTAAAGCAAAAAGAGAAGCTGAAAGAAAAGAAATGGGTAAAGCTGAAGATGAAGAAGAAGATAAACTTAGAATCCAAGAATAATTATAGACGGCTCTGATTTCCAAATATCCGTGTTTCTAAAGTGTTTAACTCTTTCTCTCCGGCTCGAGCAAGTTTTCCAATGACATCTTGTCTCAAAGCATTATTGTTAACTGGCTGTCCATACAAATCGATACCTCCGGAAGATTCATAATCTAAAATAGATTCAGCATGGTCTGCAGTAATCACAACGAGTTCTGATCCATCAGTAACCAATCTTACAGAATATAGTTGTTTATTTATGTCAACTTCAAATTCAAGATTTATTCCTGCACCTGAACGATGTATCTGTTCAATCTTTCGAACGTTGCTGTTTAAATTATTTGAATCCATAATATATGTCATAATATATTTATTATCGGTAATTAAGGGACCGGTGCCGCTCTCCGGAACTAAATTATAAACCATCTACTCAGAAACCCATTGAACTATTTAAATTTTTATCTTGTGAGGAGTTTCAAAAATGTTCGAGGCGGAATATTTGAACGGATACCTGTTGGAGAAAAATGAGTCCTACTTGCTAAATAGCCTTTATTCCGTATAGACTCTATCAATTTTGACATCTTGGGTAAATCTTTTTTCTTTTCAATATTCTTAGCAATTGAGTGGTAATCAAAATAACCAAAAACATTCAATTTCGATTCTTCTTTAATTAAATCTATTAATTTTCCTCCAGTAATTTTATCAACTAATTCATTATCCCAAAGCTTTCCGATCCATAACGGTCCAATTTGATTAAAATAGCCTCCGCAAGGGCATCTTTTTTTACTATTTGTAAAAAAATCACTTATCTTAAAATTTGTACATTCCTGACAATAAAACAAAGGTCTAACTTTCTTTTTAATAGTTGATCTAACCTTTTCTGTTTGTTTAAAATAAACTCGCATATAGTGATTTGAACTATGACTAAAAATTGGTTCCAAACTAATTTTTTGCTTTAATCCTTCTTCGACAACTTTCTTAATTAGAATCCGAATTCCTACTTCAAACATGAACTTTGTTCTATTAACTTTTGAACCATATTTACGCATTCCTGCCTTCGGATAAGTTCCAACCAAAGCTGAAGTGTCTGTTGCAGTAACTCCCAAAATTCCACCTTTTCTTAATCGACTAATTGAATCTTCTAAAAAAGGTACGGGCGTTCCAAACGGATCAACATCAATAAAATCATATTTTCTTCTGCTACTTTTTAGCAATTTATTTGCCGAAATATTAAACACTTCAACCTTTAATTTATTCAATTTGGCGTTCTTTTTTATCAAAGTATATGCATTAGGATTACCATCATTTAAATCAACCTTTGAACCGATCACTTCTTTAGCAATTCTGAGACCTTTTGCGCCAGTTCCAGCCAATAAATCCAATACTTTTGGTTTTTTTAGAGTACTTTTGATAATTTCAACAGTAATATCTCTATTTAATTTCATTATAGGATTAAAGAAAACAGGCATGTTTGAATCTAATTTATACTTTTTGAGATCTGGAACAAATAACTTTGTTTCACCTTCAATAATTCGAACTAAATCCATTATTAACTATCATTGGTTTAGCTTAAAAAATTAAGCCAAATCTTTGAAAAATTCCCAAACCGGATATAAATTTCCAGTTGATGGTGAAGTCTTGTAAAGTAAAGTCATTTTGCCCTCAGATACTCTAAATCTAGCAAAAATCTTGCCTGACGGGTGCTTCAATAAGTATATACTTGGCGGCCAGCTTGCAGCAATTTTGTCAATCTTAGATTTGAACTTGTTCTTGTCCTTAATATCATTTCTAGATACATATACATACTTATACTTCAAAAAGGGTGCAGCATAGGTCTTTTTAACACGAATAACTGCTAATTTGTCCTCAAATTTAACACTCTTCCTAACCATATTTAATTAATCTCGTTTTTATTTAAAAAGCTAACGGTACTGTTATTATTCAACAGTGAATACACTAAGTATTAACTTCTAAGATGTACACCTAAATAGTAGTTGGTTTATTAAAAACTTTATTGAAAATTATTCGATAGAAATCTTAGTTCCCAGTGATTGTCCTGGAAGTCCACCTTGGTCGAATCGAACTCTAACCGCACCTTTATTCCCGTGTGGCTTTGTAATTATACCTTCAATTTTCTTGCCCGAGGGAGTTGTCCAAATTGCTTTCTTGCCCTTGAGCTTGGCGGCTTCTTCTTTGTTATTTACTCCTTCTGGAATCAAAATCATTTGATTGTTAACTTGTGTTTTGTATGATCCTCGGTATGCAGATATAATTGCTTCCATGACTATTGACATATGAGATTCGTTTAAAAACTTATTGATATTAACTCCTAATAATTGGTTTAACAAGTCAAAGAACCTTCAATCTTGCAATATACATTTCTTTCTGATTCTAATTTACCTGGATCTGGTCCCGAATGTATATATTCCATTGTGTCAAGTTCGGCCCATTCATTCGGATAATTCCATGATTCAAATTCATATCTCCATTCATTCCATCCAATTGACATTTCTTTTACGAATATATCATTTTGTGCCAAAAGCATGCCTGCTTTTCTCCCAGTCATACAGGCTGAACTGTAACAGTAAATAATTATGTATTTCTCCGGATTATCTTTGTCTAATTTAGAAAAGATATCTATGAACTCTTGATTATTAAGATTTGCAGGAATATTTATTGCGCCAATAATATGTTCTTCTTCATATTCCTTTTTTGTTCTTAAATCAACTAAAATAAAATTTTCATGACCTTGATCCATTTCTTTTCTTAAATGATGAGGTGATACAAGAGTTGATGCTTCAGATTCATAATATAATTTAATTAATTCATTATTAGAATAATTTGAGGAAGAAAATGATGAAATGAAAATTCCGGCCATTACACCTAATACAAATACAATCAAAATTTTTCTTAATTTTAGCTTCATATTTTATTAAATTCTTTAGCTAAATACATAAAAAAGGATTTATTCTAAAGCATCTCGGCTTCTCGTTCAGATTGAAGTTCTTCATCGAGATAAACTCTACTACCTGTTGTTCCGGTTTGACCTTTATATTTACCTGAATATGGTTTATCTACTGGTTTATCTAATTTTGAGAAAACTAATTGACAAATTCTTCTTCCCGAATCAACTCTAATGGGTAATTGATTGGCATTAAATAACTCCAAAGTTATCTGACCTTCAAATCCCGGATCAACCCATCCTGCATTTTGTATGAAAAGACCCATTCGACCAATTGAACTTCTGCCTTCAACAAAAGCAACCAAATCGTTTGGAATCTTAACATACTCCCTCGTTGTCGCGAGAATGAATGATTTTGGTGGAATTACAATGGACTCAGCTTTGATTTTTCGATATTTTATTTCATCATTCATAGAAATGGATTCTTTCAAAAAATCGTCGACTACTAAAAAATTATTACCTAAAGTTAGATCAACAGAAGCTGGCTGTATTTGATTAATCTCTATCGGATCAATTGAAATCTTCTTAGAATCCAAATAATCTTTTATTGTTCTGTCAGATAAAGTCATACTAGTAAAAAATTATAAGAGATATAAAAGATTTTATTTAACTAAAACCGCATTAACAACGTTCTGCTTTGAAGGCCTAGACGTTACTCTTGCTTTACCTTTATCTGTATCTATAATTGCGCCTTTTGTGACTACATTTTGTCTTACAAAATGTCGACTTGCAGGATTTTCAAGAACTGATTTGATTTTAACTTTGTAAGTTTTTTTACCATCAGTTACGTTTGCGTGGCTTGCATTTACCAAAGAATGTATTTTGTTTCCGCCTCTAACTCTCTTTATTTTAGTTCTGACTTTGTCAGCAACATGAGTAAGTGTTGGAATTCCCATTAAATCAATTAACTTCTTTTTTCGATACATCTTACTATATCTTGCACCTGAAGCCTTTCTCAATGATCTTACTTTGGATTTTGCCATAAAAACGAATAAAGAAAAGCATTTATATAAATTTCCTTTTATACGAAACTTACAATGGAACGTCCATTAGACGCACTAAGCAAAGCAAAGGGTAAAACTATTGAAGTTGCGCTCAAGAACAATTCTGTAATTAAAGGTAAACTGAATGCATTTGATATTCATATCAATTTAGTATTATCTGATGCTGAAGAGATCAATAATGAATCTTCGAAGCACGGTCAACTCTTTATTCGAGGAGACATGGTTGTTCACGTAAGTATAACTAATTAGTTACTTTTTTAAAGAAACTTGCTTTTGAAAACACATGAAAGGTACACCATCCAAAGGAAAGAGAAGTGGAAAGAAAACGCATGTAATCTGTAGAAGATGTGGCGGACATACTTATCATGCACAACATAAAGAATGTGCAACTTGTGGATTTGGTGCAACAAAGAAAATTCGAAGATATTCTTGGCAAAATAAAAGATTTTTTGGAGCATTTAAAGGAATCAATTTGAAAAAGTTAGCTCAAAAATCAGCTAGAGGTCGAGGAAATCGTAATCGAACTTAATTCATCGACAACCTTTTAAACTAATTTTATCCATATTTCTTAGCGGGCTTGTAGCTCAGTCTGGTTAGAGCACGAGGCTTTTAACCTCGGTGT
>CAZTOR010000026.1:0-5371 GCA_964615505.1 Candidatus Woesearchaeota archaeon
TCGAGTTACTTTACCTCGTTCACCTTTGAACGGACCACCAATTATTTCAACAATATCACCTAATTGAATATCAATTTTTTCTGGATTAAATTCAATTAAATGGTCTAATGCAGATAGTTCGACTTTCCTTGTTAATACTCCTCTAACATACGGAACTCTATATGTGATTTGTTGAACCTCGGTAACCGAATCTGCTTCTACGAAGATATATCCGACTACTCCGTGCGGAGAAAGTAATGCATGTATTCCTTCTGCTTTTTGTGCATTTGTTGATAGTGAATCCATTACTTGTTGTTCTCTTCCAACTCCAGTTCGTACTGTAAATATTGCCATTATGCTAGGTTTTTTAGTAATTGGACCGTTACGAAAATCGTAAATCCAATCAATCCGATGATTGCCATTCCCAGACCAGTTACTTTAACAACTGCTTGGAATTCATTCATCTTAGGCTTCCGCGTAATCGAAAGAACACGCTTGTATTCTCTCAACTTCTTTGAAATGATTCCCGGCCATTCTTTTGGTCCAGGTAGTCTGAAATCGTCAGGATTAATTTCAATAAGTGACGCCATGGTAAATTCTGCGATAGTTCATTTATAAAGCTTTTGAAGCCTAATCAATAAACTTAATTCCGAAATTGTCTTCCATGTCTTCTTGTTTTTTCCTTGAAAAAGTTCGTTTTGGACCAAAAATTTGTGGTGATTTTACACCAACAATTACCAACATAGTTCGAATAGAATTTTGAAGTTCCGGACTTAATTGTGCACCCCAAATAATTTTTGCTCCCTCATCTAATTTATCAGTTACTGCTTCAACTACTTTTTTTGCCTCGTCCAGAGTCATATCTGGTCCACCAATTACATTAATCAAAGCCCCTGTTGCTCCAGTAACTTCAACATCTAAAAGAGGGTTATTTAATGCCTTTTCAACAGATTCTACTGCTCGATTCTCTGTGTCAGATTCTCCAAGACCAATCATTGCTATTCCTCCTGAAGACATAACTGCTTTGATATCTGCAAAATCTAAATTTATTAACCCAGGTTTTGTGATTAATTCTGCAATTCCTTTAACTGCGTTAGTCAAAATTTCGTCGGCCACTTTGAAAGCAGTATGTAGTGGTAAATCTGGCGCTAATTCAATTAATTTATCGTTTGGGATTAAAATCAATGTGTCTACTAATCCTTCTAATTCTTCCAATCCAATCATTGCGTTCTCATGTCTAAGGACTCCCTCCATTTCAAAAGGTAATGTGACAACTGCAACAGTTAATACTCCTTGTTTTTTTGCAATATCTGCTATTACCGGCATACTTCCTGTGCCCGTTCCTCCGCCTAAACCGCCTGTTATGAAAACTAAGTGTGCATCAGATAATGCGTCTTTAATTTCTTTTTGTGATTCTTTTGCCGCGTCCTTACCAATTCTTGGATCAGAACCTGCCCCTAATCCTTGAGTCAAATCTTTACCCATCAGAAGTTTTTTGTCTGCATTTGCATTCAATAAATCTTGAGCATCAGTATTAACTGCAATAATCTCTGCTCCAGTTACTCCGATATCAGAAATTCTGGAAATTGTGTTATTTCCTGCCCCTCCGCAACCAATAACTTTTATTCTTGCTCGTCGGTTTGATAAAATACTTTCCAATTCTTCGTCTTCTTTACTTAACTTCGATACAGATTGTGAATCATAAGAATCAGTAAATGATTGTTCGGAATTAGAGGCTGTTGTTTCTTGTGTACTTGATGAGTCATAACTACTATCGCTATCGCTATCGCTTGAATAATCAGTAGAATAATCGTCTTTTTGAGTTGTATCTGCACCCGTATTAAAATCTATATTATCTGAAAATTCATCATAAGGATCCATGAGTCTAGGTCGCTTCAAGTTTTTATAAACATTATTACTGTTAAAAAGATACTACGCAATAGTAACATCAGTGACTTCAGGTACCATTTTTTTAACTTGAGAAACAATTAAATCTAAGAACGGTTTGCCTAACTTTTCTTTGTTTGGTAATTTGAATGTAACTTTTTTACCTTCGACCTTTAGACCTTGTGCTTGGAACCCAAGTAATTCTGTTGAAAATGCAACTTTATCTTTAACATCTGACAAAACTTTTATTGGTTTAAGTATGTAATGAACGTCTTTTCCTGCAAAAGGATGATTGAAATCTAATAATACTCTTCCTCCATTAACTGAACGAACAGTTGCTTGTTTTCCGTCAACATCTAATCTCATTCCAACAATGGGATTTACTTTCTTTGAACGTAATTTGCTAAGAGAAATTAGTTGTATTAATTTTGAACTTCGATTTCCAAATGCATCTTTTGGTTCCAAATCGAATTCCATTTTCTTCCCAACTTCTGCTCCAACTAATTTTTTATCAATTCCTTTAAGTAATTGGCCAGAACCAACAAATGCTTTCATAGGTTTATACTGAAATTTTGGGTCAAAAATATTATTTTTCTTTGCTTCACTCTCAATTGTCAAGTCAAAAATTTCTTTTGTTTCTTTGAAAGTTCCCACAAAGTCTAATTCAATTAAGTCACCTTTTTTGATTTTTGTCATGAAATTTAATTTTGACTAAAGTTTAAAATAGTTTTGAAGTTGTTTTTAATTAATTCAATTGAAATTATTACTGTGGATCCCATTGCAGTAACTAAAAACCATTCATACGCAGTTAATGCGACAGTGTCAAAATAATTCTGAAAGAAAGGATGAGATACAACTAATACTTGAAGTGATACTGAAGCTGCGATTGCTAATAATAATGCCTTATTATTAAATATACTTCCAGGATTCTTTAGAATAGATTTATCAGTTCTAGAATTGAAGATATTGAACATTTGGAACATAACTATTGTTGAAAACGCTATAGATCGAGCGTGTTCTATTCCTGAATCTAGGTTCCAATAAAACAATAATATAGTTCCAATCATCATCATTAAACCAACGATAATAGAGAATATCCAAGTATCTTTTGAAATTGCGCCTTCCTTTAATCTACGTGGCTTTCTGCTCATTATATCTGGTTCCGGTGGATCAACACCTAAAGCCAAAGCAGGCAAACCATCAGTTAATAAATTCATCCAAAGGATTTGAACTGCAATAAGCGGTAAAGGTAAGCCTATTAGCATTGCTACAAATATTGCGAGAACTTCTCCAACATTGGTTGAAATTAGATATCTTATAAAATTTCGAATATTATCAAATACACCTCTTCCTTCTTCTACAGCTTTTACTATAGAGGCGAAGTTATCATCAATTAATATCATGTCCGAAGAGTCCTTAGCAACATCCGTTCCTTTTATTCCCATAGCAACACCTATATCTGCTGCTTTCAATGCAGGTGCATCATTGACTCCGTCTCCGGTCATCGCAACAACCTCTCCTCTCGATTTTAATGCATTGACTATATTTAACTTATGTTCTGGTGAAACTCTGGCGAAAACTCTTACTGTTTCTAATTTATTCATCAATGATTCGTGAGACAATTTCTCCAATTCATCTCCGGTAACTATTGGTGCTTTATCATCAATGATTCCTAATTTAATTGCGATTGCTCGAGCAGTCTCTGAATGATCTCCAGTTATCATAATAGTTGTGATTCCGGCTCGTGTACAAGTTTCAAGAGAAGATTTTACTTCAGTTCGTGGTGGATCGATCATTCCCTGCAATCCGACAAAAACTATATCTCGTTCAATATTTTGCGGAGATATTTTCTTTTTAACATTTACATATTTGTAACCTACTGAAAGTACTCGTAATGCACTCTTTGCCATTCTATCAATTTGATTTTTAATCTTTTCTCGGTCAGATTTAGTCATTCTCTTAACTGAGCCATTCATATAGATATGAGAACAGTGTTCAAGAAAAATTTCAGGAGCGCCTTTAATGTATGCTATATGTTTTTCGTTGTTTTCATAAATTACACTCATCATTTTTCTTTTTGAATCAAAAGGGATTTCGTTTTTGAATTTGAATTCGTTCAATAAATCTTCTTTTCGTTTTCCTGATTTTTGGGAAGAAACTAATAATGCGCCTTCAGTAGGGTCACCAATAATGTCCCAACCTTTTTTATTATGAGTCAATTTGGCAGTTGTACATAAAGCTCCGCTTCTTAAAATCAAGTCTAGATTTTTAGATTTTTTTGGGTCTACTCTTTTACCATCCAAAGTAAAATTTCCTTCTGGATCGTACCCTGAACCAGATACCTTGAAAGACTTGTGATTTGTATAAATATCTGTTACAGTCATTTCGTTTTTGGTTAATGTTCCTGTTTTATCTGAACAAATTACAGTTGCGCTACCTAATGTTTCTACAACCGGTAATCTACGTATAATTGAGTTTGCTTTTGCCATTTTGCTCAATCCAAGCGCTAAAGTTATTGTTACAACCGCAGGTAATCCTTCTGGAACTGCTGCAACTGCTAACGAAACTGCAGTCGTAAACATCTCTACAATCGGTTCACCCTTCAATATTCCTATTCCGAAAACAGCAATTGAAATTATTACTGCTGCAATTCCCAAATTCTTTGCAACTAATTTTAATTTCTGTTGTAGTGGAGTTTCAGGCTTCTTCTGTTCAGTGATTGTCTTAGCAATTTTGCCAATTTCTGTCAACATTCCCGTTCCAACTATAATTGCAGTTGCTCTCCCTCTTGAAACAGAAGTATTCATAAAAATCATATTACGAATTTCTGAAACAACTAATTTTTCCTTCTTCAGAACTACGGTTTCTTTTGAAACAGGAGTAGATTCTCCGGTCAAAGTAGATTCATTAATTTCCAAATTAATTGCTTCAATTAATCTTGCATCTGCAGGAACTTTATCTCCTTCTTCTAAAAGAATTATATCTCCGGGAACTAAATTCTCTGCATCAATTACTATTTCTTTGCCATCTCGTAAAACTTTTGCATTGGTCGGAGAGAGTTTTTTCAATGAATCAACTGCTCGTTCAGCCTTATATTCTTGAATAAAACCGAGCAATGCATTCAAAACTATAATTACTCCAATAACATAAGCATCAACAATCTCTCCCAAGTAATAAGATACTAATACTGCCAGTGCAAGTAATAACACCAAGAATGATTTGAATTGATTTAATAAAATTTTGAGGGCTTTAAATTCTCGTTTTTTGGCAAATTTATTTTTTCCATATTTTTCTAAACGCTTAATTGATTCATGATCAGTAAGTCCTGTTTTTGATGAATTGAGTTCAGAGTAAATTGAACCTATGTTTTTAGTATGCCAATACATAAAATTCGTACCCACTGAAGTTATATAACGATTATGACCCTAATACAAAATTTTATAAATGTCCTATCAAAAGTTTCCATGGGACTGTAGCTCAGTCTGGAAGAGCGCTCGACTGAAGA
>CAZTOR010000027.1:0-4042 GCA_964615505.1 Candidatus Woesearchaeota archaeon
CAAAGCTAAGAGGAGCACGATGTCACAGAAGATTGAAAAGAGCATTTACTCGTACGTCTAAGTATCGAAGAAAATCATACATCAAAGCTGCGCCACCACACAAAATTATCCACTTCGATTCCGGAAATAAGAGATACGAAGGATTTGAATATATTGTAGTTCTATATTCTAAGAAAGATATAAATTTGAGACATAATGCTATTGAAGCAGCAAGAGTTACTACAAATAGATATCTAGGGAAGACTGCAGGAAAAGGTTCATATGGACTTAAGTTAAGAGTATTTCCTCATCAAATTATTCGAGAAAACCCGATTGCTATGGGTGCGGGAGCAGACAGAATGTCTCAAGGTATGCGAGCATCATTTGGTAAATCGGTTTCACGTTCAGCGAGAGTAAAAGCTGGACAAGCAATTTTGCAAATTTATTCTCTTGAAGAAAACATTTCATTTTCAAAGGATGCTTTAAGGAAAGCGGCAAGCAAGTTTCCAATTGCATGTAAAGTCGTTGTTGAGAAGAACAAGATTTTTGATCCAAATGTGGATATTAGAGACTTCGTTGTTGAAGATGAACCTGAACCTGTGGAAGAAACCACTGATTCTGAAGAAGAAGCTAAGGAAGAAGAATCTAGTAAAGAAGAACAATCAGTAGCAGCGACTGCAGAATAAGTCTCAATTCTATAAATGCTTTTAATAATAATCGCGCCATAAGTCTTTATGATAGAATGGCTTTCTGAGTTATCAAAAGACGATAGATCCAGAGTTGGAGAGAAAGCATCACTTCTAGGAGAGTTATCAAAATTTGGTTTCCCGGTTCCAAAAGGATTTGTGGTCCCTTTTTCGGAATATAATGAAGCATATGATCGACTGGAACCTGAAATTAATTCTGCACTATCTGCGATTGATGTAAATAATATTTCAACAATAACTGCCGCATCAAAAAGAATTTCAGAGCTATTCCAGAATTATCGTTTTTCCGAGAGTTTCAAAAAAGATCTAGAAGAATTTTACTCAAAATTACATATTGACAAATCAACTTATGGCAATGTAGATGTGGGTGCCTTTAATTTCATAAAAGCAGGCAGAGAAAAACCATTTGTATCTATTAGAGTTTCAACTAATTCTTCAACACCAAAACATTTCTCGACTTATTTGAATGTTAAACGAATTGCAAATATTGAACCTGCAATCAAGAAGGCCTGGGCTTCAATTTATTCACCTTATTCAATTTTATATCGTAAGTTAAAGAGTGCACCCTTCCCTCATACTTCAGTAATAATTCAGGAGATGGTTTCTGCAGCAAAGACTGGAGACGCATTTTCATTAAATCCTTTGAGTGGAGATAGCTCACAATTTATTATTCAAGCAAGATGGGGACTTTCACTTAGGAATTCTCCTGGCGCTAGTATATACATTTGTTCAAAAGAAGATTCTAAAATAATCGAATCTCATGAGAACATCCCTGAAAATTATTATACAAATGACCCACAATCAGGAGTTACTGCACTAAGAACTCTTGAGAATGAATTTAAACAAGTTCCATTAATTAGTGAAAGAGAGGTAAACTTAATCTCAAAAATTGTTGGAGATATTGAATCCCGAGTTGGATTTCCTGTACACATTGAATGGGCAATAGAAAAAAGAAAATTCAAATTATTACAAGTATCGCCTCTTTCCAATTTCTTCAAATCTAGACCCGTAATAAATTTTAACAATGAACAACTAAAATCTAGTCTGAAAGGTTTAGTTTCTAGTGCAGGAACAGTTCTAAACTCAAATATCAAAAATATAAATGAAAATCCTGAACAAGGAGAATTAATTTATACAAAAAATTTTAACGGAAATTCAATAAACTCATTGATTAGAAGTTCGGGAATAATTTTTGAAAATGAAGATTTAACTTCTTTTGGAACAACAGTTGCTCGAGACTTTGAAAAACCAAGTATGGTTAAAACCAAAGTTAATCAAATTAATTCTATTGAACATGAACAAATAGACTCTTCAAATGAAGAAACTGAATTCAATGAAGATGATTTAGAACGTATAAAATCATTATTATCTGAACTTGAGAATGAATTAATTGAACTTAATATGAAATATTCTTCAGAAAGACAATCTGGAAAAGAAGTAGATAATGATAAGGCAAAAATAATTTCTGATTTAGAATGGCAAATTCGAGAAGTTAGAAATAAAATTAATCCGAATCAACAGTAAACATAATATTATCTTTCTCTACGTCAAATAAACCAACAATTGCTCCAGCATCTAACCAAGCATGAGAATAGTTTACTGCCGCGAATGCATTTACCCAATTTCCTTCTTTTTTGAAATGCCGGGCATCTGATAAATAACTTTTAGACATTTCTAAATAAGTTTTGGCTCGATTACCGTCTTTCTTAGATAAATTCTTATTTATTTTCACTTTTTTTATAGCACGAGTTGTCAAATCAAGATATTTATTCAATTTTTTTTCAGTTATTATTTTCATATTACTTGAATTTCAACCATTGCCGCAACGACAATCAGTAAAGTTGATAGAATAATGAGTAGTCCACCGTCTCTTAAAATGTTTCTAAATCTGTCTCCGGCATAATCTTTCTTTTCAATTGCTTCAGAGATTATGCTTCCGGCAATTGCTGCCATGAAGAAAGCGACAAATTCCATGGATGCATGAGGCAAGTAATATAATAAAGTTGGAAATCCTTTATGTGCTAAGAAAGTTCCTAGAACTGAAGCATTCCAAGAGATTATAAAAACTGAACCTGCTCCGTAAAGTAGAGACAATATAAGAGAAAGTAAGATAATGCTTAGGTTGTTTTTAATTATCGGAAGTAAGTCTGTGCTTTCTAATGAATAACTTATCGATCCAGAGAAGACTTTATGTTGTTCAGCGAAGAGTAGTTCGCCAAGAGAAGGAAAAATCGTTGACAAAGTAAAATATACTGCAGATACTCCGAGGAAGAAGTAAAAAAATACTTCAATAACTTTTCGATTTCTCAAGAGTGCTTTCTTGAATGTGTTTGCAGTTGCTTCTTCTGCCTCTTCAATTGCAATCAATTTTCTCAAAAAAGGGAGAGATCCTATAACAATAAATGCCAATGTTGCCATACCTGCATTAACTTGAAATACTCGGTAACCCACCAAAATCGCAATCAAAGTAATAATTGCGCCAAAACATGCTGCATAATATGGTTTTGATTCCACTTTTTCAACAGAAACAATTCTTTCTAAAACCATGATTAGGAATTCAATTCAAACTATAAAAATGTAAGTTTTATATATTTCAGAACTCTATTTTTAATATGACCAAACCAAAAATACTAAAGTCAAATTTAAGCATAACGCTAGTTTTAGTCATAGTGGCAGCATTATTTTTATATGGATTTAATTCAACTGGAAAATTTACTGGAACATTTAATGATCTTGATTGTTCAAATCCATCAACTTTCAATTTAGATTCAGACAAAGATAAAGACGGTCTTCCAGATGTTTGTGAAAATATTTTTGGGACAAATCCAGTAATTGCAGATACTGACGGGGACGGATGTATGGATGGAAACGAAATAGGGATCTCAGACCCATTAACTATTGATTGCGTGAATTAGCAACACTTTTAATTACTTAATCTGGCCAGAAAACATGCTTGAAAAGTACGATATTGAATTAAATAGAATTGCAGAAGAAGCAAAGAAAATCAATGCCAAGACAATTGTTTTACAATTGCCAGATGGTTTGAAAGCAGATGCAGTTAGATTATCAAAGCAAGTTGAAGAACTTACGGGATGTTCAGTAACAGTTTGGGCAGGATCAAATTTTGGAGCATGCGATGTACCTACAAATTTACCGAAAGAATATGATTTAATGGTCGCAGTTGGACACGCATTCGCATATAACAAAAAAGATTAATAATGATTAATCAATCATTGATTAATGAATAAAATTCATATACTTTTTTTTATTTTAATTATATTATTTAGCGGCTGTACACATACTGAAGTTGTAGAACCTGAAGTTGTAGAACCTGAAGTTTTAGAACCTATAACTGA
>CAZTOR010000028.1:0-3950 GCA_964615505.1 Candidatus Woesearchaeota archaeon
TACCTAAAATTTTACTTAGGCTTATATAAAAGAATATAGGATGAAGACTAGAGTATCCAATTTACCTCGACTTGATCGGTTCTCCATTTACCGTTAATTTCAGTATCTTCAATTTTTTGCCTTTTTCCTGCATTATATTCAATAATTCCCTGCCAAGCAATCATTGCACCGTTATCCCCTGCCAAACTGAATGGGCATACCGCAAATTTGATTCCGCGATCTTTACACATCTGTTTTAACATTGTAGTCAATCTTTTATTTGCAGCAACACCGCCTGTTAACAAAACTTCTTTTTTATCAATATGCGCCACCGCTCGTTCTGTTGCTTCAGTCAACATTGCAAAAACTGTTTCTTGAATAGAATAACATAAATCTTCCTTTGACTCTTTATCGATAAGTTGTCTTGCTTTATTTTGCAAACCTGAAAATGAGAAGTCCATACCTTTGATCGGATAAGGCAGTTCAATATATTGTTTACTCTTCAAAGCAAATTGTTCAATCTTCGGACCTCCGGGGAAACCAAGACCCATATATCTTCCAACATTGTCTAGGAAATTACCTACGCCAATATCTAAAGTTTCACCAAAAACACGATATTTTCCACCAGCATACGCAATAATTTGAGTATTTGCTCCAGAAGTATAAAGGGTAATTGGGTCTTTTAATCCGGTTTGTTGTTTACCTATCTCAATATGTGCGACACAGTGATTTACGCCAACTAATGGGATATCCAATGCCCTTGATAATGATCTTGATGCAACAGCTCCAACTCTCAAACATTGTCCTAATCCTGGTCCCTGAGAGAATGAAATCAAATCAATGTCCTTCAAATTTAAATTAGCTTCCAACAAAGCTTCTTTGACTAAACTTTCATAATAAAGAATATGCGCTTGGGCTGCTTTAATCGGATGAATTCCTCCATTTTCGGTCTCAAGAGTATGTTTTTTATTTGCTAGAATTTTCCCCTCACTATTGACAATACCTACTCCAAAAGTATGCGCAGTTGCTTCAATACCTAAACAAATCATACTTGAAAGTTATAATTATTATTTAAAAGCACTATTATTCATCAATTAGCTTTCAGTATAACGTTTTTACACCGAAACACTTTTAAACTAAATATCTGGTTAGATAGAGTTAAAATGCTATCAAAAGAAAAAAGACTAAAATTAAAAGAATTATCACGAATAGATTTAGATCCAGAACGTCTTGAAATTCTAAGAAGTCATTTAGGAAGAATTGAAAAATCAAAGAACTTAGAAAAAACTAGACAATATCTTGCCCCAAATTCTGCTTTGATTGCAAAAGGTGCAGATATATTGTTTGTACCAAAAGAAAATATTCTAAATTATTTGCAAAATACAGATAAAGATATTATAAATTTAACAAAAGGAGATAAATATTTCTCTAGATCAGTTAGCGATTTTTTAGATATGTCTGCTGTTGAGCATCCAATTTATGATAGAGAAGTAATTGGTGTTACTGCATTATCTCCTGAACTAACAAAGATATGTCGAGAAGATTTTCATGAAAGCATAAATCAAAAAATTTCAAATGGGGAAATTCCTTCCGGAGATCAAGAATTTGATTTTGTTGTTAACAGTATAATCGCAAATCCTGATAATCTAGGTAAAGCTCTTGAGCGAGGCCATAATGATTTGGGAGGATATATTGGAACACACATTTTCAAACCTGAAATTTCAGAAATATATATGTGTATGATTGAAGATTTACATGATCTTGCTGAATCTAGTAATAAGTATAAATCAGAATATGATTCTACTATAACTAGGCTGATAGATTCAGTAATAAAAAAAGGACATAAATCTGCAGGAAGAAAATTTCGAAATCCTGTAAGAAAATGTTTAGATGAGATAGTATTTGAAAACAATTTTATTAGACCAATAAATTATAGTTCCCGATTGGATGATTTAACTGAGTTAGATTATAAATCATTAAATAGCGAATTGGATCTAAAAATACCGCTAAATGGAAAAGGAATACCAATAATTTCAAATGGATCTGCAAATAATCACGCAGTTATAAGTACACATAATCGTGTTGGAAGAGGATTTTCAAACCCAATCTAATTCTTTTTAAATTTTTAATATATAATTTATTTATGAGAGTTCCAAAACATTTAGCTATAATTTTGGATGGTAATCGAAGACTTGCTAAGAAATTAATGGTGAAACCTTGGATGGGCCACGAATGGGGTGCCAAAAAGGTAGAAAAACTATTAGAATGGTCAGCCAATCTAGGAATCAAG
Source organism: Candidatus Woesearchaeota archaeon (assembly GCA_964615505.1). GTDB lineage: Archaea > Nanobdellota > Nanobdellia > UBA10117 > ARS21 > ARS21. Next base: position 2,270 of record CAZTOR010000028.1, read on the forward strand.
GAACTAACTTTATATTCACTTTCTATAGAAAATTTTAATCGACCAAAAGCAGAATTTAATTATTTAATCAAGTTATTCAAGAAAGAATTCAAACGAATATCTGAAGATGATAGATTAATGGAACAAGGTATTCGTGTAAATTTCATTGGTCGAACATGGATGCTCGATACTGAACTCCAAGAAATTTTATCCAAACTTTCTGAAAAAACAAAAAACAATTCAAATTTAATTGTAAATTTTGCAATGGCTTACGGCGGACGACAAGAAGTAATTGATGCCACTCGAAAAATTGCTGAACAAGTAAAATCTGGAGAATTAAATTTAGACAAAATAAATGAAGAAACCTTTTCAAAAAATCTTGACCAGGCTTCTGAACCAGAATTAATAATTCGAACAGGTGGCGAAAAGAGAACGAGTAATTTCTTAAATTTCCAATCGGCCTACAGTGAATGGATTTTCTTAGAAAAGCACTGGCCAGAATTCGAAAAAGAAGACTTAATATCTGCTATAACTGAATTTTCAAATCGAGAAATTAGACGCGGTCGTTAAGCAACAACCAATGGAAGCAATACCGTAACATCACCTTCAACAGTTATGTGATTCGCTTCTTCTTTTACCTTTCCCCAAGAAATGGCTTCTCGAGTTTGCGCACCGCTCAATGAACCATCATATTCAACCGCAGTACTCATCTGAATTGCATAATCTAGTCCTTCTCGGAATTGATTGAACCAAATTACGTGGTGTTTTGAAATTCCTCCACCCAACATAATTGCACCCGCAGTTTTTGCGTCAGTGACTCTAACAAAGAAATCTTGGTCATCTTCAAATAGATTTAAATTGAAATCTCGATTCATTTGCCAGAAATTCCATAATTGAGCACCCCATGCTCCGTCTAATGGACCCGGCAAATAAACTGGAACTTTATTTTTCCATGCCCAATAAATTATTGTTTCTTCTGCGTTTGGCTCATCCTTGATTGCTTCTCCAAATGCCCAAATCAGTTCATGAACATTCCAAACCTTCTTTTGAGAGTATAATTCTTTGATAATTGGCTGCAATTTTTCTTCAAGAACATCTCCATAACATTCATTTGGAACAAGAACATTTCCCAATCGATTGATTCCTTGTTTATGTAGTTCAGTATCATCCATATTGAATGCACCTTGATAATAATCCTTCCAAAGTCTTGCTAAATCGTGGTCTAACGTACCACAAGTTGTCATAACTGCATCAACTTTCTTGTTCTTGATTAAGTCTCGAATAACTCCTCGAAGACCTGTAGAAACAATACATGCAGGATGACTTAAAATTTTGAAACAATCTTTATCTGATTGCATTTTTTGATATAGTTTGTTAGCTTGAAATACTTTCTTTGCAGAGAAACCTCCTGCTTCACCAAACTTTTCAACTAATTTTTTGATAGTTGTATTTTCACTAATACTGTAATCTTTAACTGACTTCATATTTTTGCCTTGGAAAGGACTTTAAAAAAGTGTTTATTCGGCGTTCTTTTCAGTATGGCCGCTTGTACCACAGTGCTTCCGGTTAGAATGAACTGCCATAAATAAGCCGTGTTCCTTCGGAGAACGCGGATTCTTTCGAATTAATTTACCGTCTTTGACTTCGTAAAGCTTCCATCTTTGATAAGCTGGTTTTTTATCATCAGCCATTATTCAGAAGT
>CAZTOR010000029.1:0-3839 GCA_964615505.1 Candidatus Woesearchaeota archaeon
AAAACAAGCACGAGATATTAGTAATAACTTACGTGATCTCGGTTCGAAGAAGGAACAAAAATACCGAGAAAAGACTAAGTTAGATAGTGCGCTAAATAAATTAATCAAAGAAGCGGTTGATTTGAAAGCAAATAAAAAAGAATATCAAAAAAGACTATCAAAACTGAAAAAGGAACGAAATATTCAAAATAAGGCCGTTCATGAAGGTCTTAAAAAACTGAAAGACTTACGTGCTAAATATATTAAGGAATCTAGGAATCCTAAAATAGATGCAAAAAAATTACAAAAAGAATTAGAGAATCTTAATTTTAATCTTGAAACTGGTACTATTTCCCAAAATAAAGAAAAGGAATTGATGAAAAAAATTAAAGATTTGAAATCCAAGTTGGGGAAAAATTCTACAAATACAAAAAAGGAATATAATAAAGTTAGAAGAGATACGAAGAAGATTAAAATTGCTTCTGACAAAATTCATGCTCAAATCCAAATAGAAGCTAAAGAAATTAGTAAAATATTTGATAGATTGACTGAAATTTCTAATAAAATTTCTGAAATAAAAAAACAAAGAAATCTGATAAAAGTAATTCTTTCTGGAATGAAAGATCAAATTAGTGTTATGAACGCTAGACTGGGCGGAGTGCTATCTGAAATGTCTAAATTTCCGGGTGCTGCTGCAAAGTCTGCATTGGATATGTTTACACCAAATAGAAATGATAATAAAATAAAAATTAAATCTGGTGAAAAACTAAGTAAAGATGATATTCTAAAACTACAAAAGAAACTTATGAAGAAATAACTTTAATAATTCTCCTTGAGTACTCTTTGAATGGACCTTAAATCGCTAAAGCTAAATCTAAAGAAAAAAACTGATAAAACTCCTGAGCAATATTATCCAATTTCTGTTCTAACTAATTTAGGATTTAGTAGGTACATTTGTCGTAAGTGTTCAACCAGATTTTGGAGCACTGTTAAAAGAAATACTTGCGGTGAGCCCGATTGTAACGGAGGTTACTCATTCATAAATAAATCTCCAACAAAATCCAAGTTGGGCTATTTGCAAACTTGGGAAAAATATTCCAAGCATTTCAAAAAATTAGGGTACGCGCCAATAAAGCGTTATCCTGTTGTTGCAAGATGGAGAGATGATACTTGGTTTACACAAGGTTCTATATACTGTTTTCAGCCTTTTGTAGTTAGTGGTCAAGTAAAGCCTCCTGCAAATCCATTAGTAATGTCTCAACCAAGTCTAAGGTTCAACGATATCGATAATGTAGGCGTAACAGGTAGACACTATTCCACTCACTTTCATTTAGGTCAACACGCTTTCGTTCCAAAAGAAAAATATGATCAAGAAAAATATTTATCGGATATAATCTCATGGTTGACAAAGGGAGTTAAACTTCCGCTAAATGAAATTCAGTTTCATGAAGACCAATGGGGTGGTGGTGGAAACCTGGGTACTTCTTTAGAATATTTTTCAAGAGGTGTTGAATTAGGAAATCAAGTTTACATGAAGTATAAAGTCACACCAAATGGTTACAAAGATTTGAATATTAATGTCTTGGATATGGGTTCAGGTCAAGAAAGATATCCTTGGTTAACTTCCGGTCAATCATTAAGTTATGAATTGACAATGCCAAATACAATAAAATATCTTTATCGGCAGTCTGGTCGAAAACCTAACATGTCAGTGTGGAATAAATTTGTGCCGCTTTCCGGAAATCTAAATATTGATGAAGTAGATAATATAGAAAAAATGTGGGCAAGTATTGCACGTAAAATTGGATATTCCAAAGATAAATTAAAAAATGAAATTTATCCTATTTCATCTCTTTACTCAATCGCAGATCACTCTCGAACACTACTATTTTCAATAGCAGACGGAGCATTACCGTCTAATTCCGGAGGAGGATATAATTTAAGAAGTACTTTCCGTAGAAGTATGGATCTTGCTCATAGATACAATGTAAAACTAGATTATGGAAAATTGATTGAAATGCATGCAAATTACTTAAAACCACAATATCCTGAATTGTCAAAATCGGTAAAATCGGTTAATGAAATTCTGAAATCCGAAGAAAAAAAATATTACAACACAAAAGAAATGGGGAAAAAAGTAATGTCCAGAGTTTTGAAGAGTGAATTAAATGATAGAAAATTGATTGAACTTTATGATTCTCACGGGATATCACCTGAACTTTTAGCTGAAGAAGGAATGAAACTAGGTAAAAAAATTAAGGTTCCTGTTGACTTTTATACAAAGGTTTCTGAACGTCATGAAAAGAAAAATACTCAGAAATATATTGAAGATGAAAAAGAAATTCCCGGAATTGATCCGACAGTCAAATTATTTTGGATGGATGAGAAAGCTCGTGAATTTGAAGCAAGAGTTTTGAAAATTATTAATAATAGATATGTAATTTTGGATAAAACCTTATTCTATGCAACAAGCGGAGGTCAACTAAATGATACTGGCTTTTTGAATAATTCCAATGTAGTAAATGTTGAAAATCGTGGACCGCACATATTTCATGAAGTAGATAATATTAATTTCAAAGAGGGAGATTTAGTTATTGGTAAAATCAATGATGTTAGAAGGAGTCGAACTATGAGGCACCACACTGGAACTCATGTGATCGGTGGAGCTGCAAGAAAAGTTTTGGGAAAACATGTCTGGCAGGGCGGTTCAGAAGTTAGCCAAGATCGAGGAAGATTAGATATAACTCATTATGACAATATTACTGCTGTTCAGTTAAAAAGAATTGAGAAGGTTGCAAATACAATAATAAAAAAACGAGTTCCTGTTGAAAAAGAAGTTCTTGATAAAGATAAAGCTGAAAAAAAATATGGATTTACTCTCTATCAGGGTGGTTTTATTCCAGGCGGAGAAATTCGAGTATTACACGTCAAAGGATTTGACGCTCAAGCTTGCGGAGGTACTCATTTATCAAATACTTCTGAATTGAAAAAAATTAGATTAACTGGATCAAAAAAGATTCAAGATGGATTGATTCGATTAAACTATGTTGCAGGAGATGTAGCTGAAGAATTAGAACGTGAAGAAAAAGAAATTGGTAAATCCGTAATGGCTGCATTTAAAACTCGTGGAATTGCTCCAATAAATCAAATTGAATCTGCTGCAGCGCTATTAAAGACACAAAAATCTCATTTATCGAAAAATATTGAAAAGTTCCGTCGAGAAACATTAGAGATGAAAACGCAAATGGGACAATCAAAAGCGCAAATTGCTAGAGAATTGAAATTTAACACAAAAAACATTCCTAAATCGGTTGAACAACTATTCAATTTGTGGAAAAAAACTCGAAAAGAGTTTAAGAAATTTAAGAAGCGATGAAAAAAATTGACGAATGGTATTCTTCAATAAAAGATTAATTAATATCTTTGTCCCACTTGCCTTCTGAAATTAATCTTGATGCAGTTTCCGGTCTTCTTCCATTGACTTTGATTCCCATTGTTACACAAACTCCAACAATTTCTTTTAATGCTGCTTTTCTTGAACGTGCAAGTAAATCTGGTTTCTTTTTATCTGCCACATTTAATGCTTGTTGTAGAGTAATATCTGCAACATAATCTTTTCCAGGAGCTCCTGAACCCTTTTCCAAGTTCAATTCCGCTCTAATTAAATCTGATGTTTTTTCCATTATTCTCCGGCTCCTCTATTTTCTTTTCCAACAACTTTGATGGAATCTAAATTGAGTGTGATTGGGATTGGAACTGCTGCGTCAAGTAATTCAACAATAACTTCTGATTTTTGTTTGTTCAATCGAGTTACTTTACCTCGTTCACCTTTGAACGGACCACCAATTATTTCAACAATA
>CAZTOR010000030.1:0-3262 GCA_964615505.1 Candidatus Woesearchaeota archaeon
GGACGAGCAGATGGTAAGAAAGTTGCAAAGTTGATAGGAAATTTCAAGAAATGATTCAATTTTTTACTGCCCCGTCAAAAACTATATAAAACTATCATATCTATTGCTTTCATGGCCAAAGATATGACCTCTCAAATATTGGAAGGTATGAAGGTACCTGGAAATATTCGAAATATTGGTATCGCTGCACATATTGATCACGGTAAGACTACGTTCTCTGACAATTTACTTTCAGGAGCAGGTATGATTTCTGAAGAATTGGCCGGTAAACAAAGAGCTCTTGACTTTGACGAAGAAGAAGCTGAGAGAGGAATAACAATTTACAGTGCAAACGTTTCTATGATGCACAGAGTAAATGAAAAAGAATATCTAATTAATTTAATCGACACTCCGGGTCACGTAGACTTTGGAGGAGAAGTTACTCGAGCAATGAGAGCAGTTGACGGCGTAGTTGTATTAGCTTGTGCTGTTGAAGGATGTATGCCTCAAACTGAAACTGTTCTTAGACAAGCTTTGAAAGAAAGAGTAAAACCAATTTTATTTATCAATAAAGTTGACAGATTAATAAAAGAATTACAATTAACTCCTGAACAAATGCAAGAAAGATTTGTTAAAATAATTCAAGGAGTTAACAAATTAATCCGGCAATATGCACCAGAAGAATATAAGGAAGAATGGCAAGTTTCTGTTCAAGACGGCAGTGTGGCATTTGGTTCAGCATATCAAAATTGGGCGCTTTCTGTAAATATTATGCAGAAAAAGAAATTTAGTTTTAAGGAAGTTTATGATTTCTATGAAAAGGACGATCCAGTTGGATTGAGAAAGGCAGTTCCTTTACATGAAGCAGTTCTGGATGCAGTTGTACAACATTTACCTTCACCAATTGATTCTCAAAAATACAGAATTCCAAAATTGTGGCAAGGAGATTCGGAGTCTGTAGCAGGTAAATCTCTAATGACTTGTGATCCTAATGGACCACTGGTTTTCGTAGTAACTAAAGTTATTATTGATCCTCAGGCAGGAGAAATCGCATATGGTCGAGTATTCTCGGGAACATTGAAGAAAGGATCAGAAGTTAATTTAGTAAATGCTGGTTCTAACGCAAGAACTCAACAAATTGTATTGGCAAAAGGTGGGCAAAGACTTGTCGTAGATTCAGTTCCAGCAGGAAATATTGCAGGAATCGTTGGATTGAGAGCTGCACAAGCAGGAGAAACAATTACAACTGACTCATCTGTAGAAGGTTTTGAAGCAATCTCTCACTTATTTGATCCAGTAGTTTCTAAGGCAATTGAAGCAAAGAATCCAAAAGACTTACCGAAATTAATTGAAGTTTTGAGAGGTCTTGAAAAAGAAGACCCAACTTTAAAAGTAACAATCAATCAAGAAACCGGAGAAAATATTATTGCAGGACTCGGAGAATTACATCTTGAAATTAAAGAACATCTGATAACTAGAGATAAAGGAATTGATATTGTAACATCTGATCCAATTGTTGTTTACCGAGAATCTGTAGAAAAAGATTCACCAATTTTAGTTGGAAAGTCTCCAAACAAACATAATCATTTATTTGTTAAGGTTGAACCAATGTCTGAACAACTTTTCGAAGCAATTAATTCAGGCGAAGTTCCTGAAACTCAAGTAAAAAAGAAAAATCTCAAAGAGATGACTGAAGTTTTAGTTAAGGCAGGAATGGATCGGGACACAGCAAAGAAAGTAAAAGAAATCTATAATGGATGTGTTTTCATTGATGCTACTAGAGGTATAGTTTATATTAACGAAATTATTTCATTGGTTTTAGAAGCATTTCGAGAAGCAGTCAAAGCAGGACCTCTTTCAAGAGAGCCCTGTGGTAAATTAATTATTAAATTAACTGATGCAAAATTACACGAAGATAGCATTCACCGAGGTCCAGCTCAAATTATTCCGGCAATGCGTAACTCAATTTATAACGCAATGCTTACTGCAGGAACAGTATTATTTGAACCTATACAAACAATGAGAATTGATGCACCTATGGATTATTTGGGAAACGTTTCTAAATTAGTACAAAGTATCCGAGGACAATTGGTAGACACAAAACAAGACCAAGGCGCACTAACAATTACTGCAAAAGTTCCGGTAGCAGAAAGCTTCGGATTCACTTCTAATCTTAGAGCAGGAACAAAAGGACGAGGAGCTTGGTTCCTTATGGATCAAAATTTTGAGAGATTACCTTTTGAATTACAAAAGAGTGTTTCATTAAAAATCAGACAAAGAAAGGGATTAAAAGAAGAAGAACCACAACCTCAATTAGATTAATTTTTAAACAAGTACATTCTTACTTCTTCCCGAATGAAAAGAGCAACAACTATTGCGATAGAGGTTCCAGAACCAATAGTAAGTATTTCTGAAATAGGTTTTAGAACTTTCAAAGAAGCAGAACAACAAGGAAGTTTTGTTAGACAGATAGATAATACTATTTCTAAAGCGCTCAAGGCATCATCTGGTTATTCAAAGGAAAACATACCCGAAGAAGTACAAAAAACAGAATTTAACTACGGCGGAGTTGAGGGAGAGATTATTTCAAAACCAACTTCAAGCGCATCCTACAAATCAATACACACAGGATTTTCAAATTTTCTAAAAGAGCACAGCTTCAATAGAAGAAAATTCATTAATATAGAAGACACAGTAACTCGACTTGACGACTTAATTGAGGAGTCAACAAATCGAACTCTGGAACAAAAAGTCAAATTATATAATCGGGATCAATTTCTTGATGAAGAAGGCATATTGGATTGGAGAATTCCTCCAAAAACAATTTTTCCATTAAATGAAGATTATGAAATATTAAATCGAGAAGCAATTGTTACTCAAGCAAAAGCAAAACATATTGCAAATTACTTATCAAACCAGATTATTAAGCCGTTCAACGAATTATTAAAAACCCGTGCTGCAGATTATTTAGGTGTTGATTTAGAAAATCTAAGAAAAACCGAAAAAGTTACACTCTATCAAGGAAATAGAGCATTTAATGTTCAAGTTATCCCGAAGCGAACAGTATCTTATGCGAAAACAATGAGGGAAGTTCGTTCAGATTTAGTCTCAATTTTAAGCGGAGACAAAGAGATTCGTTCAGATTATAAAGTTCGTCGAATTGTAAACGGTGATCAAATTTCGCTAAAACGAATCGCACAAAAATTTGATGAATCAACTGACGCACACACTAAATTAAGTAATCGTCTTGAGTGGGAATACGACCCAATTTTGGAGTTCGCAG
>CAZTOR010000031.1:0-3049 GCA_964615505.1 Candidatus Woesearchaeota archaeon
CGTTTAATGCCAAAGTCAAAAGTGTCTTTCGAGCCATTCTCAATGTAACTTTATCCCCAACATTTTCCCGAATCTTTTGAAGTTGTTTTGAAGGTAAATCAGACATATTTAATACGGCAACAGTCTTAGAAGAAGTGATTTCCTTGGATAAACTTCCGACCAATTCCTTTTTCCAATCCGCAACTTTTGATTTATAAACTGCTTTCATTATAATTTAACCGCCTTTGACATTGTTGATTTAATGTAAATTTTACCAATATTATTTCTACCATTTGGAAGAACGTTTTCTACTGAGTTCATAACCGCCAAAATATTTTTTGTAAGTTCAGCATCATTCTGAGTTTCAATCCCAACAGGAACTTGAAACATAGGAATTTTATTTGCAACTAAGTGAACTGTGTTTCTAAGTCTTCCAACTAAATTTGAAATATTTGATCTCGGCGGCACAACACAACCAGCTTTTGGATTAGGCATTCTATTAACTGGTCCAAAATATCTACCAAATGATTGAGCAACTCTGGGCATCATATCTGCTTGAGCTACAAAATAATCATATTCTCTTGCTAATTTTTTTATTTCTCTTTTTTCTTTAAATTTGTCAAAATCACTAGAAAGAATCACTCTGTCTGCACTCTTTGCACCTTCTTCAGATTCATTACCGACCAAAGCACAAATTTTTGTATCTTTACCAAGCCCCGAAGGTAACGCAACATATTGTTCTAATTTAGGCACCTTTGCCATATCAATATCTTTGAAAGCCACGATTAAATCAATAGTTTGTGAAAATTTTCTTTTCTTAACAATTTTTCTCAGTTCTGTTAATGCTTTTGTTACAGATTTTTCATCCATTCGCTTACGCTCCTGACAAAGTCAGTATTATTGCTTAGAATATAGGTTTATAAGATTTGTTATATGCTCAGAGAATAAGACAAAGAATCAATAATTTTAGTTCCGCTTGACGTTTTTACTTTGTAAAAAGGTATATATGATTCTCTTTTGGCTATCAGTTCATAACCGTTGGAATTCAGATAATTTGATATTTTATCAACTGAAATTTTAGATTGTCTTTTTTCTCCATTAAGATTTACATATTTTGGTTTCATTAAGAAATTATATCTTTCAAGATTTAGTCCTGCACCGCTAATTTTTGTTATTATTTTATTTTCTACTCTAATAATTTTGGATCTAACTAATTTGTTCAAAACATCGTTAACTTCACTGAAGTCCATTCCTGATTTTACAAATACTTCTGAAACTGGTGTTTTGTCTTTCAATAAATCCAAAATTTTTTGTTGATTTCTAGAAAGATTTGTGGTTGACCCTAAACTAACCTTTTTCAAAGTTTTGTTAAAATTCAAAATACCAAATTTTTCCAAATCAAATACTAAGTGTATTGTTTTACCGGCCTTGCGACAAATAGTGCTTAATACTGGCTTTAATACATATGAGATATTCTCAATCTTATTCGGTTCCAATGCTTCAACCTCAACACGTTTCAACCTTGGCTCAAACATACTTATTTGTTGAGCACTCTGAACTGAAGGAGAAGTGACTGATGAATTATGTGTTGATGTTTGACCGGGTCGTGAAGGAATTGATTTTGGTGAAACTACGGCTCTACGTGCAGTTGTTAGTGTAAATGACTTTGCAGCACCTCCGTGTTGAGACTTTCTTACTCTTATATCTACAAATATTGGAAAATCTGTTGCACCTATTACCATCGCTTTACCAATAGGTAAGTTTTTAATTTCACCCTCTGCCTCGGAAGTAATTCCTTCAAAACTTTTAGAAATTGCGTTTAAATCGCTAGGGTTGGTTACCTGGAGTGCAATTTGACTACTACACTGAGATAGTACAGATTTGTCAACTCTTGCAGGACGCTGAGAAATTATACATAATCCTACTCCAAATTTACGTCCCTCTGAAGCAACAGTTCTCATTATTTTGGAAGATTTGGTTTCTCCAAATCCTCTTTCAGGACAGTAATTATGGGCTTCGTCTACGATTATAAAGCAAGGAGGAACATTTTCTTTTTTTCGTTCGTCAAAAATCGTAGTTAATATGTTGCCCGCAACAATTCCTTGTAGTTCAGTTGGAGCACCCTTAAAATTTATTATAGATAATTGACCTGGCTTAACAATATCATCAATTGAAGTTGAACCGTGACTAAACAAACCACTTTGTTCTAATTGTTGAATTCCTCCAATTAATCTCCATTTTGCAGTTGATTCAGAGATTTCTAATTCTTTAATTAGTTCATCAAATTCAAAAATTCCTTTTCGTTCATTCAAATCATTAACAACATTATACAACAAACCTCGTTGTGCATCAGTTGGTTTGAACGGTAAAGTTTCAATAAGAGTAAACGGATCTTTTGGAATCGGTAACCTAATTTGATGAGCATCAATATTTATAGAAGTGTTAACTGCAAATTCCATAATTTTGTTTCCAAAACCTTTCCCACTAATTCCGAAGGTTTCAAAATATTTTGTTTCTTCTTCATTTTTATTTTCGTTTTTGATAGAACTATATTCTCCATGCGGATCAATAATTACAATTGGAAGACCCATCTCCATAAGTTCTTCAAGAATAACTCCAACAGCATAAGATTTACCTGCTCCTGACTTTGCTAAAACCGCCAGGTGTTTAGTAACCAATTTTTTCGGATCAAGAAATGCTTTGATATCTTTTCCTTGAAGTTTACCCAAATAAATTCCATTCATTCTTAGATCTAATATAGCTTTTATCAAATTATCCTCTGCAATATAAACTTCAGCACCTGGTTCGAAAGGAGTACGCGGCTGCCTTAAAAAATTTCTTTCTGTCCGATAACCAATAATTAATCCTTCTGCAAGAGTATTACCATTACTTTTCTCAATTTCAATAACTTGAGTCAGAACAGGACCTACTTCGTGATGATTAACTGCTACATAATCCCATTTGTTTATTGGAGTTTCAACTACGAATTTGAACTGTGTTGTGGAAGTTTTACCAAAGATTTTTCCGATAGCAGACATACCTAAAATTTTACTTAGGCTTATATAAAAGA
>CAZTOR010000032.1:0-2929 GCA_964615505.1 Candidatus Woesearchaeota archaeon
CCAGAATAAATAAGCTTTATTTTTTTAATTTAAAAGGCTTTCTAATGGAATATTAATAACTTTTTCCAAAATAATGTTGATGAGTCGCAGGTTTTCCAGTTAAAATGCAAAAATGATTACCTATTGAAAATTCACCAGTAATACTTTTAGCGCCTGTTTTCTTCTTGATTTCATCTTCAACTTTTGGTGATTCGCACCAATATGCTCTTGCAATTTTACCATTAGAAACTACTTTTTTCAAATCGTTGATTGAGCTAACGTCAACAATAACTTCGGATAATTTTTCTTTAGCACGATTAAACAAATCACTTTGCATTTGTTTCAATATATTTTGAATTTCTATATCTAATTTTGTAAGTTTAACTGTTTTCTTTTCATTTGTATCTCTCCTGACCACAACTGCTTGTTTTTTTGCAACATCTCTAGGACCTATTTCAACACGAACCGGAATTCCTTTTACTTCCCATTCATTATATTTCCAACCTGAAGAATAACCTTCTCTATCATCAAGTATTGGATTATATTTTTTCAAAATTTTGTATTTAATTTCATTTGTAATTTTGATAACTTTTTCTTTGTCTTTCTTAAAAATAATTGGAATAATAACCACTTTGTTTTCTGCCATTTTTGGAGGAATTACTAATCCTTTATCATCTCCGTGAATAGCAAGTAAAATTCCCAGACTTCGAGTTGTGAATCCCCATGATGTTTGATGTGCAAATTGCTTCTTTGTATTCTGATCTAAGAAAGATATCCCAAATGATTTAGAAAAATTCTGTCCTAAATAATGAGACGTTGCTGCTTGTATTGCTTTACCATCTGGCATAATTGCTTCAACACTCAATGTATACTCTGCGCCTGCAAATGCTTCCTTTTGAGATTTTCTGCCAACTAAAACCGGAACTGCATATACTTTTTCAAATAAATCTTTGTAAAATCTTAAAATTTTTTTAACCTCACTTTCTGCCTCATTTCCTGTTGCGAATACGGAATGTCCTTCTTGCCATAAGAATTCTCGGGTTCTTAAAAAAGGCGTTGGATGTTTGAATTCCCATCTTACTATATTGGCCCATTGATTATATCTGAGTGGTAAATCTTTCCAAGAGCGAATCCATTTTGAATATGAATCATACATTATTGTTTCAGAAGTTGGTCTGATAGCAAGTCTTTCTTTTAACTTACTTTTTCCTCCGTGAGTGACCCATGCAACCTCGGGGGCGAATCCTTCAATATGCTTTGATTCTTTTACTAATAATCTTTCAGGAATGAGCAGGGGAAAATATACATTTTGAACACCATCTTTCTTTATTTTTTTATCAAAATATTTTCTAGCCGTTTCCCAAAGAGAATATCCATTTGGTTTCATAACCATGGTCCCTGAAACTGGACCGTAATCTACTAAATCGGCCTTTTGTATAACCTCAGTATACCATTCTGAAAAGTTAGATTTTTTGTTCTTTAAAGCCATGTATACTAGTTTATACAGAATTTAATAAATGCTGTGATTTCTAGTCTAGCATGAAGATAGCTGTAATCGGAGATACGCATTTTGGATTTGATCACTACGGAAAAAGACGTAACGACGCTCTAAGAAATGCCAAAGAGGCTTTTGAATTAGCACTTTCCGAGAAAGTTGATTTTATAATCCAAACAGGTGATGTTTTTGATGAACGTTTACCAAAACCCGAGGTAGTTAGTCCAGTTATTCAATTGATGAAAAATATTTCTAGTAAATCTAAAAAAGTCAAATTAGTTCGCCGAATATCTTCAGAAGGAGAGGAATTAATTACTACTGAAATTCCCCCAGTGTTAATGATTTATGGTGATCATGATCGTCGTCCCAAAGAATATATTAATCCTGTTCAAATTTTGCATAATACTGGACTAATTTATTGCCTAAATCGAGAAACAATTGTTTTGGAAAAAGATAATGAAAGGATTGCAATTCATGGTTTCTCAAATGTTCCTCATCAATATGCGCGAGATGTTTTAAAGAAACATAATTTTCAAATAATTCCAAATATGAAAAATCTTTTGGTCATTCATCAAAGCTTTCAAGAATTATTACCCAATCAATCTCCTGAGATTATGAATTACTCTGACTTGCCTGAAAAAATAGATGCGCACATTCTAGGTCATATCCATTGGAAACAAGAAGACAAACATCCTTCCTCAAATAAGCCCATATTACTTCCCGGATCAACAGTCCAAACTCAAATGAAAAAGATAGAAAGTAAAATATCGAAAGGAATTTATATTTTAGATATTGGCGAAAAAATTGAATATAAATTCTTGGATCTCAAAAAACCTAGGAAATTGTATCATGAAACAATAAAAATTGAAGGGGACAAACCTTCCGAAATAAATACAAAGATACAAGAAATAATTAAAAACATACTTGATTACCACAATCATGAACTAATACCGATGATTAGAATTGTTCTAAAAGGTGTTCTTCATGACGGATTTATTCCCTCAGATATTTCAATGAAAAATTTATTGAAAAAATATGAATCTCGTGCAATAATAAATATTGGAAAATCTAAATTGGTATCTAAAAAATTAAATGAGAAGTCCAAATTAATTCATGATTTGAAAAATAAAAAAATATCGATTGAAGATTTGGGTTTGAAGATTCTTGGGGAAAAATTAAATATTAAGGAATTAGATAAACTTGAATCAATTTTCTCTGCATTGAAAAGCGGGGAACTTAGTAAAGCTGAAGAAATACTATGATAACTAAAATTGAATTAATAAATTGGAAGAAACATGGCGAACTGTCAATTGAGTTTAATAGAGGTTCAAATATTTTAATTGGAAATATGGGGACAGGTAAGACTTCCGTTCTTCAAGCCATAACTTATTGTTTATTTGGTACATTTAATGAATTGAAAAAACGAGATTTGAAAATTAATGAATTAATAAAAAA
>CAZTOR010000033.1:0-2908 GCA_964615505.1 Candidatus Woesearchaeota archaeon
CTTTTTAAAAACACATACTAAGTGATATTACAATGCCAAAAGCAAGAATAAAACTATACGGAACTGAATTGAATAAGTTAAACGAAGTTATTTCTCAAATTAAAGACATTGCAAAGAAAACAAAGACAAAAATGTCTGGTCCAATCACGTTACCAACCAAAACATTATTGGTTCCAGTAAGAAAATCTCCTCAAGGAGAAGGAAAAGCATCTTGGGAAAAGTATGAAATGAGAATACACAAGAGACTTATCGATTTGGCAGCTGATGAAAGAGCGCTACATTTAGTTCTTAGAGTTCCAATACCACATGATATCAATCTGGAAATTCAAATTCTTGAATAATGAAACTAGTTATATTCGATCTAGATGATACTTTATACGACAAAACTGGTCAAGTTGGTTTAAATGTTCCTGATAATTATGAACTTATTCAAGAAATTACTCCATTTCCTGGAATAATTGATTTAATTAGGTCTTCAAAATTTACTCCTGCAATTGTAACAAAAGGTGATTTAGATTACCAATCAACTAAAATTAAGAATCTAAAGTTGGATTTTATTAAAGATATTATAATTGTTAATACAAATGAGGAGAAAGAACAAGCCTTTCGTAAATTAATAAAAAAATATGATCCGGATAAAACGTTTATTGTAGGAGATAGACCCGAAGCAGAAATTTACTACGGCAATAAATTGAATTTGGAAACCGTAAGAGTTTTAACTGGAAGATACTCAAGCATCAAACCAAAAAACGATTTAGAACGAGCAAAGTTCAAAATCAAAAATGTGGTTGAAATAAAAGATTTAATATAAGGTCTGATGGTCTAGTTCGGTTATGACGTCCCGTTGACTTCGGGAAGATCCCAGGTTCGAATCCTGGTCAGACCATTAATTTTTATTATAGTACTTATTTAGTTAATCATGTTTACCAGGCGAAGACGTGGAAAAATTTTAACTTGTGCAGAGTTACAAGTAGAATTCAATTCTGATATGAGAAAAGTATCTAAAAAAGAAATGACTAATACTTCTTTTCGTACCAAATGGATAAGTAAATTAAGAGAAAGACCGGACTGCGTTAGTTTAAAACGACAACTTAATTCGCTCAAAAGCGCAGGAATTTAAGTTAGAATAAATTCAATTCCTCGACAACCTTTTCTATTTGAATATATATCTTCAATACAATTTATTATGTCTTTATCTAATTCCGGACAAACTTCTCCCCCTATTCCTGGATGAATAACGCTTGAAGAATCATTTAAATGATGGAAGTTTAGTGCATGCAGTATTTCATGAATTTCAGTAACTGGATAATTTAAGCAATAAACTGCATCCTTTCTAGCATAAATATTAATTGAAGAATTGATTATTGTTCTAGAAATTTCTTCATAAAAGCGCGGACTTCCTTCCCCAAGTCGTATTCCTTCATCAGTTTGAACAGTGTAATCATAACAATGAATGTATAAATTTGGTTCTCGAGAAGTTTCTTTAAAATTCAAAATAGTTTCTCTTTCAAGAATATCGATTGCATCTTCAATTCTATTTAACTGTACCCATGTACATTCAGTATCATAACGATAGGTTATAGTGGATGATGCAAATCTATAATTATTAAATGTCTCAATTTCAAATTCTTTGGAATCAATTCTAACATTAAGTACAGATGATTTAGAATCATTATTTTCAAGACCTAAATCAAAAGTTAAAGAAATATCATTTTTTTCAAATTCTGCAGAAACATTACTTTTAACTTTCAATTTATTTTCCGAAACGTCCATATAATATAAGTAAGAATTATTTACTAATATTTCTCCATCAAGGATAGGTAGAGATAAATCTTGAAGATATAAAGTTCCATTCAGATATTCATCTTGTTCAGTCATAAATACGAAAAGCGTAGATTCAGGAACGGGATTAGTTGAAGTACTTATTATAATTAGTATTGGTAGAACTAAAAATAAAATTAATCCAAAACTAAATTTTTTATGGTGTTTCATA
Organism: Candidatus Woesearchaeota archaeon; assembly: GCA_964615505.1. GTDB lineage: Archaea > Nanobdellota > Nanobdellia > UBA10117 > ARS21 > ARS21. The sequence goes on from CAZTOR010000033.1 coordinate 1,994, forward strand.
TTTTTTTTATTCTTTAATTATTTTTATTCTTTATCAAAAACTTATTAAACTCAAATTTTAAGCAAGATCATGGGCGGTTAGCTCAGGCCGGTCAGAGCGCTTCGCTGGCAGCGGAGAGGCCCCGGGTTCAAATCCCGGCCCGTCCATTTCGTTAAGTTTTTAAACTAAAATTAAAGTTCAGAATATGATAGAATTTACAGATATGTATAATGACAGACACGCAATTCACTATAATGATTTACCTTTGTACGTAGTATACCATGATAAAGAAATTTTTATTCATGAATCGGCACCTTTAGTAAGATATCACCCGAGTGATTATGTTTTTTATATTAAATCAGATGAAATTAAAGGAAAGAAAACGAGGTCGCGAGAGTGGAGTGGAACTTGGACCCGTGCAGAAATATCTAACTTTCCAAACTCCGAAGAAGCGATTTATTTAGATTCAGATGTACAAGAAGATCTAGAATCAAAGATGATTGATTCATTTGGAAAAGATAAATTTATTCGAGTGGAACTTAAAGAAAAAAATTAATCAAAAAGTTTAGTTCTATTCATTATTTCTTTTTTTAATCCATTTAACGCCTTTTTTATTTCAGGATCGTCGTTATATTCAGCAACTAATGAGTCTAATCTTCCAAGCATTTTATTTTTTATAATTCCAAGATTGAGTGCAGTTTTAGGTCTTTTAGTTTCATATTCTTTTTGAAAATCAGCTAATACTTTTCTAGCTTTAATTTCGGCTTCTTGCATTCTAGTCATAAAAAATAATATTTTCATTAATATAAAAACTTAATCTTACTTCAAACGTTAATTTTATAAATCTCGTAAAAAAAGCTAAAACGGCGAAGTAGCTCAGTCTGGTAGAGCGTCCGTTTCATGAGCGGAAAGTCGTGGGTTCAAATCCCATCTTCG
>CAZTOR010000034.1:0-2676 GCA_964615505.1 Candidatus Woesearchaeota archaeon
CAGTAACTGCAATCCAATTAAAAACGGCATATAATATACAGAAATCTGAACGAACCATTCGAAATAAACTCGCTGAATTGGAGCACCTAAACTATATTTCGACTATTCCCGGAAGGCCAAAAAGATACTTCTTATCTAAGCCAGGCATGGATTACGTAGAAAAGCAGAAACGAGAGTCCTTGAGCTTCGGTTATGAATAGTTTAAAATTATAGGTAGTGCTATAAAGCCCATCAAATAAACTTTACAAATACCAATTAATTGTACAACAATGCCAACAGTATTTGTATTTAATCCGGAAACATACTTTTAATATACCTGCAAAAGATCCAATTAATCCGTCAAGAACTGAACTAATCATTAAACAATATCTTCTTCACTAACAATTACAAAATCTCCGGTTGAAATGACTGCGGAGAACGGAATTAAATATTTACCAAATTTATCCTTTTCTAGCTCTAAACCCATACAATATGCCGTCGGAGTTTTAACTGCTAAGTAAATTAATTCACCAGTCCGAGATTCAAATACTAAATCTCCAAGAAGTCCAAATTTTTTACCAGATTTAGACACAACGGTCTTACCTAAAAGTTCACCAGATTTTGATTTAGTCATACGTTTTTTAATAAAATTCAAATTAAATACTTTTCTATACTAAGCATGGCAGATTCGAAGTAATATCAAATAAGATTTGGTATGTCGATTGCTAAGTTTTTTAAAATAACTAACTTATTTGAACTAATGAGAGTTGCATACATAAACCCAACAATTTTATTGAAACGTCCAATATCTGAGTTGGCAAAATGTTTGTCCGAAGATAATAAAATTTCGATATTCATTCCCCGGAATATATTCAAAAAGCCAGATCAATCATTACATTATTCAAAACTACCTAAAAAAATTCAAATAATTTCTTATCCGACAATAAACTTACCTTTAGTCTACAATTGGCCAATACCAATAAGCCCCACATTTTTTATAAAATTATTTAGACTATTCAGAGAAAACGACATAATTCATATGTGGACCTATTCATATTTAGTAAATTTTATATCGTTAATATATTCTAAGATATTGCGCCAAAAATTAATTTTAACATTCGACACGGTTCCGGGCGAATCATTTTCATTAGGTCGCATTTTGGATTCGGCGTTTAAGACATACCATTCAGTCTTCAATAAGTTTATTTTCAAAACACCTAAATTCACTACGGTCTACGGAAAATCGATAGCCAAGTATGCTCGTAAAATTGGCGCCAAAAACTTAAAAAAAAATCCCACAGGCACCAACCAAAAACTAAAAAAAAAAACCAAATCCATACGCAAGGAATTCAAAATAAACAAAAAGACAAAATTAATTTTATTTGTTGGATCAATTTCAAGGAGAAAGGGAGTAGATACAATAATTTCAACAATTTCTAAGCTCAAATTCGAAAACACAATCACATTATTGGTTGGTGGCGGACCAGAACTTAAAAAATTCAAAAATAAAGTTAGAAAATTAAATCTCAAGGATAGAATTATATTTACCGGACCTAGAAAAGATGTCCAGAATTTTTATTCCGAGGCAGATATTTTCTTTTTCCCAAGTAGGGGAGAAGGTATGCCGGGCGCAGTAATGGAGGCAATGTCTTACGAACTACCAATTTTAACATCAAATATTCCCGGAACTAAGGATCTAGTCGACAAAACCTCAGCAATTTTAACAAAAAACTATATTTCAAAACTAAGATCATTGATAACAGATAAAAACTTGAGGAAAAAACTCGGAAAGTCTGCTAAACGACGCGTCAAGAATCACTCCTGGGAAAAAATATCAAAAGAATATGCTAAATTATATTCTTCAGTCAAATAACTTCAGTTTCAACTCTGGGTTCGAATAAACGTATTTCATATTGGCCATAATATACTCATCAGGAGTACCAACATCTACTCGAGTACCTTCGATTTCACAATGTTTTATCAAGCGTTTACTTTCTAATAGTTTTTGCAAAGCATCAGTCAACTCAATTTCACCACGCTTACTTGGAGATAAAGTTTCCAACTCTTCAAATATTTTTGAATTAACAACATATCTACCGCTAATTGCCAATTCAGAATTAACTTCTTCTAACTTCGGTTTTTCCACTAATTTTGTTATAATCTCGCCGTCAGATATAACCATGCCTTTGCTAATCATTTTCTCCGGACCCAATTTTTCAACACCAATAACGCCACTAACACCGCCTTTATCATAAACATTCATTACTTGCTTTAGTGCAGGAGTGTCTGCACCCAGATAGAAATCATCTCCTAGCAATATTGCAACAGGTTCACCATTAGAAAAATTTTTTCCATGTAGAATTGCATCACCCAAACCTTGCGGTTTAACTTGACGTTTGAAAGTAATATCGACTTTCTTTAATAACTCATTCAATTCAGCTAATTTGGGATGCGAGTTTAATGCCAAATCAAAGTGACGCTCCATACTCTCTTTATTTTTACCAGTTATAATCAAAATTTGTTCAATTCCGGAGTTAACAGCTTCTTCAACAACTAATTGTATAATTGGCTTATCATATATTGGCAACATTTCTTTTGGTTGTGTTTTAGTAATTGGATAAAGTCTAGTGCCACGCCCTGCAGCAGGAATTATAGCCTTTCTAACTTTCATTCCCTAACTCCATATTTTTCTTTCAT
>CAZTOR010000035.1:0-2656 GCA_964615505.1 Candidatus Woesearchaeota archaeon
GCACTAAGCCAATGGATCTTAAGTCCATCCCATTTGACCGCTCTGGAACACCTACGGTAGAAATGGAATTATTATATGACTTTTAAAGTTAACGCTAAGCATAAAAAAACCGCGATGTTAACATAAATATGTGGCGACAGATATCTGATTCACTTATTCTAATTTTTCCTTATTTATTTTTAACTCGCGGAATAGCAGCATTTCCAATTTATTTTGCAGGAGTAATATTATCGGTGATTAATGAAGGAATAAAGGGTGTTGTAAAATCTAAAAGACCTGATGGATCAGATGATGAATCTTTTCCAAGCAATCATACTTCTCTAAGTTTATTAATGGCAATAATGGCAGGAGACATAATTGTATATATTTGGTCAGCGTTAATTGCAATTTCCCGATATAAATTAAAAAGACATAGACTAGTAGATATTATTTTTGGTGCAATTATCGCTTTTTCTTTCTTTTTCTTTTTCGTCCAAAAATATCTAACTTCTCTCTATTTGATCTAAAGAAAAATAAATAGATCAAAGGTAGAATTCCCATAGTATTCAAAATTAATATTGCAATGAACCACCATTTTTGAGACTGTCTTGCAGAATGCCAAAGTCCAAGACCTTTGAATAAAATTACTACTATTCCTAAAAATATTACTATAACCATGGCTAATAAATCTGAATTTGTTAACGTCGCTATTTCACTAGACATAATTAAATTATTATACTAGTGTATAAAAGGATTATTATGGAGACTTATGTTGATAAACAAGGATTTGTTAGAATTAAAAAAACACATGAATTTTTACATCGGATTATTGCACGCAGACATTATTCTAAAGAATTAGGTTATCCTTATTCAAAGTGTATTGTTCGTCATTTAGATGGAAATAAGACAAATAATAAGCCTTCTAATCTCGAAGTTTTGTCTCCAAAGATAATTGAGGACTTCAAAATAGAGATTGGAGTTGATAAAGAAGATACTCGGGATGAAATATTCAAAAAATATATCAATAAATTTGGAATAGAATATAATCGTCAAAATTTTCAGAATCTTGAGGCAGTTTTACAAAAGAAAAAATTCCCTGTAACCTTTAATCTTGAAGAATTAAATAGATTAAAAAAAGAATTAATTTTTGAATCAGATTATTCATAAATAGATTGATAAATCAATGTTTCATTTCTGAAGCAATTTATAAAAGTAGTTTATCACTTTCATGGAAAAATAAATTGTACTTTTTTATTGAGTCACACAGATATATAATCAACCTTTTCCATACATAGTTATGAAAACTCATTTACAAGAATCAAAGAACTTTCAGCAACTAGTCACGCTTTTTTATCGTGGTGAAAATGAATTAATGAATGAAGTAGCACAGCAACAACAAAAAGAATTAAATTGGTAGAATAATTATTCTTCTTCATTAATTATATCTCGTAAAGATTTAAAGAACTCATATTCGCTTTTTCTTTCAGGGTTCAATTCTTCACTAAATGCTTTCGAAGAGAGATATTCCATTTCAGTGTTATTAATATATCCATCTTCCCATCTTTCGAGTATTATTTCTCTTAAACCCCATCTACCATTTTTTTTATTATTTTTTGCAAGATATTGAATATCTGTATCAGATAAACATATTCCTTTCACTTGACCAAAAGTAGGAGCTCTTCGGATTTTTCCTCTAATTAGATCAAATAATCTGTGAGAAGTATAAGGCATTTGTTCCAAATATTCTTTTATTATCCGTCTACTATTAGAACGCCTTACCATATACTAACTAATTAACCAATATTTTTAAAATGCAAGTCGAGGCGAGCACCGGAGTGCCCTTCTCGCCTCACGAATGAATTGTCCGAAGACAACTCGTGAATTGTCCGAAGACAACTCGCAGAAACATTCCAACCGAAGTTTTCTTGTTTCTAAAACTATTCTAAAATACTTATTTTATAAATTTTTGTGTTTTTTAGTATCTAATTTACAGTCACATTTTTTATTATGGTTATTGCAACCAATTAACCAATGATCCTTACAACCACACAAAACACATTTCTTTTTCATTATAATTTATCAATCTTTGCAGCAAGAATAAAGTCATTTATACTCAATCCGTTAATTGCATGAGTATAAGTTGTTATTTTAACATATCCCCAACCAAACTGAATATCTGGGTGATGCCCCTCTTTTTCAGCGATCTTACTTACATTATTTACAAATTTAAGTGCAGACTTGTAGTCTTTAAAATTAAATTCACGAGATAGGTGATGATTTTTTTTTGATTTCCACTTAGGTATATCTTTAATATATTCTTTAGTTTCCTTTGGTTTTAGAGTAGGAGTGCCTCCTTCACAAGGTACACACTTCTTTTTGTGTAATTCCATTATTAATTATATTTTTACATTAAATATAAATTTAATGTTAATAATTAACTTTTTAATATATTTAAATAAAAGTTTAATGGACTCGTAGCTCAGTATGGATAGAGCGACTCCCTCCTAAGGAGTAGGTCCCCAGTTCAAATCTGGGCGAGTTCGTTATTTATTAATAAATTTAATAATTTCTCGTTTTAGTTTTCCTGTTTTGTCTTTTATTTTATATATGGCTCTTGAACTAGGAATTTTTAGATCTAGTAATTTGGAAAGATCTATAGGCGTACCTATTATAACAA
>CAZTOR010000036.1:0-2507 GCA_964615505.1 Candidatus Woesearchaeota archaeon
GTACGAGTAAATGCTCTTTTCAATCTTCTGTGACATCGTGCTCCTCTTAGCTTTGCCATGAGTTTCAATTAAGAGGTGTGCTTTTTAAATATTTCGTACTCACTCTTCAGATTCTTGTTCTTCTTCAGGAGGAATATTAGACCGTGAAATATGAAAATGAGGGTATATTTTTGATTCAAAATTACTTAATGAAATATAATAATAGTCTGGAACTTCTTCTTCAGTAAAACTTATTTCATTATTATCATTAATTTCATAATCATATTGAATATATAATTCAGGAATTCCTTTAATTTCGACAGTTGATTCTCCAAATTCAAAATCATATTTCATAAAAATTCTATCACTAAAAGTAAAAGTTCCTTCTGAATCATCAAAGTTAGGGTAATTTGACATTATATTTTCAAAATTGTAGATAAATTGTCTCTTGAATTCTTCTTGATCATTCAAATGTTCTGCAGAGCGTATATAGGCAATCTCTGCAGCATCTTTAGTATACGAATTATAATTTTGTATAACTTCTGTTATTCTTACAACATCTGCATGAGTTTGACCAACTTCAACAACAAAGGATTTTGGTTGTACGGTAGCCAATAAAATAACAGCTAGAACTGCTAAAAGCGCTACAGAATATAGTATGATTATAATTCCTCGCTTACTCATTCATAAACCTCCATCTTCAAGAAAATTACACAAGGTGTATCCTCTAAACATTCTTCTCGTGCTATTGGCATAGCACATGATTGTTCGACGGTACCACTAATATTTGTAAATTCTGCCAAAGATTCTTCTTCCGGACAACCTTCCTTAAATTTGTCACATTTGTCCAATATTGAAAGCTTAAACTTTGATAATTCCGATAAACTATTTTTAATTTGATCTAAATCTGTTTGAAGCGTTGCACTTTTTCCAAGATGAATTGATGTCTTATCTTCAAAAATTGAATTTGTTTTCAAAATAGTGTTCAAATTACCATAACATTCTAAACCTGTATTTACAGCTTGAACATCTGCAATTGCGTTAACATCGGATACTTCGGCAAAGTAAAAACTAGATACCATAATAAACAGTATAACTATCACTCCAAAATATATTTCAAAAATACTTGAAAGTTGACCTTTACGCATCTGAACAAACCTCCACTAATCCTAAACTATTTCCGAACCTGACTAATAATTCTAATTTAGGCTCACATTCTGCGTCACCCCATGAATAAAATTCGGTTTTTGGATTTAAGTCGTAAAATTTAACTTTATAATCAGTTTTAGAAAATCCAGTAAAACAGCTATCTGCATTCAAAGAAATTTTAGATTTTACTAAATTTCCTTGATCAACATCTAAAATTGAGTACTCCTTTCCAGTATCCGAAATTGAATTAATCTCTTCTAAATTTATAAAACATCTATCAGAAGCAATAATTCGTTTTCCCATTAAGGACACATCCATATTTGATAATTCGTAAGTTGTATCTATTTTAATACCTGATAAATAACTTTGAACTGAAAAAACTCCTGCCATCAAAATTACAATTGCGAAAATCACGTAAATTATTGTCTGAATTTGCATCAATCCTTTTTTCATAGTTCTTTATTAATCTCCGTTACGTATTCTCCGTCTTTATAGTCTTTTGATATTGAAATAAGATATGGGTTTTCTATATAATAATAATTTTGAGTATCAACCATTCCTGCTGATTTTGAAACATATGGAAAGAAATTAGTTGAATCAATTGGGTTTGCTAAAAATGCAGTAGTTAATGCTAGAGCAGATGGTCCTGCAAGAAGCGCCATACCTCCTGTTAATGCTGCAGTACTTCCTGCACCCATTTCAGGATCAACCCAATTACTTAAATAAAGGATAGCATAAGATGTAGTACATCCGGGTCCAAATCCGGGGTATACTGCACTTACTGCACCACATGAAGCGAAAGGCACTGTTAAAACCACTTCTCTAGGATTTACATATTTATCTCCGATAATATCGACTTCGTCAGAAAGTAAATAATTATGATAATCTACGCAAACTTCACCAACACTTTCAACATTATTATAATTTTTTGGTTCAAGTATTGGTTTGCTTGAAGGCATTGCTAATGCTGCTTCAGCTAGTTCTTCAACAATAGGTATATCTCCTAAAATAAATACATCTTCAAATTCGGGGTAAATTATATCTGATTCGGATTTACAATTTGGTTTTGTTGTTATAACTTTTTCAGGTTTAGAGATACATGAAACTGATGACCATTCTTTATTTATTTCAGCTGTTGCATCCTGAGACCTTTCTATGAAATGTTTAATTGGAAGGTAAGTCCACCAGTACTCCATTCCATAACTTACTACTGCCATTCCGTACGTTACGATATAAGTGAGAATCGCGCCAAATCCGGTAGATGCACCTGCCGCATTAGTGGTATCAATAACTGCTTTCGAAGCCGCTCCTCTTATTGCAGACTTTGAGAGTCTTTCTCCCAATTCTTTTAGTGCGGCCTTTGGTGCTGCTGCCTTCGC
>CAZTOR010000037.1:0-2351 GCA_964615505.1 Candidatus Woesearchaeota archaeon
AACTTCTTCTGATAAAGTCATATATGGATTCGGTGCTAATAAAATAAAAGATTACTTATTTTGTTTCTTTAATTCAGACAAGTCTTTAGACAAAGCAGTAATAGATGCATTCCAAACTGACTTTGCATCTTTTTTCTTTGTTTTTAATGTAAAAATTGCTTCACCGACTTCTGGGTGAGTTACTTGGAATCCTGAAAGTTGAACATCGCTGTCTGTCCAATTTTTTTCATTAATTGCGTTCAACAGGCCTTGATCAAAAGGTTTGAAACTCAATTTCAAGTTTGTCTTTTCCTTTTTCATTACTTCCATCGTGGTATTTTTCAATTTGTGAGGTTTATAAACGTTTCGAGTCTTCTTTCAGCTCGTCAATGATTTCTCTCAATTCCGTTCCATTTATCAGCGTTTTCGGATAATTTTGTTGGTCTTCGACAATTCTAGGACAAGCCGTGTTTACATAACAATCAACTTCTGAGAAATTAAGTAAGTCATTTGGAACAATTGTGTCATGAGTCAGAATTATTCCATCCTTTCCAACAGAACGAACTTCTTTAAGCATTCGTTTTGCCATATTCAAATAATATTGTCCCGGTTTTGTTGAAACTAAAAATCCGTAACATTTTGCGTGCTTTCCGTTGTTTTTACGAATTGCTTGTTTAGAAAAATATCTTCTCTTTCTTTCATCGGGTAGCAATTCAACTGTTTTGGTTAGAGGATTTGCCAACCAGATTGGCTTATCTGTATCATAAGCCAAATGAAGCGGATGGAACTCTCCGGTACCTAAATAAACAAAACAATTAACTTCCTCTTCTACATCTAATGCTGCAGTCGCATCGCAACCCAATAACTGTCCAGCATGAAATGCGTAAATTCCTTGCTTCGGAACCATGTTTTTTGCAGGTTGTCCTATAAATACTTTAAATCCATTTTTCTGAAGATATTCTTTGGCAAAATCTAGACCTTTGATGTGTTGAACGGTTGTTACTAATCCTATTCGCTTTTCTTTTACTTTCTTAATAATTTCTTCTAAAAGCGGAGTAAGATCTTCTTTAATATATGCTTCAATAAAGATTGTTCTCATATTGAATCGCCCAGATTTTAGATTAAAAACCTTATGATTCATCAAAAAAGAAAGGGCAAGATTCGAATTAACGAATCTTTGCGAAAATTTGTACAGCCATTAAAACTGCACCAATTAATGTAAGTAGGAATGCGACAACAACAAAAATAATGTTAATGTAAGTTATTGCTTGCTCAAAACCAGGTATTCCTTCAAGTCCGGTTCCAGTAACAGAACTCAGCAACAAGAAGATTGCACCTGCAGCAACATAACTTAGTTCTCGCTTAACAGAATCTGCATATCCGCCGTACTTCAACAAGGCAAGACCCAGTAGAAGTCCAATTCCCACTCCTAATGTACCTTCAAGTCCAAAGAGTGCCATGTAGCTAGAATTGATTGATTTTATTTAAAGATTACGTAGAATCTTAGTTTCCATATGTGCCATCAGGTAAAACTTTAGGTAATGCATATTGCGGATCAGTTAACAATGCATAAATTCCCGGATCTTGAGAAATAACTTTTTCTTTAGTGCAGAGTTTCCACTCCTGACTAATTTCTCCACATCTATCTTTCTGAGCGCCCAAAATTGAAGTCATAGCCCAATACAAATATTCAGTATTCATGCAATCATAAGTACAAGTTTCGTCATAATAAGTATACCATGCACCAACAGGATATGAAGATGGAACAGCAAGTTGGTATGTTTCTCCGTCTTCTGTTATTGTACCTTCATTTTCAAAGTGTCCTCCTCGTGCATTATCCATCAAATTTGCTAATTGAGATCCTGAAAATTCTCCAAAAACTGAAGGATATACTCCTTCATATCCGATATCTGTAATTAAATGTAAAATTTCTTCCAAACTGGCATCAAATCTTGATCCCGAAATAATTGTCTCTTCTGCATATAATTCCTGATATCTATCCATCGGCGCATCAGAATCCCATACTTCTGAATTTTCGGCTTCGTTCTCATCAGCAAACATAATCATTCCAACTTCGCGAGTAATAAGTTCATCAACAACTTCAGCATTGTCGGGAGTTCCATCTTCATTATTATCCAAATACTGTGCCATTATATTCATCGCATGTAATAACTTGTCGTCTGAAACTCTTTTGCTGGCAAAAAAGGGTATTTCAAATACCTCACCATATTTTGGAAGATATTCTGACATTTCAGAATATTTATTCGGAGTTGATTTTACAGTTAAGTCTAATTTGTAATTTTTTGTAATGATATTTTCAGTTATAGGTTCTAAAACTTCAGGTTCTACAACTTCAGGTTCTACAACTTCAG
>CAZTOR010000038.1:0-2304 GCA_964615505.1 Candidatus Woesearchaeota archaeon
AGTTAAAGGACGCTAAAACAGAAATTTTCCCGGAACAACTAAATCGAGTTTACAATATAGATCCAAATCAAATGAAAAACCACGAAGTTGAACTAATCTTTGGAGAAGTATTGAGAGGTTTGTCATATTAATGGTAACTATGACTCAAATTATAAATTTTGCAAATACAAATCGAGATGCCTTCCGTGAAATTATTAATCTTACTCGGGAAAAAGACCCTCTTGTTGACATAGTTGATGAACAAAGTTCAGAAATAAAATTCCTACGAAAACAACTTTCAAGTCTCAGAACCCGACTAAACACAAGTATATAAATTCAATTCTTAAGAAGTTCATATGCTGATTAAGAAATATATTCCAAAAAAGATCAATGACATTATTGGACAATATTCTGGCATTGTCAAATTCACAAATTTTCTTCAAAGGCAGTCAAAGAAAGCAGCAATTATTTATGGTGATCCGGGAGTTGGAAAGACTCTAGCGGTTCGAGTTTATGCTTCAGAAAGAGGATACGAGTTATATGAAATCCCCCCGTCTTCCACAAGAAATAAATCAAGAATTATAGAACAGTTAAGACCTGCTACGACTCAACCATCTTTACTTGGTGATAAAAAAATAATCCTAATAGATGAATTAGAATCTTTTTCTGGAACTTCAGACAGAGGAGGAATAACTGCATTAATTGATATAATTAAGAATACTCGATATCCGATAGTTATTACTGCTAATGATCCATGGAATTCTCGATATAAGACACTTAGAAAATATTGTGAACTAATAAAATTTGATCCGGTAGACTATAAATCAATTGAGAAATATTTGGGAAAAGTATCAAAATTAGAAAAAATTGATGTGGAACCAGTAGTTTTGAAAAAAATTGCAGCAAGATCTCAAGGAGACGTACGATCAGCATTGACTGATTTAGAAGTATTGACCAAACAAAAAGACAAGATTAGAAACGAAGATATTTATGATTTATTTAGAGGAAGAGAGGAGAGTATTTTCTATGCGGTAAAAATAACGCTAAAATCCTTTGATGCAGCATTAGCATTATCTACTTTCTCTGATGTTAAAGTGGATTCTTCAGAATATAGCTTATGGATAGATCAGAATATTCACCACGAATATTTGGATCCAAATGCACTTAGGACAGGTTACATATCTTTATCTGATTCAGACATTTTCAAAAATAGAATTTCAAATAATCAGAACTGGGGGTTGGCTTATTATTCAAATATATTGGCAACAGCAGGTGTTCAACAGTCAAAATCCAATGTTTCACAAACAGTTTCTACATATCGAAGACCTGATTTGATGATGAAAATATTTGCTTTGGCATCAAAGAGAAAAAAAGCAAAAGGTATTTCTGAACAAATGTCGGACAGACTCCATACTTCTGCACGATCATTAATAAGAGATTTTTATCCATATTTTAATTTTATCAAAGAAAAAAATCCAAAGATGGGAAAAGAAATAACTAAGTATTTAGAGCGCGAATAATAATTCTTTTAAACTAAAAATTTCCGATTTTAATGGGCTAGACAGGCCGGGTAAGCGCGGTTGTTATCTCTTATGCTGAGATGTTGAAGCTCAGAGGGCGGCATGGACTGTATGCTTTGTCCCTGACATATGATGTCGAAGCGTTGCCTCTTTCGGCGGGTTATTGTGAGAACCGGGTCAGGCGGGGAACCGAGCAGCCATAATCATGTTTATTCGTGCTTTAGAGTAGCGGCGTGGAGTTGTTTGTCAGTAAGATAAAGTTTTCAAAAAGTGTCCACCTCTGAGTGTGCCCTTTATGTTCTCAAATCACAAAAAACTTTAATACTGTAGACCGTTTTTTTACATTATGTCTTACAAAATTATTAGTGGAGGAATATTTCCTTATGTTAAAATGGGAGCGTTTGAAGTACATGTCATGACAAATCTTGATTTAATAAACTCTGAAATGGACTTTTTTATCACAAACGGAAATATTTGTTCATATAAACGAACAGATATTCCTCAAAAAGATTTAGTAAGTTTAATTCGAGATGGCGAGATTTTTTCACAATTAACAAGTGCAGATTTATCTACAATAATTGAACAAAATCAAAACAAACTTTTACATTTTATTGAAAATCACGAAGAGTATATGAGAGGTCCAGTTTATCCGGATTATGAAAGTATCGAGGGATGATTTGATAAACTTCGGTAATTCGAAGTATTTAATTTTTGCATCAATATTTGTTTCAATTATATGGGTTTATTTTTTCTAGAAGAATTAAGTAATAACGCCAGGGGTGGGATTTGAACCCACGCTCCCGTT
>CAZTOR010000039.1:0-2250 GCA_964615505.1 Candidatus Woesearchaeota archaeon
GATATATCTTGTATAGTTAGACCTCTTGTGTCTTTCTTTAGAATTTTTTCAATGGCTAAGATGGTTTTTTCGAGTTTACTCATATTCATTAATGTAAAGTACTAATACTTGTTATTAATGACAAGTACATATATAAAAAAATATCTAAAACTTAGCGGCTTTTTTCAGTTTTTTGAATTTTTCTAGAACTTTTCTACGTGTTTTTTTGTAATTTTTGACTTCTTTATTTCTGCCTTTTTTTGCAAGGTAATATTTTTTCTTTAAATCTTTATGTTCGCTTCGAGATGTTGTATGTTTTGATCGAGAAATTGCATCTTCCATTTCTTTTTCGTTTTGAAAGATCTTTTCGATAATCCTCCAAAGATTGTTCATTGATCCATGCATATCGTGATCTTTTTGAATGAATTTGTGAATTCTTTCTCTGTAATCTCTTACTCTCTTTAACGACATAAAAAATAAATACAAACTCAGAATTAATACTTTGCTATAGTTTCTTCTTCGATAAAATTTAATTTTCCAGGTAAAATTAAACAATAAGGTGCTTTACCGAAGTCAAAATTTGATAATTCATCTTGAGTCCCATACTTTATTACTGAGTCTTTCATTCCCAGTCGAGCACATCCAATAAATTTAGTTTTCGTAGAAATATTTGATTTCCGAGATGTTGATATTTCTAAAATTCGAGATATGGCTTCTGAAATTGATAAGAATTTATCATTCTCCGGATCTAAATCAAGTAAAAACAAAGTATGTGCACCTATTGATTGATTTTCTTCTAAATAATCAAAGAATGATTCAGGTTTATGATTTTCTGCCCAAAATGGAATTGAAGCAGTCTTACCAAATTTGTAAAGCTGTAATCCGGTTTCAGCAATTGTCGTCATAATAGATGGAGCATGAATTATTTCAACTTTGATATTTTTCTTTTCTGCCTCTTGTAAAATCTCTAGATGAGTTGTTGCAGAAAGAGGATCTCCGTAAACTAATAGTGCTGCATTATCTTTTAAGAAAGGTTTGTCTTCCTCGACACCTTTTCGATTTAAAATTTGGACTTTTTTTCCAATTAAATTTTCTAATTCTTCAATTTTGAAATTTGAAAGAGAAGTATAACTCTCTAAATAAACTTCTTTTGATTTTTTTAATGTGTCCAGTGAATTTAGAGACAAGTCTTTCAATGTGTGTCCCAATCCGATTATATACATCATAAGATTGACCTTCCAGAGTTATTTTAAAAGATTGCGAACAACCAAAATTATGACTTTAGTTTTGAAAGTTGTTAAGAAAAATGGTGAATTAGCAAGGAAGTTCTTAATTCAGAAAAATTATCTAGATGGAGATTATCGACCAGAATCTGATAAAAAACATATTTATTTTCCAGTAACTATTAAATTCAAAACTAAATTTGGAACTTTTGAGAAAAGAAGCTTAGAGAACTTTAAATCCCGACCAAAAAGTCTGAGAGAATTGTTTATGAAAGTTTTGCCAGTAAAGTTATTAGATGATGTTCGACGAAGTTATGATTTAATTGGTGACATTGCCGTTATTGAGGTTCCAGATTCTATTAAAAAATATGAAAAGTTAATTGCAAATTCTCTTTTGAAAGCAAATCCTAAAATTAAAGTTGTTGCAAAGAAACCAAACAAAATTGAAGGTAAATATAGAATTCGAAAACTAAGAATATTGGCTGGTGAACGAAGAACTACTACTGAATATAGAGAATCCGATTGTTTATTTAGATTTGATTTGAATAAAACCTACTTTTCTCAGCGACTTGGAAATGAGCGATTGAGACTTGCTAAAAAGGTTAGAGGTTCTGAGAAAATTTTGGTGATGTTTTCAGGTATAGCACCGTTTGGTATTGTTATTGGTAAAAAAAACCCGTATTCTAGTGTTTGGAATATTGAATTTAATCCTGACGCTGCAAAATATGCTGAAAAAAATATTGAATTGAATAATTTGCAGTCACGAGTATTTTCAATTAAAGGCGATGTTAAAAAACAAATACCTAAATTAAAAGAAAAATTTGATAGAATTATCATGATTCTGCCTCACGATAATGAAAAATTTCTGAAAGATGCCTTGAAAGTTTCTAAGAAAGGAACGGATATTCATATGTATGTAATTCATACTGAATCTGAAATTGCAGGTATTCGAAAAAGGATTAAAGAAAATCATCCAATTAAAATTAATAAAACAATTAAAGCAGGAGATTATGGTCCTAAAATGTGGCGCTACTGTTTAGATATGAAA
>CAZTOR010000040.1:0-2196 GCA_964615505.1 Candidatus Woesearchaeota archaeon
CATCTCGATAAAGTGCAACTGCTTTAATCATTAATTTCCAACTATCATAATATGCGGATTTAATATCTTCAATACTTATCTCTCGCGGCATGTTAATAGTCTTACTAATTGCACCTGAGATAAATGGTTGAGCTGCAGCCATCATCTTTAAATGACCTCCGTGGTGAATGTATCTTTTTCCTTTCTTACCACATTTATTTGCACAATCAAAAATTTTGTAATGATCGCCTTTCAAATGAGGTGCACCTTCGATTGTCATAGTTCCACAAAGATATTCATCTGCTGCAGAAATTTCTTCTCGACTGAATCCTAAGAACTTCAACATATTGAACGTAGTGCTATTTAATTGTTCATCCGTTAAACTTAATTTAGTTTTACAGAATTCTTCGCCAAGGGACCACTTGTTAAATATGAATTTAATTTCAAACGCGTTTTTTGCTTCTTTTTCGAGAGCATCTAATTGTGTTTGTTCAAATCCTTTATCACTTAATGTTTTGAAATTGATAAATGGTGCATCTCTTATTGAACCGTGTCCGATACAATATTTTTCAATATCTCTAATTTGATCTTCAGAATATCCTAACTTTTTCAAAGAAGATTTTAGAGAAGTATTTACAATCTTAAAATATCCTCCTCCTGCCAATTTCTTAAATTTAACAATAGAGAAATCAGGTTCAATACCTGTAGTATCACAATCCATTACTAATGCAATTGTTCCAGTTGGAGCGATAACTGTAACTTGAGCGTTTCGATAACCATTTTTTTGACCTAATTCTAATGCTCTATCCCACGAAGAATGTGCTGCAGTTAGCATAGCTTTAGGAACAAGTTCTTGATTTAATGCAGTCGGTAAAACGCTTAACTCTTCATATGACTCAGGTTTAGCATTATAAGCAGCCCTTCGGTGGTTTCGAATTACTCTCAACATATGATTTTTGTTTTCTTCATACTTTTTGAAAGCTCCTAAAATTGAAGCCATTTCGGCAGAAGTAGAATAGGATTCCCCACACATTAAAGATGTAATTCCTCCAGCTATTGCTCGACCATTTTCTGAATCATATGGAACTGCCATCTTCATTAAAAGAGAACCAAGATTTGCGTATCCTAAACCAAGCGTTCTGAAATCATAACTTCCTTGAGCAACCTCTCTGCTTGGGAATTGTGCCATCAATACTGAAATTTCTAAAGTGATTGTCCAAAGTCTAACTGCATGTTTAAATGCATCAATATTGAAAGTACCTGTTTCTTCATCGAAGAATTTTGTCAGATTAATACTTGCCAAATTACATGCAGTATCGTCTAAGAACATATATTCTGAACAAGGGTTACTTGCATTAATCTTTCCACTCACTGGACAAGTATGCCATTCATTAATTGTAGTATCATATTGAAGCCCGGGATCTGCACTAACCCATGCACTCATCGCAATATCATTCCACAATTTTTGCGCAGGAATTTCTTTACAACTTTGACCATCTGTTCGATTAATTAAATTCCAGCTCATATTTGAATCTAATGCATTAAAGAACTCATTCGAAATTCTAACACTATTATTACTATTTTGACCAGAAACCGTTACATAAGCATCACCTTCGTAATAAGTATCTAACTCTTTGAAATCCATTTTTCCAATACCTTGTTTGGCTAATTCAATAGCTCTCAAAATCATTCGTGCAGGAATATTATTTTTGTGTGCATTTTGAATGGCAGTTCTTAATTTTTTATTTTCATTTAAATTAACTCCAGTCTCATTTGCAATTGCTAAAATTTCATTCAAATATTTTGAACAGGTGGCATTACCTGCAACCAGTCCCGCAACTTTATCTTCTTCACTTGCTTTCCAATTAACAAAATCTTCAATTTCAGGATGGTCAATATCTAGACAGACCATTTTTGCAGCTCGCCGAGTAGTTCCACCCGATTTTACTGCTCCTGCTGCAGAGTCATTAATCTTCAAAAATGACATCAATCCGGAAGAAGTACCTCCGCCAGAAAGAGTTTCACCCTTTCCTCGAATGGAAGAAAAATTGGTTCCAACTCCAGAACCGTACTTAAAAATTCTTGCTTCTCGAGTAACTAAATCAAAAATTCCGCCTTCATTAACTAAATCATCTTTAACAGATAAAATGAAACAAGCGTGTGGTTGTGGTCGAGAATAAGCATCTTTTGAATATAACAATTCCTGAGTTTTCGGAT
>CAZTOR010000041.1:0-2156 GCA_964615505.1 Candidatus Woesearchaeota archaeon
TGAGCTACAGAGGGTTAGTTTCGTTTGAAAAATGTAGTTTAAAAAGTTATCTTCCTACGAGTTTAATCTTACCAGAAAATACCTTTGCCAATGTCTTTTGACCTTTTTTTTGGATTAACTTTGCTTGTGGAAGTTGCAATTTACCGATTACATGAAGTTCAGATTTTAATTCATAACTTAACATTCTTTCTTCTTGTGGTGCAACTGAATCAAATTTCCAAACTAATTTAGTACCTGATTTTGTTGATATAATTTGAGATGGAACTGCAGTCCCAAAATTTTTGACAAGTTTAAGCGGCTTAGGAATAAAATCTTCAACTCGGACATTCTCTTGTTCTGAGTTAGTTTTATTTGATACTCCTAGTTTTATACTAATAGTTTCTTTTCCTCTACGTGCAGATTTAGTTAAATTAAATCTGTTTAAGTAGAAATAAAGGAAAGCAAGAATTGCTCCAATTAATAATGTTCCTGAAATAAGAAGAGGCAAATATGAAACTGAATAAGAAATTACTACAGATTCGCCAGGTGCAAGAGTATAACTCCAAGATACTTTTTTATCATCTCCATAATCTTCAACTTCATGAGAGTTTAACGAATCCAAAAGTAAGAACTCCAGTTCAGAGAAATAGTCAACTTGGTTTCCTGAATACTCAACTGACCCCGTATTTTCAATATTAAAGCTATAACTATCTACAATCCAACCGTCAATAACTTCTTCAGATATGGATATTTTAGCTAATTCATCTTCAATTACTTCATTAATATGTACTTGAACATAATTAAAATTTGAAATATCTGAATCTTGTGTTGATTGAGCTTTAATATATATAGCGTAAGTTCCTTCAACCGAGTCCATAGGTGGTGCCATTCTTAAGTCAACGGAACGAGTTGAAGTAGGCGGAACTCTAACTACATAGTCTGAGAAAGTTACATCCCACTTAGTAAGTGGAGCACTCAGTAAATATTGGTTAGGACTACGTTCATTATTGTTCAAATGGAGAGTGAAGATTGCAGCTTCCTTTGAATTAATTTCGTTTTTAACAATTTCAGCATCAAGAGTAACTGATGATGCAGCACTAACGGTACCAATTACTAACATTCCTAGAATGATGCTTAAAAGTATCCGTTTCACAATTTAATCTACTCGTTAAGTAATATAAAGATTTCTTCTAAATTATTTTATCTAGATTTTTATACAATGCATTTCGAGTTTTGTTATTGTCAATCTTACTGTTGATATTGCTTAGAGTTTTATTGAAATTACCATACAAACGAAACTCGTGGTACTCTTGTTTTAAAAATTGTAAATAAGTTTTGGGATCTCCTGGTCTAGATCTTTTTCGCATTCTCTTAAATCTAAGTTTTGGTTTGGCATCAATAAGATAAAATTCAAAGTTTTTGAAAGTACTAGAGATACGCTCGTAGTCTTCCAATCTTCGAATTCCAGTAATTACAAATTTTGAACCTTTGAATGATTTTATTTTTTTAATTGCTCTTTTGCTCCAGTAATCTTTACCAAATTTATCAGTAAACTCTTTTGAGACTCTTGTTAAATTTATTCTTGTTGGAACTAGCTTTTTATTTTTTGCTTCTTTTCTAACCAAATCTCCTATATTAACTGACTTAAAGCTATATTTTTTATTCAAATATTCTGCCGCAGTATCTTTTCCAGAACCAATTTTTCCAACAATTCCAATTACTCTCATTGATATCGATATTAGTTTTCAGAGTTTTAAATTAGTTGCGTAAAAATATTACTCGTAGGTCAAAATAGTTACTTTTATATACGGTGTTTTCTGGAGAATGCCATGGCAGATTTTAAATCTGAGAGAACAATGCACAAAACTACGTGTACTGAATGTAAAAACGAATGCGAAGTACCATTCAAACCTTCTGAAGGAAGACCAGTTTTTTGTAGAGATTGTTTCTCCAAACAACGAAGATAATAAGAGAATAATCTCATATTAGTAATTAAAGTAAAATTGTTATAGCTAGAAATTTAAAATAAAAAAACAATATTTTTAAGTTATAATCCTATGCAGAAAGTATGTGTTTACGTAAATTATTGGATAAATATACACAACCGAATAGATTTGATTTCTTAATAATTATCTACGGTAATTTTATTAATGCAATATTTGCTGCAATATTTGGAA
>CAZTOR010000042.1:0-1941 GCA_964615505.1 Candidatus Woesearchaeota archaeon
TAAATTCAGAAGGTAAGAAAGTCGGTAAAATCAAATCTATTGAAGATAAAGGTGAAAAACTAAAGGAATTAAATAAAGGTCAAGAATCTGCAGTTTCTGTTGATGGCATAACGATTGGACGTAATGCAAATGGCGGAGATGAACTTTATATTGATATTTCTGAAACTGAATTTAGAAAATTAAAATCTAAAAAGGAATTTCTATCGTCCGATGAAGTTTCTATATTGAAAGAGATAGCTGAAATTAAAAGAAAAGTAAACGATACTTGGGGTATCTAATTGTTATTAACCAATGATTCTAAAGTTCGTGTAGTCTCATCAAAAATTAATGGATCTCCTTTTTCGAAATCCGGAATATTAGATCTCACATAATCACTTGAAGCCCAAAGACAAATATCATAACCACCAGATAGCATCGAACTACGGGAATAAGTAGTTCCAACTTTAACTATATTTGAATCTTTGCTCAAAACGTTTCCTAATTGTTGAGGAGTAGTTCCATGTCGAGTAGCAGTATTATAAAAAGTTAAAAGTTCTAAAGTGTTTGCAGGACCGGGATCTCGGGGAAGAACCCCTTTTTTGATCCAGTTATCTGATACATCTCCATTTAGATATTTAATTAGACGTTCACGAATCCGAAGTGTTCGGCTCATTAAAATAAAAACAAATGTTTACTTTATAATTTTTTGCTTTCTTAAAAAATTATTCAGTCTTTTCTTCTTTAGGTTCAGCTTTCTTTTCTTCTTTAGGTTCAGCTTTCTTTTCTTCTTTTACTGGAGCTTCTTCAGCTTGCACTTCTAAACCAAGTAATTTTTCAGGGGTTTCTTTTCCTGTAGAAATAACTTTACAATTAATTTGAACTGTATCTTCAGAAACCGTATTTCCTCTAACAGATTTTCGTCTTCGTTCACCCGGGAAAGTTTGTTTCAATTTCTTCTTTGCACCTTCTGCATTTGGAACGTTGTGATATCTTCGTTTTCGGAATCCGATACTTCCAGTTCCCATCAAGATTTTCTTTTTTGCAGAACCTTCAATTTCAGGTCTCATCGGGAAACCTGCATAATCGCTTCCACCAGTAATTTTTAATTTGTAACCATTAAGTCCAATCAATTCTCCATTGAATTCTTGACCAACTTTCATACCAAAAAATGGTTGAGCCTCTGAATCTTTCTTTTCTATCTTGTAAGTTTTTTTTGTTCCCGGATTTCCTACTGCAAATTTAAATTCTACCATTATCTTGCGGATTTAGCTTGTCTTTCTAAATCAAATTTCTTTTGAAATGCAATTGAATCTTGTTCAAAATTCATTGTCGCAATAATTTGATTTGCTAAAGTTTCATGAATCTTCTTTTTTCCTTTTGATCCAGCAGTCTTTTGGTATGCACCTTGTGTTAACCATCTTAATGCCAAATCGATTCTTCTTTGCGGTGAAAGATCCACAGCCTTAGGATATCTAACTCCTCCATATTCAATAGTTGTGATTCCTTCTCGAGGTGCTGCTGCTTCAATTGCTCTAACAATTGCTTCAACAGGATTTTGCTTTGTTTTTTCCTCGATTAAATTTAGTGTATCTAACATAACATTGTAAGTATTTGTCTTTTTTCCAGAAAATCTTCCTGAAGTTCTCTTGTGTTTCTTACCTGCGTGTCCAGTTACAAACAATCTAATCATTAATCTTTCTAAAATTGGTTTTTTAGATTTCCAAAATTGTTTTTCAGTATATCTTCCATTTGTAGAAGGTACATGAATCGGATCGAGATTAATATATCTCTTTAATCCAGGATCTTGAATTTGAATAGATTTTGTTTCCCATTTTCCAAAAACCAATAACTTCGAAATATTTTGTTCAAATTGGTTTTCCTTCTTAACAATCTTTTTTGTTTGTTTCTTTTCTTCTGCCATTATCTTCGTCCGATTGTCTTCTCAATCTTACCTCTTGTTAA
>CAZTOR010000043.1:0-1848 GCA_964615505.1 Candidatus Woesearchaeota archaeon
TCCCTGCCAATAGTAAGGATAGAGATGTACGAATCATGGCTAAAGCAGTCCGGTCCCTTGCTAATTCGGTTCTTTTGGCAGCTAGTTGATCAAGAACTTTTTCTTCCATTTCAAGAAATTAATATAATATTTTTTAAATATATCTCTTAAAATTGGATAGTGTACGGGCCTGCGAGGATTTGAACCCCGACCAACTGGGCCGAAACCAGCTACACTATCCAAGTTATGCTACAGGCCCGTTGATAGATTAAATGGAGAGTCTTTTAAAAGTATATTCATTTAATTGATTTATGAAACGTAACTTTATTCTATTTGTTTCAGTCTTAGGTATACTGTTTTCTATATTAACCATACATTCTCATTATGCGACAGATGAAGGTTTTTGCATAGTGGGCGGTGAATGCGATATTGTAAATAAAAGCAAATATTCTGAGTTTTTAGGAATTCCATTAGGTGTTTTTGGAATTTTATGGTTTTTATCATATAATCTTTCAAATGAAACAGGTAGAAAATACCTATCTTTGGCAGGAGTTCTTGGAGTAATTTATTTAGTTTATATTGAACTTGCAGTACTTCAAGCCATTTGTTCAACTTGTACAATTATACATATTTTAATTTTAATTCTGGCAGCTCGTTCGCTGCTTTTTCATAAAAGCAGTTAACCAAGATACAAAACTTTAAATAAGTTCTACGTATACTTGTTTACACCAATGATCATGAAACGAGAGGTGTTAAATGTATTCTAAATTAATAAATAATTTTACGGAAAGTACAGAGTATACGTATCATTTTAACATAAATAAAGAAACGAATTTGTCTGTTGAAGAGTTCTCAGACTTAGAAAATAGGCTTTTTCCAGTGAAAGATTGTTGGGAGTTTATTGGATTTACTGACGGAGCATTTTTAGCATCATCTCAAGTAAGGCATAACGATAAAATTTTATCAATGTCCTCGGAATATGAATATTTACTCAATGAATTTTTGAACGATCAGGTATTAAGAAGGATAGATTCTCTTTTAGGAAATAAGTATACTCAAGCACACCACATTTTTTCTGAAATAGAACAACTATCAATTAAAGCTAATTCTCTTGGCGAAGATTACGATATTTCTATAATACCTACTTGGACTATTTTAACAGACAGTAGTTCAGAATTTAATTCAGACGATAATGTGGATATTTTGTTTGACTTGTCAAAGAGTTTTGATAATAAATACAAACGAGGTTTTCAAACAGGATTAATAGAAGGATCAGAAATACCTTCTAATGAATTAGAGTCATTCTATAGTAGAAACGAATTTGAATTACCTTTCTCTGCAGAATATATTTTATTAGGTGCAGCAGAAAATTACTAACTGTGTTTATCTTCTTTATTATGAATGCTAGATCCTTTCATATTTATGATTGGTTTTAAATGCCTAATTACTTTTACACTATCTTTTTGAGCATCCATAACTATTGATATTTTTTTGTATGCCATTGGTGCTTCATCTAAAGTTCCGTTGTCGATTGTTCCAATAATTCCTTTCATTGAATCCTTGAACTCTTTCATTTGTATTTTTTTCTTAGCTTCAGTTCTAGATAAACTTCGCCCCGCACCGTGAGATGAGCTCCATAAGAATTCAGAGTTTCCCTTTCCCTCAACTAAATATGAACCGTCTCTCATGTTTGCAGGAATCACTCCTCGTTCACCTTTCATCGCAGGAGTTGCACCTTTTCGATGAATATATTTTTTACCTTTTGGCACTGCATGATTATGATTCTTATTCACCCAAACTTCATAATTGAATTTTCCGAAAATCTTTTCTAAAACATCAACTGTCTTATAAATCATTTCCATTCTATTA
>CAZTOR010000044.1:0-1845 GCA_964615505.1 Candidatus Woesearchaeota archaeon
ATAAAATTTATGTAGAATTCTACTTTTTAAGTATATCTTATTTAAAATTTTTAACGAATAGAATCAATAGTTTTAGTAAACTTACTTATTCTAATTTTTAAATCTTGTAACAATCTACTATTTTTATCAATTAATGAACGATTTTTTGATTTTTTACTTTCCAACTCTTTAATCCTTAATTTTATATTTTTGGAAATATTTGAGTGATCCCTTTTCAATTCAGGATTTCTGTTTCCTGCAATCCATGCTTGTTGATGTTCTTCACCAAGACCATTTATTCTTTCATTAAGACTGTTTATTTGACTAGAATAATCGTCTTCTATACGCCGAAGTCGATTAAGTTCTTCTGCCAAGTTATGTCTTCTCTTATAAACAGCTGCAGAAGCATCTGCCAATAAAGCATCAATTTCAGTAGGCATTTTATAATAAATCTCTAGTCTTTTATAAATTTATTTAAGTTTTATAACCTTAATTTCAAATTCACAAGTTCTGCAATTGAATTTGATTCCCGGCTTTCGTTTAGTTTTACCGGTTTTTGGATCTTTAATACTAATTTTTTCTCTTTTGAAAGGCATCTGAAGTTCGTCAGAATGACCTTCTGGACAAGAATAAGAAATATTTGCAGTTAATGAGTCTTCATATTCTTCCTTTTCAATAGTAAATGAACACTCAGGACATTGATATTCTTTTGCTCTAGATTTTGGTTTTCCTGTTTTAGGATTTATTGGTTTTCCCATTTGTCCTTTACCGCACTCAGTACAATCTTCTCTAAAAACCCATACTTGAACAGTTCCGAACTCATCCTTTCTACGAGTAAAATAAGCTAATTCAGACATAGATTTAGGTTTTCTCATTGAATTACCCGGCAATTACATTGTCCCCATACTCGAACTATTGCACTGTGATATTCAACATCATTTTGTTCAGAATATAATCTACAATCTGATTGACAAATTTCATTTCCGCCTACCTGATATCTTTGAAGAATTTGACCATCTACAATAGTAGTATCGTCGGTGATTATAATATTAGTTAACTTGGGTTCAGGTTCATAATTATAAGCTATAAATCCGATTGCCATAACTAAAAGTATGTATATCAAGATTTTCTTTTTTATTTTCATGGTTTATTAATTGAGCAATTTTAATTTAAAGCTTGCTCTTGTTCAGGAGGGATTCCCCAACCTTCTAGTTCTGGATCAAATGTTCCAGCTCGACAGTTATCTTCGCACATTTCTGCATGTTCTCGTGCAGGATACTTATATTTACATAAGTTGCATACGAAGTGATTGTCTTTTTGTTCTACCATAATTCGGTCTTCTAAGTTTTATTTAAAAAGATGCCGAAGTGACTAGTATCTTGAAAACTGTGTCTTTCGGCAAAAAAGTATAATTTTATTATCTGATTCTCCGGACAAGATTCCTTCACGAATTATTTTTCTAACTCTTGAATGATATTCTGCAACATTACCTACTTCAGGATCATGTTGTAATCCGTGCAAAACCTCTCGACTCTCATCAATAACTTGCTTGTATATTCGTTTAAATCGTTCTTGTTCTTCAGAGCTCAAATCATTTTCATTCATTCTCGCGATTCTAGAATCTAAAACTCCAGTTTGTATAGATTTTTCGCCAGGACGTTTGGCTCTCAGAACCAATCTTTCTCGTTGAATATATTCATTTAACTTTGATTTAACTTCATTGAGAGTCCCTCTTGCCATAATTCCGCTAACAATTCCGGTTCCGTATCGATTATGTTTATCAGATAGAATAACTCGAGATTCTCGTCTAGCATCTTCATAGCCTTCGACCTCGCCGGCGCGATTTAAATGCCAGTATAATCTTTG